>JAEKKK010000323.1 GCA_019510405.1 Gemmatimonadota bacterium | reverse complement strand
ACGAGCCTCACGTGCCGCATGTATCGCCCACTTCCCGCGAGCAATCGTGCGGGATCGGGGAGGCTGGCGCCCTGGAAGAAGCCCACGCTGACGTGCGCCTTGAAGATGCCGACGTACGCGAACGGCGCGTCACCGACGCACGCCGTCGCAAGACCGTCGTGCATCAGCTCTCGCACCCCGGGGCCGCAACGCCGCATCCTGGCGAGCCATGGCTCCGCCAGCGCGCGCAGCTCGGGCGGCTGCGCCGCGAGCCATGCGGCGATCGCTGGATCGCGCTTGACGGCTCCGCTGAATCGCAGGAGGGTCACACGGGCCATCTGGGTGCCTCAAACCTGTGCATCGCGCGGCAGCAGGCAGAGGATCGGAAAGTCGCCGTTGGTGCCGCCGGGCTGCTTCCTGCTACGTTCGCGCTGTGCCTGGAACGCGGCGATCGTCTCGTCGCTCGGCACGCCGTACAACGATTCGCCGTACCCCACGCTCCACGACGATCCGTCGGGCGGGATCACGCGCATCGCGTACGCGACGCCGCGCGGCATGCTGTCGAACCGGAACCGCCCCTCGGCGTCGGTGACGGAGGACGCGAGGATTTGAAAGCGGGGATCCTTCGCCGTGGCCTGCGGGCGACGGGACACGGTGTCCCGATAGAACGCCGGGATCCCGTCCCACAACCCGACTTCAACCCGTGCGCCTGGCACCACGCGCGGCGAACGCCAGCAGGGAAGCTGCGCGTCGCGTGCACGCACGCGCCCGACGAACGATCCGACTCCCTTCGTCGCCTGACGCCGAAGGTTGCCGATGGCACTGTGCTCTGGCGCGAGCACACGCTCGCACGCGTTCACGGCGAGCGCCACACTACCGACGAGGATGACTGCGAGGAGTGATCGCTTCATCACGAAGCTCATGGTGGGCCCGGCGTGGCACCAATCTGTCGGACGCCTACGCGAACCGCGAGCCTCTCCTCGCCGAACTTTCGGCGAAGGGAGAGACTCGCGGAGCTCGTGCCCTGGCTCATGCCGCGTGCGTCACGACACGGTGCACACCACCTGCCTCACCGCGCGCTGAACGCCACGTGTGAGACGATCTCCATCCCCGTCGTCAGATCGCCGACGAGGTCGAGCTGCGTCATTCCCGACGTGAGCACGCCCGCGTCAACGAGCGCCTGGCGGTCGAATCGCAGCGTGATGCTCTGTCCGGCCACATCTTCTTTGACCTTTACCTTCTTCGCGCTCGCCCCGACCCCGCCGACGCGGACGGTGGAGAGATCGAGCTGCGTCACGTCCGTGCGGCTGTCGGAGTACAGCGTCACCTTGATGTCGCCGTCCAGATCGGTCATCAGGATCGAGCTCGGCGTGGCGGTACCCGTCACCGGCCGGCGCGCCACGTTCACCGCGAGCGACTGCGCGCCGCTCGCGCCGTCGTGGTCGGTCACCCCACGCGAGCACGGACTGCCAGGGCGCATCGCTCCCCGGATCGGTGAAGCTGCCCGCGACGCTCACCGCGTCCCCCGACAGGATCGACACCGGCGACGTCGCACTCAGCGACACCGCCGGCGCGACGTTGGCGATCGCGACGGTGCGCGTCGTGGTCTTCTGCCACCCGAACGCGTCGCTCACCGTGAGGGTCACGATGAAGCTGCCGTCGTTGGTGTAGGCGTGGCTCGCGGTCTGACCGGTCGCCGTGGTGCCGTCGCCGAACTGCCACGCGTAGCTCAGGCTCTCGGCGCGACCGAGGTCGGTGCGGCCGAGATCGGGATCGCTGCTCGCCGACGCATCGAAGGCGATCGCCGAGCCTTCCTGCTGCGTCCCGCTGAACGAGAACGCCGCGCTCGGTGCGCGATCACCTGCCTCGAGCGCGTCCTGGAATCCGGCCTGCAGCAGCGACAGCACGTCGTAGCCGGTGGACAGCTCCGGCGACGTTGGGCATGTTGACCGCCAGCACCGTCACCCCCGACAGATCGTCCCAGCTCTGGATGGTGCCGCGCGAGAACGGCGCGCCGCCGTTCATCGGGCCGATGAGCGCGACCTTCCACGTGCTGTCGGGCACGGCGATCTTCCCCTCGTTCTTGAGGAAGACGAGCGGGTGCGACGCCGAGTAGATCGGGCCCGTCACGATGTAGACGGCGCGGCCCGCCTTCGCCGAATCGCCGAGCGCGTTCTCGAACTGCGCCCACACGCCCTGGTTCAGGTCCGGCTGCTGCGGGACGATGTTGCTGAGGTAGAACGTCGTCGCGTTGTCGACGTTCGCCGCCGTGCGGTCCGCCGAGCGCGCCATGTGGCCGCGGTCGAATCCGCCGTTGGTGTAGTCGGAGGTGAGGATCTGCTTGCTCGACGGAAGCTGCGGGTCGGCGGTGAAGCAGTTGCAGCGGTCCTCGCTGCCGAACTGCCGGTTGTCCAGCTCGTACGCGACCCAGTTCGGCGTACCGCGCGACTGGTTGTACGAGATCACGTACTCCGGGCGCGTGATGAGGAAATCGTTCGGCGTGTTCGCGCTCGCGGGGGTCGGATCGCCGAACTCGTCGTTCGGCGAGTAGCTCGTGAGCGGCGCGGACGTCGGCGCCTCGATCGTGATCGACGTCGATGCGCCGGTGGTGAAGACGTACGGGGTCCCGCCGTTGACCGGCGTCGCGGTAATCCGGAAGCGCGGCTTCGTCGTCGACGCCGCGATTGCGACGACGATGTCGTTGTGCGGCGCAGGGAGCACGTCGGCGATCGACGGGTCGAGCGCCTCGACGGTGAACGTCGCGGGGATGATCGTGCCGCCGCTCGCCGTGCGTGCCGTGAGGAACATGTTCGCCTGGAATCCCGGCGGCAGGCTCGTCGTGTTCCAGCCGACGTCGAGCCAGTTGATCGAGGGCGTCGTCACCGTGACCGAGAGGGTCGCCGACGTGGTGATGCCGTTGTCGGTCGACGTCGCCGTGATCGTCACCGGTGTCGCGCTCGCGGCCACACCGGTCACGAGCCCGGTCGCATCCACCGTGGCGACGGTCGCATCGCTCGACGACCAGCTCGTCGCCGCCGTCGTCACGGTCTGTCCGTTCGCGTCCTGCGGTGTGGCGGTGAGCTGCGTCGTGCCGCCGGTGAACGTGGTCGTGGTGCCGGCGATCACGACGTGGTCGAGCGGACCGACCGGCAGCGCTCCCGGACAGACGTGCAGCGGCGACGCGCTGTTCCTCGGTGAAGGCGCGCCCGTCGAGAAGTCGGCCGAGAGGTCCTTCGTGTACGCACACCCCGCGTCGCCACGGAGCGCGGCCGTCGAGTTGCTCAGCGTCGGCGTCGTCTTCGCGCCGCAGTCGCTCGCCGTCGTGCCGAAGCTCACCGCGTCGACGACGCCGGCGGGACAGGCGCCGGCGAGCGCCGTCGTGGAGGACGCGAGGGCGATCTTCCCCGCCGTCGCGCTCAGCGCGATCGTGCCCGTCGCGTCGGGCGTCGGCAGCGCCGTCGTGCCACCGGTGCCTTGCGCTTCCTGCACGAGATAGTAGCCGCCCGGCGGGATCGATCCGCTCAGCGCGGTGACCTGCCACGTCGTGCCCGCGGCCGACGCGTACTGCACGCTCATTCCGGTGAGCGACACGCTCGCCCCGCCCGGATTGAACAGCTCGATGAAGTCGTTCTTCAGTGTGGCGCCGGAGTTGCCGCCGCCACCGTACACCTGACTGATGACGAGTGTGGGAGGCGTTATGCCGGACGATCGGCGCGGCGCCGATGGGGTGACGGGGCGGGGCGCGGTCGTCGCATCGGTGCACGACAGGACGACGGAAACGACGAGCAGCGCGAGGGGAACGCGTACACGAGGAAATCGCATCTGAGTTTGCAACGGGAGCCTTCGGTGCATCGCCGCACGTCGTCGCGCAGCAAGCATGCATCGGAGCCGGCGAAGGCGAGCCGGCGAAGGCGCGGAATGTAGGGTCGGGGCGCCGCGGGCGCGAGCGCAGGTGCAACGGCTGTGCTCCGCCTGCGTAACGATTCGAACCGATGCGACGATTGGGGCAGAATGGGACGCGCGGTCGCGTCGAGCGACCCTATGTCCCTCGACGCTGATGGCGGCGCGTCCGCGCGATCGTCCAGACCGCGATGCTCAACAGAGTAGCCAGCGGCAGGAGCACGAGAAGCGCGAACGAGAGGA
>JAEKKK010000322.1 GCA_019510405.1 Gemmatimonadota bacterium | reverse complement strand
CCAGTAGATGAAGCCGCGACGGGGGTTCTCCTTGGCCTGCCCCTTCCAGCGCGGGATCAGGTTGTACCCGTCGATGTGGACCTTGAAGGTCTTCTTCCCCGCCTTGTAGCCCTTCTTGAGCTTCTCGACGACGTCCGGCTCACCCGCCGCCGCGGCGAGCGTCGGCAGCATGTCGGTGTGCGAGAACATGTCGTTCGACACGGTGCCCGGCTCGATGACGCCCGGCCACCGGATCATGCACGGCACGCGCCAGCCGCGCTCGAAGTTGGTGTCCTTCTCGCCGCGGAATGGCGTCGTGCCGCCGTCCGGCCAGCTCAGCACCTCGGCGCCGTTGTCGGTCGAGTACATCACGATCGTATTGTCGGTGATCCCCAGCTCGTCGAGCTTGTCGAGCAGCTTGCCGACCATGCCGTCGTGCTCGACCATGCCGTCGGGATACACGCCCAGCTTCGTCTTCCCCACCGACTCCTTCTTGAGATGGGTGAAGACGTGCATGCGCGTCGAGTTGAACCACACGAAGAACGGCTTGTCGTCGGCGTGCGCCTTGTCCATGAACTTCAGGCTCGCGTCGAGAAATTCCTCGTCCACCGTTTCCATCCGCTTCGTGTCGAGCGGGCCGGTGTTCTCGATCTTCTGCGTGCCGTCCGCGTTGGCCCAGCTGTGGAGTACGCCCCTTGGGCCGTACTTCTTCTTGAACTCGGGATTCTTCGGGTAGTCGGGATTCTCCGGCTCCTGCTCGGCGTTCAGGTGATAGAGATTGCCGAAGAACTCGTCGAAGCCGTGGGCCGTCGGCAGGAACTCGTCGCGGTCGCCGAGATGGTTCTTGCCGAACTGCCCCGTCGTGTAGCCGTGCGGCTTGAGGACGTCCGCGATCGTCGGATCCTCGGGCTGGAGCCCGATCTTGGCGCCCGGCAGCCCGACTTTCGTGAGGCCGGTGCGGATGGGCGACTGTCCAGTGATGAACGCCGCGCGTCCCGCGGTGCAGCTCTGCTGCCCATACCAGTCGGTGAAGATCGCCCCTTCGCGCGCCACGCGATCGATGTTCGGGGTGCGGTACCCCATGACCCCCATGTTGTACGCGCTGATGTTGAACCAGCCGATGTCGTCGCCCCAGATGATGAGGATGTTCGGCTTCTTCGCCTTCACGCCATTGCCGTTCGTCTTCTTCGCCTGCGCATTCCCGTTCGGCTTCTTGCCGTGTCCGTTGCCGTTGGACCCGGGGCCGCTCCCCGCTCCGCGCTTCGCCATCGACCTGCCTCCATTGAGGTTCCACATCGGAGCGTGGCGGGACGCAGAACGTCCGCCATGCTCCGTGCGCTTGCAGTGCTCTCCACGCCTCGCGCCTGCTCGACGAGCCGGCGCCCAGTCACCGCCGTGCAGGATGACGCCGTGCAGGCGGACGTCCCATTGGACGAAGGGACGCGCCCGTTTTCCGCGTGCGTCCCCCGCTAGGAGTGCCGATCGAGATGCGTGGCGTGCGCCGCCGACGCCGCACACTGCGACGGCACCCCGGCGAAGACGGCGCCCACGATGATGAGCACGGCCACCACGAGCGCGCGGATCAACGCTTCCCGGAATGCCGACGCGCCGCCGAGATGATGCGTCATGTCGAGCGCGGCGATTGGGGCTGCGGCAACGGCGCCGCCTGTGGCACCGCGCGCGCCTGCCTCGCCTGTCGCATCCGCACGTACGGCACGCTGGCGATGGTCGTCACGATCAGCGCCATGAACACCGCCGGCACGGCCAGCCTCTCCGAAGGGAAGTTCGCCTGCACCAGCGCGATCGCGATGAACGGGTGCCGCGTCGCCGTGCACAGGGCGAGCACGCTCCGGTTCTCCTCGACGGGCCCGCCGAGCAGGTGCCCGATGTAGAGGGTGCAGAGGCTGAACGCCGTGATCGCGAGCAGCGTCCCGTTCCCGACGAGCTCACGGAACGCGGGAGCGAGCGTCACCAGCTGAGGGAGGACGACGGCGGCGAGCAGGATGCTTCCCGCTCCGGCGACGATCCGCGCCCACGATGCGCTGAACTTCGGCGCGACGCGCGCGCAGATCCCAAACAGATCGTCCAGCAAACCGATCGTAAGGGGGGCCGTCACGATCGAGACGACGGCGGATATCGCGAGCAGCGAGATGATGTACGACTGCGAGCCACCCGCGCGGATCGCCTTCTTGGGCAGGAAGGGCGGCACCGGCGACACGGCCAGCATCACCGCGGCAATCTTCACCGCTCGCGGAAGCTCGAGACCGCGCGCGAGTCCCACGGCCAGCAGCGGCGCGAGCACCAGCATCGACAGCAGCGATCGGAACAGCAGCGAGGGCTGGCGCAGCAGCATCAATGCGGGGATGCGGGGCGATACCACCTCGAATGCACGTGCTCCTCCCTACTGCGCCTGGCGATTTGCGACCGCTACGCCACCGGCGCGAACCACGTGGACGCGGCTCTGCTCCGCGATCGGACCAGGCAGCCCGAGTACGAGGAGTCCGGCACCGAGCAGCGCGAGCATGAGCGCGGACCGCAACGGCCGATGATAAGGACGCGGGAAGGTGATCGTCTCGCGCATGATGCCTCCATCACTCCTCACCGATGCCGAACCGCAGCGTGAGGTACTGGAACTTGCGAGAGCCGCCGCCGAGGTAATCGCCGGCGGCGACGGGCAGGTTGTATCGCAGGCTGAACACGCCGACGAAGAGGTGATCGGGTCCGGCGCGCACCTCCGCACCGATCTCCGGCGCGACGACGAGGTGCCACGCACCCCGTGAGAGCTGCTGCGTGCCGAGGCTGAAGTCCTGATCGATGTGCCCCCCGCCGACACCGCCGCCGAGGTACCAGCGCACGCCATTGTGCTGAACCGGATACACGAAGCCCGTCGCCAGCAGGTTCGCCGGCATGAGCTGTCGCAGCTGGTCGCCCGTCGCCGCGCCGGAGGGAAAGTCGATCGTCTGCGTGGTGTGGTGTGAGAAGCCGACGACCGAGACCGCCACCCCCGCCGACGCGTGTGCGTTCACGGTCCAGCGTCCCTCCCAGCCGAGGCCGGGTCCGACCCCGCCCGTCACGTACCGCTTCGTGTCGCCGAGCGGTACCGACACGTCGAAGGTCGTGAGGCTCATGAAGTTGCTCGGCTCCGAGAGCGACTGCTGCGCTTCGGCGCGTCGCGCGGTGAGCGGCGCGATGCCGAGCACGAGGAGGAGCTGCGCGAGCAGGAGCCGGCGTCGAGTCGTCATTGGATCCTCAGATACGGAGATTGCGCGAACGCCTGGTCGATTCCCGTCAGCACGCGCGGCAGCAGGGGGTTGTCCGACAGGACACCGTTGATCGCGGCGACCCAGAGCACCGGCACCCGCTTCGTGGTCGTGCGTGGCGCGCGCAGATCGACCATGGTGAGCACGAGCGTGCCCACCTCGTACACGTAGGCGATCGCGCCCCCGGGCGCACCCCACACCCACGACGGATCGGCGGGCGTCCCCCAGTACGGGATCCACCCGTACGCGGGGAACCAGTCGCTGTACGAGATGCCGACTTCCGTGCGTGTGTTGGTGCCCATCACGATCACGACGTCCGGCTTCACGCCGGTGGTGTCCCTCCGCTCGACCCAGCCAAGCGAGAGGAACTGCGCGCGCACCTCGGCGGCGATCGCCTTGTCCTGTGCGTGGTTCAAGGTGCCGCCGTTCAGCGCGACGATCGTATCGGGCACGGCGAAGGTGCGCGCGTCCTGGAGTGCGGGCGGCGTGCTGTCGACGAGGGTGGTGACCCAGCCGATGTTGTTTGGATTGACCGGCGCCGAGTCGCACGCGAGGGCGAGCCCGCACACGACGAGCAGCGCCGCAGGAACGACGAGAACACGACGAGGAACCCTCGAGGACATGGGCCGGCCTCCCAGTGAACCGTGCGCCGAGCGCGAGACGCGCTTCGTGCGCAACACACTGGAGAATTCCCGCCGACGCGCCGCGGAGCCATTGACCTATCGTCCATGAAACGCGGAGATGCGGCGATGCGGGATGCGGGGATGCGAAACGACCTCGGGATGCGTTGGCGTCCCGAGGTCGTTCTGTCCGCGTCACCTCATCCCCGCATCCCCGCATCCCCGCCGATCACGGCGCGTTCACCACCGTGTAGCTCACCGACGATCCCGAGAAGCTCGGCTCGTACCACACTCCACCGCAGTTCTGGTAGGAGATGCCGTTGATGATCGTTTGCGAGCAGCCTGAGGGGAGCGCGTAGACCACCGTGCCCACCGAGTTGCCGTAGGCGTAACCGGCGGCGGCACCGATCGCGGCGCCGGCTGCGGCGGCGCCCCAGCCGCCGCCGTAATAGCCACCCCACCCGTTGTCGACGTCGATGTTCGTGTTCCAGTTGCCGTTGACGTTCCGGTTGCCGTTGAAGTTGCCGTTCCGGTTGCCGTTGCCGTTCAGATTGCCATTACCGGCGCCGTTGGCCGGACGATTGTTCTGGATCCCGC
>JAEKKK010000084.1 GCA_019510405.1 Gemmatimonadota bacterium | reverse complement strand
GTGTCGCCGAGCTGCTCGTACGGGCCGATGTGCATCGTCGACGCGTAATCGCCGGCGGCGATGCGCTGCTCCGCGAGCCCCGCCGGCAGCGCGACGTCGGGCGCCACGACCACCGCGGCGTCGGAGCGAAGCTGGTCGGCCGGCGTCGTGTCCGGATCGTCGTAGAACAGGGCGACCATCTGCGCGCCCGGCCGCTCGAACAGCCGCGCCGGTGCAGCCAGCTCGCCCAGCCGAGCGAATGCCTCGTTGATCTGGATGTAGGGACCAATGTGCCGCACCGTGCCGACGCGGAGCGCCGGATACTGCTTGATCTCGACCTGCATCGTACGTCCTCCCGAATCGCGTGGAATGAACTGGTGGAGACGCCCATCGACGCTGAAGTGCACGCCGTTCGCCGCGGCGAGCTCGATGCGCAGCGTGCCGCGTCGTCGGAATCCCGATGGCGAATCGGCGTAGGCAGCGCGAAACGCGCGGGTGAACGCCTCGTGGGTCTCGTAACCCGACTCGAAGGCGATCGCGGTCACGGGCGCGTCCGAATTCAGCAGCCGCCATGCGGCACGCTCGAGCCGCAGCCGTCGCACGAGCTCCACCGGTGTCTCGCCGACCATGCCGCGGAAAACACGGTGAAAGTGGAACGGGGACAGGCACGCCTGCTCGGCCAGCGTCTCGAGCGCGAGCGCCTCGCCGAGGTGCGAGACGACGTGCTCGATCACGCGGCGGACGGCGTCCGTGTAGAATGAGTGCGTCGCGGGCTTCATGGGTGCAGAATCTATCCGGCGCCAAGTCGCCCTCGCTTGACCGCCATTGCTAATTTTTCTCGACCGCATGCGCCTACTCGCCTTCGCCACGGCCGCTCTCTCCGTCATCGCGTGCGCGCATCCTGCGCCGTCGCCATCTGCGCGTCCCACGGCCACCTCGCTGAAGGATGCCTATCGCGGCGCGTTCAAGCTCGGCGTCGCCATCAACGCGGCGACGGCGCTCGGCACCGACTCCGCCACGCAGGCCCTGGTCGTCCGCGAGTTCAACTCGATCACCGCCGACAACTTCCTCAAGGCGGCGCTCGTCAATCCGCAGCCGGGCGTCTACGACTTCCGCGCCGGCGATGCGTTCGTCGCGCTCGGCGAGCGACAGAAGATGTTCATCGTCGGGCACACGCTCGTGTGGCACAACCAGACGCCCCCCTGGTTCTTCACCGACTCGACGACCGGAAAGCCCAACACGCCGGCACAACAGAAGGAGCGGCTGCGCAGCCACATCCAGGCGGTGGCCGGCCACTATGCAGGGCGCATCCATGCGTGGGACGTCGTCAACGAAGTCATCGGCGACGACGGCGCGTACCGCCCGACGACGTGGGTGAAAGGCGTCGGCGACGGCGACACGCTCGTCACGCTCGCGTTCCGGTATGCCGCGCAGTACGCGCCGAACACGGAGCTGTACTACAACGACTTCAACGCGTGGCGCCCCGCGAAGCGCGACGGCATCGTGCGCCTCGTGCGCATGCTGAAGAAGCAGGGGATCCGCATCGACGGCGTGGGCATGCAGGGACACTGGGGGCTGAACTACCCCGAGACACGCTACATCGAAGCGGCGATCGATTCCTTCACCGCCGCAGGGGTGAAGGTGATGATCACCGAGCTCGACGTCGACGTCCTGCCGATCACGAGGGAAGGCCAGGTCATCGGACAGTCGTTCACCGAACCGCAGTGGCAGAACGAGGAGTTCAAGAGGTTCCTCGACCCGTACGCAACCGGGCTGCCCGACGCCGTGCAGCGGCAGCTCACGGCGCGCTACGTCGAGCTGTTCGACATCTTCTGGCGCAAGCGCGACAAGCTCGATCGCGTCACCTTCTGGGGCGCGCACGACGGGCTCTCGTGGAAGAACGGCTACCCGGTGCCGGGCCGCACGAACTATCCCCTGCTCTTCGATCGCGCGCGCCACCCCAAGCCGGCCTACGAAGCCGTGCTCGCCGTCCCGCAGTCTTCGCGGTGAGCGACGCACCGCTCATCGCGCTCGAGCACGTCACGGTCGTTCGCGATCTCGATCGCTCCGGGCGTCCCGCGCTCGACGACGTCTCCCTCTCCATCGACGCCGGGGAGCATGTCTGCATCCTCGGCCCCAACGGCTGCGGCAAGTCCACCCTGATCAAGACGATCACGCGCGAGTGCTACCCGCTCGCGCGCGAGGGGAGCGGGGTGCGCATCCTCGGCCGCGACCGGTGGAACGTGTTCGAGCTGCGCGAGCGACTCGGCATCGTGACCCCAGACCTCCTCGCCGCCTGCTCCAGCGACGCGACGGGGCGTGACGTCGTGCTGTCGGGTTTCTTCAGCAGCACGCGGATCTTCCGGCACCACTCGCCCGACGCCACGCAGCGCGAGCGCGCCGACGCGCTGCTGGCGCGCTTCGGCGTGGCGCATCTCGCCGACGTGCCGGTGTGGCATCTCTCCTCCGGCGAAGCGAAGCGCGTGCTCATCGCCCGCGCGCTCGTGCACGACCCCGAGTCGCTGCTGTTGGACGAGCCCGGCAATGCGCTCGACGTCGCGGCGCACGCGGCGCTGCTCGACACGATGTCCTCGCTCGCCCGCGCCGGCGTCGGCGTGGTGCTCGTGACGCACCACGTCAGCGAGATCATCCCGGAGATCGAGCGCGTCGTCATGCTGAAGGAGGGCCGCGTGTTCGCCGACGGGCCGAAAGCGGAGGTGTTGACGTCGGAGCGGCTGACCGCCCTGTTCGGCGTCGCCGTCGAGGTGCACCGGTACGGTCCCCGCTACCGGCTCACGACGTGATCGACCACGACATCGCCCGCCTCCTTCCCGCCTACCGCTTCGGCAACGTGCTGTCGGTGAAGTCCTTCCCGCACGGGCTCTCCGGTGCCGCGGTGTACGACGTCGCCACCGACGCGGGGGAGTTCGTCGTGCGCGTCCTCGCCAGGTCGAACCGCGAGCAGTGGCATCGCTACATCACCCAGCTCCGCGTGGTCGCCGACGCTGGGATCGCGCCGCCGCTGGCGTGGGTGGACGAGGGGGAGCGCGCGACCGTGTCGCCGAAGATCGAGGCGCAGCTTTCCACCGCCCTCGCCGATCCGGTGGCACGTCCACAGGCGATCGCGAGTGTCGTCGACACGCTCGCTCGGCTGCATCGCCTGCCGGCGGAGGCCTTCGGGGCCGCCGATCCTGTCGCCATCGCGCGCCTGCTCTGGGACGATCAGGTCGCCAAGCCCGGTTTCCCCGCGTGGGCGCTGCCTGCTGTCGCCCGCATCGACAGTGCCGCCGCGCTGCTCGACGCCGATCCGCGACGTGCGCCCGGCCACAACGACATGAACCCGACCAACGTGCTGTGGGACGGCTCTCGGATCTGGCTCGTGGACTGGGACTCGGCGGGGCTCGCGCATCCGTACTACGATCTCGCCGTGCTCTCCATGTTCCTCCGCCTCGACGACTCCACCGCGCTCGACCTGCTTTCACGCCAGGAGGGAACGCGGATCTCGGCGGACCAGGCGGAGACCTTTCGTGGCCTGCGCCAGCTCGGCGCCGTCTTCTGCGGAGCGATGTTCCTGTATCTCTCCGGCGACCTGGCCGCCAACGTGCCGCGGCACCTCGACGAGACGCCGACCCTCCTTCAGTTCTACGCGCGCCTCCGCACCGGAGAGCTCGCCCTCCGCACCCCGCTCGGGCAAGCGACGTTCGGCGCGGCGATGCTCAAGGAAGCGGTCACGGCGGGCTGAGCCCGGGAGCCAAATCCGCGATTGCGCCTCCCTGTACCGCCCCTTCTATTAGGCGGGTCGCAACCGTCCGGGAGTCGCATACCATGACGATCGTCCTTACCCCTCCCCCCGAGCCCAAAGAGGTCGACCTCACCGAGACCTACGACGCCATCGTCGTCGGGTCGGGGGCCGCGGGTGGCATGGCCGCGCACGTGCTCACGTCGCACGGCCTGAAGGTCCTGCTCCTCGAAGCAGGCAAGAAGATCAACGTCGAAGCCGAGCTCCGCTCGATGCAGTGGCCGTACGACCACCCGCGCCGCGGCGACGCGCCGCCGGGTTGGCACGCCCTGTCGCTCAACGAGTACAACATCCGCAAGCCACCCTACGCCGCGAAGAACAGCGCGTACAAGCACGTCTGGTCGTACGTCGGTGGATGGGGCGGCTCGGATTACGTGAAGGACATCCTCGTCGACGAGAAGCAGAACCCGTACACCGGCACCAACTACGCCTGGGTGCGTGCGCGCGTCCTCGGCGGCAAGACGAACATCTGGGGCCGGCTCGCGCTGCGCCTCTCCGATTACGACTTCAAGGGGAAGACGCACGACGGGTATGGCGAGGACTGGCCGATCTCGTACGCCGACATCGAGCCGTACTACGACCGCGTCGATACCTACCTCGGCATCTCCGGCCACAAGGAAGGACTGCCGCATCTGCCCGACAGCCTGTTCCAGCGCTCGCACAAGATGAACGAGAGCGAGATCAAGCTGCGCAAGGCGCTCCTGCCGATGGGCCGCGTCGCGACGCCGTATCGCGCCGGCGTGACGACCGACGGCGTGAAGAACAAGTACCGCAGCAAGTGCTTCGGCCGCGGCGCCTGCGGTCGCCGGCCTGGCGGCTGCGACATCCACGCCGCCTTCGATTCGCCGACGGGACTGATCTATCCCGCGATGGACACGGGGAACCTCACCCTCCGCACCAACTCCACCGCGTACGAGATCACCGTCGACAAGAAGACGGGCAAGGCGAATGGCGTCGCGTTCGTCGACAGCCAGACGAACAAGGCGCTCGAGGCGAAGGCGAAGGTGGTCGTCGTCGCGGCGAGCACGCTCGAGTCGGCGCGCCTGCTGCTGCTCTCCAAGTCGCCGCAGCATCCGAACGGGATCGGCAACTCGAGCAACCACGTCGGCCACAACTTCTGCGAGCATCTCATGGGTCCCGGTGTCACCGGACTCGTGAAGGAGCTCGTCGGGAAGGAGCACGGCAACGAGGACGGCCGCCCCGGCGGCTTCTACGTCCCGCGCTTCCGCAATCTCAAGGACAAGCAGCCTGGATTCCTGCGCGGCTACGGCTTCGAGGGGAGCGGGGGCAAGGGCATCTTCCCCGACAGCACCGATCGCCCCGGGTTCGGCAAGGGCTACAAGAAGGAGGTGCGCGACTACGCCGGCGCCTTCATCAACATGGGCGGCTTCGGCGAAGTGCTGCCGCGCTACGAAAATGCGGTGAGCATCGACCCGAACGTGAAGGACGCGTGGGGGATCCCGGTCCTCAAGTTCGACTACAACTTCGGCGACAACGAGAAGAAGATGGCCGAGGACATGGCCGTCACCGCCAAGGAGATGTTCGAGGCGGCGGGGATCGAGATCATCGGCGTCGACCGCGAGCTGCTCACGCCGGGCTGGTCGATCCACGAGCTCGGCACGTCGCGCATGGGGAACGATCCCAAGACCTCCGTCCTGAACCAGTTCCAGCAGTCGCACGACGTGAAGAACCTGTTCGTCGTCGACGGCAGCTCGCACGTGAACGCGTCGTGCCAGAACCCGACGTGGACGATCATGGCGCTCGCCTGGCGCTCGTGCGACCATCTCGCGGACGAGCTGAAGAAGGGGAATCTATGAGCGACTCACGTTGGACCATGACGCGCCGGCAGATGATCGGCGCCACCGCCGCGGCGCTCGTCCTGCCGCTGCTCGACTCGCGGCCGCTCGCCGCGCTCACCACGCGCTACAACTTCGCTGCGCGCGTCTTCTCGCCGGCGGAGTTCGCGCTCGTGGACGAGCTGAGCGACATCATCATCCCGACCGACGAGGTGTCACCGGGCGCACGGGCGGCGCGCGTCGCCGGCGAGATCGATCGCATGCTCGCCGATTCGCTCGACCCGGCGCGCGTGAAGGCGTGGCACGACGGCCTGCGCGCCGTCGAGGATCTCTCGCGTCAGATGAACGGCACGACCTTCCTCAAGTCGACGCCGGAGCAGCGTGTCGCCGTGGTGACGAAGATGGCGTCGAGCGAGGACGAGACGCCGGGCTCGCGCCGGCGGCGCCGCGCGAATCCGAATACGTCGATCGGCGGCTTCTATCGCACGCTGAAGGGTGCCACGGTTCGGGCGTACTACACGTCGAGCATCGGCATCCACGACGATCAGCACTACAAGGGCAACGTGTACCAGCAGGGCGACTACGCCGGGATCGAGCCGACGGACCAGCTGCAGTAGACGGTTCCTCGGTTTCTCGGTCAACGGTTTGTCGGTTGGGGTCAGAGTCGGAGTGCGACTCTGACCCCTTCCCGCGCAGATGCTTCCCGAGGCCGGCCGCTTACCGTCAAACCGTCAACCGACTAACGGCTCCATGCACCACCGCGCCAGCCTCGCCTCCGACCTCCGCTCGCTCGGCCTCGCCCCCGGCGACACGGTGATGGTGCACGCCTCCGTTCGCGCCGTGGGCGAGATCGCCGGCGGACCGGACGAGATCCACCTCGCGATCAAGGACGTGCTGACGCCGGCCGGCACGCTCATGATGTACGCGAGCTGCCCGCAGTACGTCGACGAGATCGGGCGCGGCAACCTTTCACCCGCACAGGAATCCGAGCTGCGCGAGAAGCTGCCCGCGTTCGATCCGGAGACGGCACGCTCGGCGCGTGACAACGGCGCGCTCGTCGAGTTGCTGCGCACCTGGCCCGGCTCGCGGGTGAATCCGCACGTCGTACGCTTCGTCGCGTGGGGACGCCGCGCCGAGGACCTGTTCGTGCTCCAGCCGTGGGACTACGCGTTCGGGCGCGGCTCGGCGCTCGAGCGCTTCCTCGAGCTCGACGGGAAGCTCCTCCTGCTCGGCTGCGACCACGACACCGTCACCTTCCTGCACTACGCCGAGCACGTCGCGGACATCCCGGGCAAGCGCGTGTCGCGCTATCAGGTGCCCGTGCTGGAGAACGGCGCGCGCGTGTGGCGATGGATGGAGGAGGTCGACACGAGCGAGAACGGCGCCCACCCGAACTGGCCCGACCGCTTCTTCGCGCGTCTCGTCGACGCACATCTGAAGGCGACGTCGAACGAGGGCGGCTGGGTAGGCGACGCGCGCACGCATCTCATCCGTGCGCGCGACCTGTTCGACTTTGCCTGCCCGATCATGGAGCGGGTCGCGCGGGATGCGGCGGCGGCGGACGCGCTGCTCGGACGAACGCCCTAGAACAACAGCCCCACCGTCACCGGCACGAACTGCATGCTGCCGCCCGGCAGCGACACGTAGTGGTATCGCACTTCGGCGAAGCCGTGGATCAGGAGTGCACCGAAGTACACACCGAGCCCCCCGTTGTAGCCCACGTGCGTCTCGCTCTCGCAGCTGGCGGGGCCGGAGCAGCTCGTGTGATACGACCCGATTCCGGCGATCGCATACGGTGTGATCAGCGGCAGCGGCGACAGCCGCAGCGTTCCATTCACCGTGCCCGCGAACACCGATCGCGAACCGGTTTCCGATCCCGCCGCGCCGAGCGGCGTGCGCTGAAAGCCGAACCGATCGTACGACGCATCCAGCCGCAACCCGACGGGCACCAGGGGCACACCCACCTTGATCGTGCCGAGCGCACGCCATCCGGGGTTGGCCACGTCGCTCAGGGACCCGACGGGCATCGACAATCCACCACCGACGCCGGCCGAGATCAGTCCCTGGCCTTCGACACGCGTAGCGGGCGCGAGCAGCAGGAGCGCCGCCGGCAGCACTCGCCAGAACTTCGAGAGTCGCATCGTTACCTCCAGTGTCGGAAAACGCAACGAAAGTTGCGCGCCACAAACGACTGGCGACGACGATGCGTGGTCACGACCTCATCAGCGCGACGATGTCATCGAGCCCGCACGCGTACGCTGTCCGTCCGGAATGGGCCCGCCGACGACGTCCCGACCGACACGACATAGGAGCCGTCGCGCACGACCCACCGCTTCGTCGCTTCGTCCCACACGCCGAATGGATGGTTCGCCGCGCGCGGGTCGACCGTCAGGCGCACCGTCGTCGATTGCCCCGGCTCGAGCCACACCTTCCTGAACGCGACGAGCCGTTTCGGCGGCTCCCCGGCATCGCTCGGCAGACCGAGATACACCTGCGGCACTTCCGCGCCGCGTCGCTTGCCCGTGTTGGTGACGCGCACCGAGACGGTGATCGGCGTCGTGGCCGACGCGACGCGCGGCGACACGGCGAGGTTCGTCAGCGCAAAGGTCGTGTACGACAGACCGAAGCCGAAGGGAAAGCGTGGGGGCGCACTCGCCGACACCGCGGTGCCCAGCGTGTCCACGCCGGGCCAGCGCTTCGCGTCGCTCGCCGGCAGATCCGATTCACGAACGGGGAACGTGACCGGCAGCTTGCCCGACGGCGTCGCGAGCCCGAACAGGAGTCGCGCCATGATCGCGCCGTCCTCCTGCCCGGGAAACCAGGTCTCGAGCACCGCGGGCACCGCGTCGATCCACGGCGTCACGGTCGACGCGTTGTCCTTGAGCACGACGACGGTACGCGGGTTCGCCGCGGCGACGGCGGCGATGACGGAATCCTGCCCGTTGGCCAATGAGATACTCGGCCGGTCGCGCCCCTCTTCGGCGATCGTGCCGGCGAGCACGATCACGACATCCGCCGCGCGCGCCGCGTCCACTGCCGCCGCGAGGTTGCTCCGGTCGTCGGCGACGACGGTCAGCGTCGCCGACGCGGGAGACTTCAGCTGCGCGAGCACCTGCCGCACGCCGTCGAGCGGCGTCACGGTGGCGAACGGGATCACGTCCGAGCTTCCGCCGCAGCATCCGGCCACCGCCTTCGTCGCGTACTCGGCCTGGCCGATCAGCGCCACGGACTTCACACGCCGCGCATCCAGCGGAAGGAGGGCACCGTCGTTCTTCAGCAGCACCGCCGCCTGCTCTCCGATCGAACGCGCGATGGCCGCGTCGCGCGCGACGTCGATCGGCGTCGTCGCCACGGCGCGGTCGAAGATCCCCAGCCGGAACATCTGCCGATACCGGCGCGCCAGCGCCGTGTCGATGTTCGCCGGCGTGATCTCATGCTTGTCGAGCGCCGCCTGGAGCCGCGTCGCGCTGAACCACGGCTGGAGCGGGCCGAGGGACACGCCCGGCATCTCGTGATCCATCCCGGCGAGGAGCGAGGGCGCGGTCGAATGCGTCGCGAAGAAGTCCGACTGCACGTAGCCGTCGAACCCCCACTGCCGGCGCAGCACGTCGGTGAGCAGCGCTGGGTTCTCGCACATGTACGCGCCGTTGACGCGGTTGTACGAGCACATCACGGACGCGACCTTGCCGTCGCGCACCGCCATCTCGAATGGCAGCAGGTAGAGCTCGTGCAGCACCCGGTCGGGGACGATCGCGTTCTCGGTCGTGCGGTTGGTCTCGTGCTCGTTGGCGATGAAGTGCTTCGCCATCGCGATGACGCCGTGCTTCTGCATCGCGCGGATCTCCGCCACGGCCATCGTCCCGGTGAGGAAGGGATCCTCGCCGAAGTACTCGAAGTTGCGGCCGCCCTGCGGCACGCGCGCCAGGTTGACACCCGGCCCCTCGAGCACGTGCAGCCCGTGGTTGCGCGTCTCGACGCCGATCACGTCGCCGAACTGCGCGGCGACGCCGGGATCGAACGACGCGGCAACGGCCATCCCCGATGGTAGCGCGGTCGCCTTGGCCGACGCGGTGCTCATCATCGCGGCGCGCGGCAGGTTCGGCGTCGTGGTGGGCACGCAATCGCTCTGCCCGACCCCAACCGGCCCGTTCGTGATGCGAAAGGTCGGGATGCCGAGCCGCGGCACGCCCGGCACGTGGCGCGCGCCATAGCACGTCGGGATCTCCGCCACGACGCCCGGCGCGCCGACGAGCTGCTGGAACTTCTCCGCCGGCGTCATCGCGGCGAGGAGCAGCGCCGCGCGCCGGTCCGGCGGGAGCGAATTGTTCTGCCATGGGTGGTCGGCGGGCGCCTGCTGCGCGAGGACGACGGACGGAGTGAGAAGCACGGCCGCGAGCGACACGCGGCGAACACACGGGAGCATTGGGATTCTCATGCCTCATGTACGCACGCACTCCCGCATCTCGCAATGCCGAGCGCGCCGTCATCCCGAACGGGCGCTGCGCCACTACTGTCATCCCGAGCGAGCGCAGCGAGTCGAGGGATCTGCACCTCGCTGTCATCCCGAGCGAGCGCAGCGAGTCGAGGGATCTGCACCTCGCTGTCATCCCGAGCGAAGTCGAGGGATCTGCACCTGCGGTTTCTCACAGAGAGCACAGAGAGCACAGAGAGCATAGAGCAGTTCTCT
>JAEKKK010000083.1 GCA_019510405.1 Gemmatimonadota bacterium | reverse complement strand
ACTCATCGTCAAGACGGCAGGGGTCTACACCTACACGATCAACTTCTCGGGAATGTCCGGCCCGGTCGTCGCAGGGCACATCCACGGGCCGGCCGCGGCGGGGGCGAACGCCAACGTCATCGTTCCATTCAACACGACGGGCGCAGGGACGAGCGGGACGATCACGGGCACGTTCACGTCGACGAACACGGCGACGATCTCGACCGATTCGCTCGACGTGCTGATGCGGACGGGCAATGCGTACGTCAATCTGCACACCGCGGCGAATCCGGGGGGCGAGATTCGCGGGCAGCTGCTGCAGCAGCCGTAGTCGAACGACTCAGCCGGCGCGCTCGATCACCGTGAGCAGCGCGCCGGCCGAGGCAGGGCGGCGCTCCGATTCAGGCGCGATCATGCGTGCGATGAGGTCGCGCAGCAGCGGCGCGACGACGTTGCGTGACGGGCGTGACGGCTGCAGCACATCGGCACCTGCGGTCTCGGTGCCGCCGAGCTTCTGCGCGAGGAACGCGAGTGGAGAGTCGGTGCGGAAGGGGGTGGCGCCCGTGACGCACTCGTAGAGCACGACGCCCGCCGCGTAGAGGTCCGCGGTCGCGCTGGGTGCCTCGCCGATGAGTTGCTCGGGCGACATGTACTCGGGCGCGCCGACCGTGGCGCCGGCGAGCTGCGGCGCACGCGATGTGAGCTCCGGCCCGGAGCCCGCCACGTGTTCGCGAATCCGCCGCTCGACGGCAGCGAGGGCGAAATCGCCGACGCGCAGCACGCCGTCGTAGCCGAGATGGATCTGCCGCGGCGTCAGCCGGCCATGGACGACATGCTCCGCTTCGGCCGCAGCCAACGCGCGGCAGAGCTGCTTGGCGATCGTCAGCACGACGTCGTCGGCGAGTGGACCGGTATCGCGAATGAGCGCGGCGAGCGACAGTCCGTCGACGTACTCCATCGTCACGAAGGGGATGCCCCCCTCTTCGCCGACGTCGTACATGCGGACGACGTTGCGGTGGACGAGGCGCCTGGCCGCACTCAGCTCGCCGCGCAGCGCAGCGACGAGCGCCGCCGGATCACCGCCGACGCGTGCGGGGTGCATGCGCTTGAGCACGACGGTGGCACCGCCGACCCGGTCGCGCGCGCGATACGTCACACCGAGCTCGCCGGCGCCGAGCACCTCCTCGATGCGATATCGCTCGGCGACGACGTCACCGGCGCGGAGCTCGTCCGGCGATGCGGGCGAGGTCGGTGCCGCGGGGCGCGAGGGTGCGCTCGCCGAGCGTCCACCGACGACGCCGAGCCGGTGTACGGCGACGCTCGGCGCAACTGCCACCGCCGCTTCCGCTCCCGCGAGCGTCGCCGCCGTCGCGCCGACCACTGCGGCGAGCAGCTCGCGGTCGCGCAGCTCCGAGGCGAGATCGTGCACGGCCACGCCGAGCGCGCCGAGCGGCGCGGCACCGTGCGCCGGGATCAGATCGGCGCTCGCGTAGTCGCCCTGCGTCGCGCGCTCGGCAAGGGTGGCCAGTGCCTGCGCGGGACGGCCGAAGCGCGTGGCGGCGACGTACGCGGCGAGCGCGCTCAGTCCGAGGCCGACTATTGCACCGAGTAAAAGGGCGCGGCGCACCTGCGCCAGCTCGGCACTCGCGGCGTCGTGCGCGCTCATGACGACGTAGCCGCCGATCACCTCGCCGCCCGCCGTCGTCACGGCCGCCCCCTGCGTGGCGTAGCGCGTACTGCCGATGATCGCGTGCGAGCGCGGTTGGTCGGAGACGTTGGAGGCGAGATGCTTTCCGAGCGGAGTGGTGAACGAGGTCGCGGCGATGCGTGCGCCCTGCGCATCGCGCACGAAGAACACGATGTCGGCCGACGTAGCCGCCTTCACGTCGCGCGCGAGCAGGGAGTCGACCACCTTCGTGGCGACGAGGGCTCCACTCGGCGCGCTGCCCGGGACGGCGATGGGCACGGCGACCGCCTGGAAGAGCAATGAGTCGCGCGACACGCCGAAGCCATTGGTGACGTGGCCTTGAAGCGCGCCGGCAACGAGCGGTACTCCGCTCAGATCCGTGCCGGAGGCGTCGGGCTCGTCGCTCTTGGCGAGCAGCGTGCCTCGCTCGTCGACGACGAATGCCCAATCGGCGTCGAGCTGCGATGTCGCCTCGATCGTCTGGTCGAGGATGTCGTAGCGCAGCGAGTCGGCAAAGTGGGTCGACTGTTGCTGCTGCTGGCGCCGGTCCGCGATGAAGGAGCGGAAGCTCGGCCCCTGCACGAAGACACGGGCTCCCCCCGTCAAGCTCCGCTGCCGACCGGACAGCACCTGCGCCACGAGGTCGGCCGACTGCTCCAGCTCGCGCTGCACCACGGTCTCGGCGTTGCGCTGGACCCAGCGCGACAGCAGGACGAAGACCAGTGTGAGCACGAGCAGCACGAGCGCGACGCCGCTCGCGAACACCTGGAGGGGCAGCGCGGCGGAGCGAGGGAGCGAAAGGCGCGCGGGGAGGGGGAGCCGCATCAGTAACGATCCGCCCGCGTGGCGGCGTAGGGCAAGCCGAACTTGTTCAGGTGCGGCGCCGCGACGTACGCGCGCGCGTCGAGCACGACGTGCTGGCCGGGGAGCCCGGTCGCGGGCACCACGATCTCACGCGTCACGGGTCCGCCCGCGTGCTCGTGCCATGCATGAAGTACGTACGTGCCGGCGGGCACGTTGGCGATCATGAAGCGCCCGTCGGCAGCGACGGTGGCCACGTACGGGTTCGGCACGGCGATGACGAAGCTCACCATGCGCGAGTGGATGTTGCAATAGATGGGGTAAATACCAGGCCGTGCGAACGTCTGGGACCTGCTGACGCCCCGTCGGTACAGACTGAGGTCGAACGGGCCGGCTTCGGCGTTGGAGAACACGTTGTGGCTGAACGGATCCTGATTGGGAAACGCGACGCTGCCGCCGGCGAGGATCGTGCGCACGTGGGGCACGAACTCGCGGCCCGTCATGGCGATCGTCGTCTGGCGGAGCACTGGACGCGGCGCGCCCTGCGGCTCGACGCGCCCGCGCGCCTCGAGAAAGACCACTGCGGTTCCCGGGTCGCTCCGATCGGCGCCCTGCCGCTCGATGAGGGAGATCTGGCCGCTCACGTCGCCCTGCGCTCCCGCGACCGCGGTGATGCACAGCAGCGCCGCGAACGCCGCGAGGATGTGTGCGGCGCCTCTCCGATTGCGAACCTCAGAGCTCAAAGCCGATCCCGAGGTTGAGCTGACGCACGTGGCCCGTCGCGCCCGTGTCGTACTTCGTCGCCACGCCGCGCCACTCGAGGCCGACGAAGAACGGCTCCGACGGGCGCCAGAGCAGGTACGTGGAGCAGACGGTGTTGCGCGTACGGACGGGACGGTCGGCGAGGTCCACCACGTCGAGCCCGCAGCCCGCGCCGCCGAGCAGGGTGGAGAGGAACTGCGCGTTGAGCTGTCCCCACCCCGCCTGGTCGTTGATCGGTGGGCCGAGAGGCTCGTTGCCGATTGGCTTGCCGAACGCCTGGTTGATGCCCCCGCCACCCAGCCCGCGCACGAGGCGCCCCGCGTACCACTCGCCGCGCAGCTCGACACGCGGCGTGAACGAGATGCGCCAGTCGGCGGTGACGGCATTGCTGTTCTGGAGCGGCGCGTCGCCCACCGCCACCCAGCCGTGATGGACGCCGACGCCGATCTCGCCGCCGCCATCGCCGATCGCGACATCGGTGCCGCCGGCCGACGTCGTGTCGCCCCACCGCGCACTGAGACGCCCCTCGAACGCGGGACGTGCGGCGCGTTCTCCAGCGTCCTCGAGGTCGGGATCGCCGGGATACTGCGCGCCGGCGAAGGGAGTCATGACGGCGCCCTGCACGACCCATCGCACCGTGGTACGCGCAAGAGGCGTGGTGGCGACGCGCTGGCTCAGGCGGATGGTCGGCAGCCAGTTCCAGAGATTGCCCGATCCGGAGAACTCGGGGATGCCGATCGCCGCGACGCTGATCGGCGTGAGCCGAGAGACGAGGGGCACATCGGAGCCGACCATGAGATCGGTGCGCGACCAGTGGAGCGTCGCGGTGGTGGTGCGGAGCCGTGGCTCGGGGAAGAGCCGGCGATCACCCGGACCATTCGAGACGCCGCCGAAGAAGTCGATCTCCAGGTCGCCGATGAAGCTTCCGCCGAGCACCTGCGAGACCGTCACCACTCCGCCGAGGCGCGTCTGCCGCACGGTGGCGCCGAAGGCCTTCGTCTCCGCCGACGGGTCGGTCGGTGCGAGCGCGACGAGCGGAACATCGACGCTGTTGGCGCGCCCGCTCGTGTAGAAGGCGTTGGTGATGATCATGCCGGTCAGGTCGAGCTGTAGACGCGACCGGGTGTGCACCGTGGTCTGCGACTCGGTCGCCATCTGCTGGCGCAAGGCGGCGATCGCCGCTTCGGCGCGTGCCAGCCGTGCGGCCAGCGAGTCGGGCGAGAGGGAATCTGGTGTGGCGGGAGCGCTCGGCGGCTGGGCGCTCGGTGTCGGCGTGCTCGGTGCCGGCGTGCTCGGTGCGGGGGCGTTCGGCGCCGTCGGCGTCTGCGCGAACGCGGCGGCCGGCTCGGTTGCCAGTGCCACCGCGATCGCGACGAGGAGCCGTCCGACACGAATGTGCGAAACGCGGGGCAGGCGAAAGTTCAGCGCGTACTCTCCGAGCGCCAGATGGACTGGAGCGACTCCGTGGGGACGTTTCCGACGAGGACGTTGCCCGTCGAGGAGTCCGGCCACGCGACGACCGTGCGGTCGCCGTCGGCCGCGCGAAGCAGGTGATGATCCGCTATAGCAGCCCTGATCGCGGGGTGTTGGAAGAACACATCCTCCGGGACGAGATACTGCACGAGCAGACGATCATCAAGCCGATACGCCAGCACCGCGGCCGGCTCGCCGCGCACGTCGGTGGTCCAGGCGGCGAGCAGGCGGAGGTTCGGGGCGCGCAGCGGCTCGACCGGGAAGGAGACGGCGGCACGCACGGCGTCGAGATCACGCGCGCGGCCAGGCAGGTCGCCGCGGCTGACCCGGGCGTAGTCGTCGACGACGGCGCCAAGCAGCGGGACGTCGTGGACCGGCGCGGCGAGGGCGCGCGTGGAGGGGGTGAAGCGGGACGCCGACCCCGACGTCACGGCGAGGGTGAGCGCGAGGACCGTCGCAACGACCCAGCCCGAGGCGACGAGCCAGAGCATCCGCGGCCCGGGCGTGACCCGCGCGTCGGCAGCGATGCGCGGCGCGGTCGGGACGGGTGCGGCGTCGATGGCGGCGCTGATGCGCGCGCGGAACGCTGGGGACGCCGCGGCGGGCGGCTCCACGGCGAGGCGTGCACGCAGCGTGTGGTGCACCTCGAGGCTGTGACGGCACTCGGCGCAGCCGACGAGATGGGCGTCGATCTGGGCGACGGTCTCCGGCGGGAGCTCGCGGTCCGCGTAGGCCCCGAGCAGCTCACGGAGCACTTCGTGGCGAGACTCGCGCGCGGCCTCTTCGGGCGAGGGGGAGACGGCGCGATTGGCGAGGCTGGAACGATCGTCGCTCATCGCGGGCCTCCCTGCGCACTACGGCGTTCCGTGGTGCGTGCATCGGCGGCGACGCCGCCGCGCTCGGCCATGATCGCGCCGGCGAGCAGCTTCCGCCCGCGCGCGATGCGGCTCATCACCGTACCGATCGGTACCCCGACGATCTCGGCGATCTCGACGTACTTGAAGCCATCGATGTCGTGCAGCTCGACGGCGGCGGCGAAGTCTTCCGGGATGGCGCGGAGGCCGCGATGCACCGCCTCGCCGTCGAGACGGGAGACAACCTCGCTGAAGAGCGCATCGTGCTCGCCGCCGACGAGCTCCTCGTGCGCGTCCTCGAGTCGGGTGATGTAGACCAGCTGTTGCCGGCGCCCGGACTTTTCGCGCATGTCGCTGAGGACCGTGCGGAGGATGCGGTAGAACCAGGGGCGCGCGTTGGCCTCATCGCGGAGGTCGGCGAAGCCGAGCCAGGCGCGGATGCAGGCTTCCTGGACGGCGTCTTCGGCATCGGCGACGGAATCGGTGCGTCGGATGGCGAACGCGAGCAGCCGGTCCAGATGCGGCATCACCACGGCTTCGAAGCGTGCGCGAAGCTCGGCGATGGGGTCGACGGCGGGGGGGCTGGTGGACATGAGCGAGTGTGCGAGGACGGCAATCGATCGGTCCGTCGTCGCCGCAGCCAGTATAGCGTGCGCGGCGACGGTGGGCGATACGGACGGGCGGAAATCCTACTGTAGAGGAGACGGGGTGAGGGGTAGGGTTATTCCGAGGGCGGCCAGGGGTGAGCGGTGAGCGGTCAGCTGAGCCCAGCGGCGAGCGGAGAGCGGCGGGCGGACAGCAGTCAGCTCAGCGGTCAGCTTTGCGGCGAGCGGGAGTGGCGGAGCGGGAGTGGCGGAGCGGGAGCGCGTTGGAAGGGTATGAGGGCGCGCGAGTGCATTGAAACGCGCCAGTTGCCGGGGTGGCTTTGGGGCGCTAAATTCCAAGGCTGTCCTACTTTACGCCAATTCACGTCGGGGTCCTTTTTTATGGCAGTTCCCGCAACGCAGATCCGCCGCGGCATGGTCATCGTGTTCGAGGGGGAGCCGGTCCGGGTGGTCGAGTTCCGTCACCACACGCCGGGCAACCTTCGCGCGATGGTGCAGGCCAAGCTCAAGAGCCTTCGCACCGGGTCGAGCTTCGACCATCGCTTCCGCGCGGCCGATTCGATCGAGCCGGCGTCGATGGAGACGCACGAGCTGGAGTACATGTACGACGCGGCGGGGACGTACCACTTCATGAACACGTCCAACTACGACCAGATCGAGATGGACGAGGAAGCGTTGGGGGACAACGCGCCGTGGATGCAGCCGGGGATGAAGATCCAGGCCGAGTTCTATGATGGGCGTCCGATCGGCGTGCGGCTGCCGAACTCGCTCACGCTCGAGATCGTCGAGACGAATCCCGTGATGAAGACGGCGACGAAGACGGCGTCGACGAAGCCGGCGAAGCTGGAGAACGGGGTGACGGTGAACGTCCCGGAGTTCGTCGCGACGGGCGACAAGGTTCGGGTCAACCCGACGACGGGCGAGTACATCGAGCGCGCGAAGTAGCTGCGTTACGGCTGCGGTTGTTTTGGGGTGACCGGCTGATTACAATCCAAGCTCTCCGCGGTCTGGCGACGCAGGGATTCCGCGCACGATGGGCGGGACATGGTGGCTGTAGCTCAATTGGTTAGAGCACCGGTCTGTGGCACCGGGGGTTGCGGGTTCAATTCCCGTCAGCCACCCCTCCGCCTCGCTAGTGAGGGGCTCGCATCATGGACGCACGGCGCCAGGCGGTTTAGGTCCGTAGCTCAATTGGTAGAGCACCGGTCTCCAAAACCGGCGGTTGGGGGTTCGATTCCCTCCGGGCCTGCGTGGACAGTGGCGAGTTGTTTGAGAGGATGAGGGAGAAGGGCACGCGGCGGTATCGTCTAGGGGACTAGGACACAGCCCTCTCAAGGCTGGAACACGGGTTCGAATCCCGTTACCGCTATGGCACGTGGCCCGTTCGTCTATCGGTTAGGACGGCACCCTTTCACGGTGCAGAGAGGGGTTCGATTCCCCTACGGGCTATACGTAGGGACGGCTCCGATGGCGGGACGGTGTGAGTTGATGAGTTGGTGAGTTGGTCTCCGCGGTGACACGCGGTGTTGGTTGCAGGAGATCGGATTCGGTGGCGGTGCGGGTTTGCCACAGAGCCCCCGATTCGAGCAAGGGGCCGTAGCTCAGTTTGGTTAGAGCACTCGACTGTCACTCGAGAGGTCGCGGGTTCGAGCCCCGTCGGCCCCGTTGGAACTGGGAGTTGGTGAGTTGGTGTGTTCGTGCTCATCAACGCACGCATACATGCAGGACGAAGCCCTGGTGGTGAAACTGGTAGACACGCCATCTTGAGGGGGTGGTGCCGAAAGGCGTCGCGGTTCGAATCCGCGCCAGGGCATCCTCGACGTTCGTTGCCACTGTAGCTCAGGGGTAGAGCACTCGATTCGTAATCGAGCGGTCGTCGGTTCAAATCCGACCAGTGGCTCTCTGGTCCTTCATCCGATGCCGTTCCGCCTCCGCGAAAGCGGGGGCTTTTTTGTGCGCGGTGATGGGGCGGTGGGGAGGTGCAGGGATGCAGCGAGGGCTTCCGCTCATCTCGGCCGAAGGTGATATTCGAAACGTCGGCGCGAGGCAGGTGGCCGGCGATCTGCGGGCGTAATTCAGTTGGTAGAATGCCAGCTTCCCAAGCTGGACGTCGCCGGTTCGAGTCCGGTCGCCCGCTCTTGTAAGTTGTTGGGAATTAAAGAGTTAGAAGACGCT
>JAEKKK010000082.1 GCA_019510405.1 Gemmatimonadota bacterium | reverse complement strand
GCACGTCGGCGGTGGAGGATCGCGACGCCATCCTCGCGTCGAGTCTCGTCTCGGCGTTCCTCGCGACACGACACAGCTATGGCGCGCCGGAGGGCAGCGGATGGGAGTGGAGAAAGATCCGGCACGCGAACATCAACCATCTACTCCAGATCCCCGCACTCTCGGCGCACGACCTTCCGGTGCAGGGTGGCCCGGGCACGTTGAGCCCATCATCCGGCACCGGCACGCAGGGCCCGAGCTGGCGCATGGTGGTGGAGCTCGGCCCGACGGTGCACGCGTGGTCCACGTATCCCGGCGGCCAGTCGGGAAATCCGGCGAGCGCGCGGTATCGCGACCGGCTGCCGCAGTGGCTCGCCGGTACGCTCGAAGCGGTGCACATCCCGATGAATCCCTCCCAGCTCGCGGCCTCGCAGCGCTCGGCCACGCTCGTGCTGCGACCGACGCGGTGAGGACACGATGCTCCGTGTGCTGACGGCCGTCGCGGCGCTCCTCGTCGCAGCGACCTGGGTCGCCGGGTGGTGGGGTGTGCCGCTCGTTGCGGCGGCGGCGGGCATCCTGCTCTGCACACGGCGTGGGATCGCGGGGCTCGTCGCGCTCGCAGCGGTGATCGCGTGGAGCGTGTTGATCCTCCTGGATGGAACGAGTGGGCGGTTCGGCGCGCTCGCGGACGTCGTGGGTCGCACGCTGACGCTTCCCGCGGCGGCGCTGCTGGCGGTGACGCTCCTCTTCGCCGCACTGCTCGCGTGGAGTGCCGCGGCGCTCGGCGTCGAGATCGGGCGCGTGAGCCGACGCGGCGCCGAGTAGCTCGCACTCGCGCCGCGCGTGCACCACGGTCACCTTTGCGCATGGCCGATTCCGCCGATCTCTCGCTCGATGCGCTACTCGCCGCTCCGCTGCCTGTCGACGCGCCCGACCACGCGCGCCGGCTGACTGAAGCGGTGGGACGTGCCGCGCCCGCGCTGCTGCGGATTGCGCGCGAGGCGTCGTCCTCGCGGCCCGCGCCGGGCAAGTGGTCGCCGCGCGAGATCATCGGGCATCTGATCGACTCGGCGAGCAACAACCACCAGCGCTTCGTCCGGATGAGCGCGCGCGACGATCTCGTCGTCGAGGGCTACGAGCAGGATTGGTGGGTGGCGAGCCAGCGATACCAGGAGTCGCCCTGGCCGGAGCTCGTGGTGCTGTGGCTCACGTACAACCGGCATCTGGCGCGTGTGATGTGCGCGACCTCCTCCGCCGACCGCGCGCGCATCCGGCCGGTGCACAACCTCGACGAGCGCGCCTTCCGGCCGGTGTCTCGCGACCGCGCCGTGACGCTCGAGTACTTCATGAGCGACTACGTCGATCACCTGGAGCACCACCTCGCGCAGGTGCTCGGGTGACGGCGCCCGACCGGCCGTCGCCGCCACCCGCGTCGACGATGCTGCGCCCCGTGCTGGGTCTGATGGCGGGGCTGGGCATCACGGTGCTGATCGTGTTCGTGGGCGTGACCGTCGCCACGCTCATCGCCATGCGCGGCCAGGACTCGCAGCACTACGTCGCGCCGTTCTGGACGTATCTCACCCATCTGCTCATCATCGCGCTGGGTGCGGCGGCCGGCGGCGCGGCGACGGCGCGCATCACGGCGGGGCACTCGGCGTACAGCGTCTTCCTGCTCGCGCTCATCCTGTTGATGTCGGCGCTCGGGCCCGTGATACGGCACGTGCCGCCTGGTCCGGGCCAGCCCGAATGGTTTGCGCTCGCGCTGGCGATCGTGAACCCGCTCGGCGCGCTGGCCGGGGGACTGCTGACGCGCCAGGCGGATGCGCGTCGCCGAGCCGCCGACGCGTCGTAGGAACACTCTCTGCGCTTCACGGTTCACGCTGGACGTGGAGCACGCACTACCACAGCATTGCACATGCACCGATTCGGTCTCTCCGCACTGCTCGTTCTCAGCCTGCCGCTGGTCGCCGGCGCACAGGCCACGACTGCCGACGACACGACGCACTTCGTGCGCATCTCACCGGCGGTGGGTGTCCACTACGGCACGCCGCTGCGGCTCTCACTCGCCGCGGGTGGACTGTTCGACTTCAACGGCGGACGCAATGACGGCGTCATCGCGATGGGCGAGATGGGGCAGAGAGGGGGTCAGCTGTCGGTCGGCTACTTCCGCTCGCTGCGATTCGGCCAGGGCTACGACCTGCGTGCGGCGGTGCTGCGCACGTCGGACGACCCGTGGAAGGCGGCGGAGAACTCGACGTACGTCGGCGTCGAGGGGCATCTCATGTTTCTCGTCGGCGTCGGGGGACGGGCGGGCTGGTTCCGCCGCGTGACGGCGGCGAGCGGGCAGAAGGCGTACGACAACGTCGGGATGTTCGGCGTGTCGATCGGCTTCTGAGCCGCGATGCACAACATCGACTGGCCGCTCGCGATCACGCTCGCCGTCGTGTTCGTCGTGATGTCGATCGTACGGTGGCGCTACTTCCGGTCACTCGCCCGGCGCCGTGCGCGACGCGCGGCCGCGCTCGCGGACACCGATCGCGGCGATCGGGCCGACCCCGTGAATGGTGTCGAACCACCGGCGCCATGAGCGGAGCGACAGCTTTCACGCTTCTTGTACTCCTCGGCCGACATGGCACTCCGTGAAACGAAGGTGAGCTCGCTCGGCGAGCTCATCGACCGGGTGACTCCGCAGCAGCCGGACGAGCGCACCGGCCGCCGGCGGGACAGCTGTGTCTACCACGGGTCGGCGGATGCGGCGCGCACGCTGCTCACGAGTCTGGACCGGCTGGGGGGCGTGAGCCCGCCGCATACGAAGACGGATCTCGAGGAGTACATCCTCCGGAACTTCGCGCGCTACTCGCGGCCCCACCTGCAGCATGCGACGAACGAATGGGAGCTGCTCGTAGCGGCGCAGCACCATGGCGTGCCCACGCGGCTGCTCGACTGGAGCTATTCGCCGCTCGTCGCGGCGCACTTCGCCACGTTGGGCGACGCGAAGGCAGATCGCGTGATCTGGCAGCTGGACTGGAAGCGGGTGCACCGGCAGTTCGGGTTCCCCGAGCTGGCGCTGCTGATCGACGACCTGCATCGGCTCGTGGGGCGCGACGGCCGCTTCACGCCGTGGCGGATGATCGGCGAGGGGAGCCACCTCAAGCCGTTCGCGTGCATGATCGAGCCGCCGACGCTCGACGCCCGCATCTCGGCGCAGTCGGCGACGTTCACGCTCTGCTCCGACACGTCGAAGTCGCTCGATGAGTTCCTCGCCGAGCACGGGTTGGAGGATGCGCTGACGCGGTTCGTCGTCCCGCAGGCAGCGCGGAGCATGGTGCGCGACCAGCTGGACCTGGCCGGGATGGACGAGCGACGGCTATTCCCGGATCTGGACGGGGTAGCGGGCCAGATGCGGCGGTACTACTCGTGAGGAAATGCGGGGATGAGGAGATGCGGGGATGCGGAACGGCCTCGGGAGGCGATTGCTTCCCGAGGCCGTGTCGTTTCGCATCTCCTCATTCCCGCATCCCCGCATCACCGCTCAGGGCAGACCGGCTTCCCCCGTATCCGGCGCCAGGTCGGCGGGTGGCGCGCTCGGTCCCTTCTTGCGACCGAAGATCCACTTCACGAGCCAGACGATCAGGATGATCGGCAGGGCGATCTTCAGCGCGATCAGGCCGAGCGTGAGGAGGCCGCCGACCAGGAGGAGCAGGACGGCGCCGAAGCCGACGACGACCAGGATCGGCAGACCGATCGCGGCGAGGAGGAGGAAGAGCGGTGCACCGACGATCCCCAGCACGATCAGGATCGGCAGCCCGACGACCTTGAGGACGCCGGCGATGGGCACCATGAGCAGGAAGAGCGTGGCGAGCATCCCGCCGAGGGTCCGTCCGATGGCGAACCTGAGAGCGACTGCCTTGAGAACCGTCCACATGTGCCGGACTCCGTCTAGAGGGTGCGGGGAGACGTACGGCGCCCTGGCGGTCCCGGTTTCGGATGGTGGGCGTAGCGTCTCGCGGGCGGTTTTTCGGTTTCTCGGTTGACGGTTCGCGGCCGGCCCGGGGAAGTTTCGATGTCCCGAGGTCGGCCGAAAAACCGTCCACCGGCATTCCGACCAACAGCTCGCTTCCGCTCCAATCTCAGCCCTCTAAATGCCCGTCATCCTGCGCACGGCCGGCCTGCTCGTCGCGTCCAACGTCTTCATGACCTTCGCCTGGTACGCGCACCTCAAGAACCTGAGCGACCGGCCGTGGTTCATCGCCGCGATCATCAGCTGGGGGATCGCGCTGTTCGAGTACCTGTTGCAGGTGCCGGCCAACCGGATCGGCTACACCGCGCTCTCGCTCGGTCAGCTCAAGATCATGCAGGAGGCGATCACGCTGATCGTGTTCGTGCCGTTCGCGGTGCTGTACATGCGCCAGCCGCTGCGGCTCGATTTTCTGTGGGCGGCGCTGTGCATCTGCGGGGCGGTGTTCTTCGTGTTCCGCGGGCAGTAGGCGCGCGTCGCGCCCACTGCCGGACGTGCGCCCGAAGGCGCGGGCCGCGCTGGGAGGCGGGATACCAGCCCGCGCCTCCCGGCGCGAGCCTTACATCGATGGCAACGGTCTCGGCGCCCTGGCCTGCGTGCGCTGCAGCGCGTCCGCGATCGACGGGCTCAGGTTGCCCAGCGCGCCCTCGTGCTCGCGCAGGACCGACGACGCCGCCGCGGCGTCGGGGCTGAGGCGCTGCCGGCGCAGGCGGACGTAGTTGAGGCGGAGCAGCCAGATGGCGCGCTGCGCGTCGGCCAGGACCTCCGGCACGAAGGCGACCCAGCCCCGGCCTCCGGCCTGCTCGAGCGAGAGCGCGAGCCCCTGCTCGAGGACCATCTGCTTCAGCGCGCGCGTGAACGAGAGATGCACCGCGCAGTCGTGGTGGACGTGGCCGATCTGGCGTCCGTACAGGCGGAACTCGACACCATCGTCCGGATCGGGCGACGTCGGATTCAGGTGCGGGCGGACTTCCACGCCCGGCCAACGCCGCAACTCTTTCATCACCTGCAGTGCGAAGGCCTCGCGGTCGACTCCGATCATCATTGGGATGTCCTCCGAGGTCGTAATGATCCGCAGCACCGGCTCAATGCAACGCGCGTCCCTTGACCCCTTGCTCGTGTGACGCGCTGCTGGCTCCACGCAGGTAGGAAGGGCATACTCCACGCCAACCACACCTCGCACCGTCGTCGATCATGCGTTTCCCATACATGCGTTTCTCGCGTTACGTGATCTCGCTCGCACTTCTGTATGCGGCTGTACCAGGCGTCGCACATGCACAGTGGGTGGTGCAGGTGAGCCCGGTCGACGTCGAGCTGCGCGGGCTGAGCGTGGTGTCACCGCGCGTGGTGTGGGCCAGCGGGCAGCGCGGCACCGTGTTGCACACGTCGGACGCCGGCGCACACTGGACGCACGACACGATTCCGGGTGCGGGCGCGCTCGACCTGCGCGCGATCGCGGCGACGTCGGCCACGACGGCGCACGCGATCAGCATCGCCGATTCGTCGCGGATCTATCGCACCACCGACGGTGGTCGCAGCTGGTCTCGGCGCTGGTCGGCGACGCGGAAGGGGACTTTCCTCGACGCGATCCAGTTCTGGGACGCGCAGCACGGGATCGCGATGAGCGATCCGGTGGACGGACGCTTCCTCGTCCTCACGACGAACGACGGGGGCGACTCGTGGCAGGAGATCCCGGCCGATCGGATCCCCGCCGCGATCGAGGGGGAGGGCGGGTTCGCGGCCAGCGGGACCTGTCTCGCGGTGTGGGGCTCGTCGCACGTGTGGATCGCGTCGGGCGGTGCGGCGACGGCGCGCGTGTATCACTCGGCCGACCGCGGTCGCACGTGGACGGTGAGCGACGCGCCGCTCCGCGCCGGCATCGCGTCGGCGGGAATCTTCTCGATCGCGTTTCGCGATGCGCAGCATGGCGTGATCGCGGGCGGCGATTACCAGAAGCCGTCGCTCGCCGGCCGGAACGTCGCGCTGACGAGCGACGGCGGCGCGACCTGGACGCTCGTCGACAGCGCGGCCGCTCCCGCGGGCTATCGCTCGGCGGTGGCGTTCGTGCCGGGCACGCGCGGACCGGCGCTCGTCGCGGTCGGGCTCACCGGGACGGACGAGTCGCGCGACGGCGGGAAGACGTGGACGCGCGTGGACTCGACGGCGTACAACAGCGTGGCGTTCGTGTCGGAAGCGTTCGGCTGGACGGTGGGGCCGAAAGGGCGGATCGCGCGGTGGGCCGGCGCGCTGCGGGACGCGAAACCCTCCGGCTCCGGCGCGCATCGTTGAGAGACCGCGCTATGCATCGAGGTCGGGCCCGAGGACGATGATCGCACGAGCGCGTGCGGCGCGGACACCATCCTGGAGGGAAGGGCGTGTCGGCAGGAGCGCGGCAGCACCCGCGAGCCAGCGCGCGCCATCCTGATCGTCGGGCAGCTCGTCCAGCGCGCGCTCCACGCCGAGGGTGAACCGGCGCTCGAGTGCGGCTCGGAGCGACGAGGCGAGTGAGAGCGCTGTACGCCGCTGGTGTCGCGGGACGACGCGCAGCGCGGCTTCGATGCGTCGCTGCATGCGCCGCCGAACTGGCGACGCATGCGGCACGATGGCGCACGAGCGACGCGCCCAATCGTGTTCGATCCACTGCTCGAGCCGGCGGCATGCGGCGAAGGACTCGAGATCGTTCGTCGCGCGCGCGGCGCCGTCGGCGTGACGCAGGGCAGCGAGGAGCACCTCAACATCCTCGGTGACGGCCTCGTCGTGCTCGGCGGTGCGCTGCTCGCCGTGCAGCGATGTGACGAGGCGGCCGTCGTCGAGCACGGCGACCCAGCCCCTTACGCTCGATCGAACGGCGGTGACGATGCAGTCGAGGGATCTGCACTTACACAGCTCGCTCGGGATGACGGCGTGCGCATGCTCTCGCCAGCGGGCGAGCAGCATATGGAGCTCGCCCCGGAGCTCGGCGATGGCGAGCGGAGAACCAGTGGATTGCGCTGAGTGCGGGGCGGTCGCGGCCATCGCATGAGCGGCGTCGGCGCTCAGCGCGGGGAGCACGTCGAGCCCGCGTCCGATCGTCCGTTCCGCCTGGGCGAGCTTGTCGCGCAGCCGCAGCTCGGCGCGTAGCAGCAGGGCGGAGCGGGCCGGCGGCGCCATGAGATAGCTCGCCACTTCGGCCGCGCCGCCAGGCCGGCGGACGCGGCCCAGACGCTGCGCGAGGCGCGCCGGATTCCAGGGCAGGTCGAGGTGCACCACCACGGCGGCATCCTGGAGATTGACGCCCTCCGACAGCAGGTCGGTCGCCAGCAGGAGAGTGATGCGCTCGCGTGGATGCGGCGTCGGCGCGCCTTGCGCGCGGGGCGCGAAACGCGCGAGCAGCTCGGCGCGCGAGAGGCGGCCGCTCGCGATCCGCGCTTCGTCGGCCGTGAGCATGGCGACGCCACGCTCGGCGCGCATCGCCGCGAAGTAGGCGCGTACCGTGCTCGCGAGCTCGCTGAACGCGAGGATGGCGACATCGCCATGCCGACTCCGCACGTCGCTCAGTGCGCGCACTCGTGCCGCATCAGTGTCCGGCGTGCAATCGATGGCGCGCACGACTGCGTCGAGCGCAAGACGCTCGGCTCCGATGGCTCGTGCGTGCTCCGCGGCCGCCGCGCGGTCGGTCAGTGTCGCGGCGAGCATCGTGGGAAAGCCGAGCTGCACGGCGTCTCCACCCTGCCAGCTCGCCAGCTCGCGCGTCGTCGGCACGCGGCCCTCGGCGTGGCATTGTTCCAGCGCGACGAGCGAACGCCGACGGCGGCGGATCGTCGCGAGCAGCGCGGCGCGGCTCGATGCCCACGCGCGCACGAGCGAGAGCACAAGCAGTGCACCGCCGTCCCCCGCGTCGGCGGCGCGCGGGGGCGACGGGAGGGCGAGGAGCGCCTCGAGGACGTCGCCGTCGTTCACCTCCGGCTGCACCCAGCGTGGCGGCGCGACCGCGGGGAGCGCGCGGTCGACGTCCGCCGTCGCGCGCACGATCCAGCGCGTGAGCGCCGCCGCGTCGAGCGCGTACGCCGCCTCGCCGATGAACAGCGCCACGAGTGCGGCGAGCTCGCGGGTGCGGTTCTGGAGTGGAGTCGCCGACAAAAGCAGCAGGGGCGTCTGCGACGCGAGCCGAGCGAGCGCGGCGTGACGGTTGGACGCGGGACGAAAGCGGTGCGACTCGTCGACGACGATGCCGTCGAACGCGCCGGCGGGGGTCGAGCCGCGGCTCAGCGCCTCGTGGGTCGTCGTCGCGCAGGAGACGGCGGCGCGCCGCATCGCCTGCTCCCACGTCGGACGGAGCGACGCGGGCACGACGACGAGTGCACGCGTCCAGTGGCGCGCGGTCGCGAGGGCGACGTACGTCTTTCCCGTGCCGACGTCGTCCGCGAGGAGACA
>JAEKKK010000327.1 GCA_019510405.1 Gemmatimonadota bacterium | reverse complement strand
TTCCTCTGGCAGGAGGGGCACACCGCGCACGTCACGCACGACGAGGCCGAGGAAGAGGCGCGTCGCATGCTCGGCGTGTACCGCGACTTCATGGAAGGGTACATCGCGATGCCGGTGATCACGGGGCAGAAGACCGACGCCGAGAGGTTCGCCGGCGCGCTGCGCACGTACTCGTGCGAGGCGATGATGCAGGACAACAAGGCGCTCCAGGCGGGCACGTCGCACAACCTCGGCCAGAACTTCGCGAAGGCGTTCGATCTCACGTTCCAGTCGGAGAGCGGGTCGATCGAGTTCGCGTGGAACACCAGCTGGGGGGTGTCCACGCGGATGGTCGGCGGCCTCGTGATGACGCACGGCGACGACAATGGCCTGCGCGTTCCTCCACTCCTCGCGCCGATCGAGCTGGTGATCGTGCCGATCTATCGGACCGACGAGGAGCGCTCGGCCGTGCTCGAGGCAGCGAACCGGATCGTCGCGTCGCTCGCCGAGTGGGCGGGACGCGGCACGGAGCGCATTCGGGTCCACGTCGATGCGCGCGAGGGGATGAAGCCCGGCGCGAAGTACTATGAGTGGGAGCTGCGCGGCATCCCCCTCCGGCTCGAGCTCGGGCCGCGCGATCTCGCCAGCAATCAGGGCGTCCTCGTGCGGCGCGACACGCGCGCCAAGCGTCCGGTGTCGCTGTCGACGCTTGGCGAGGACGTGGCCGAGACGCTCTCGACGATCCAGCGCGAGATGCTCGCGACGGCGTTCGAGCGCCGCGAGGCGAATAGTGTCCGCGAGCGCATCTCGTACGACCGATTCCGCGAGCTGATGGACGGGGAGGGCGCGTTCGTGTATGCGGGCTGGTGCGGCAGCGGCGCCTGTGAGGCGGAGATCAAGGAAGAGACGAAGGCGACGATTCGCTGCATCCCGGACGAGGAGTTCCGGTCGGCCGAAGCACCGACGACCTGCCTCAAGTGCGGGCGTCCCGCAACCGCGGAAGCGCTATGGGCCAAGGCGTACTGACGTCCGGCTTCACGCGCGCCGAGGGTGGGCTCGCCTGTGAGGGCGTCCCGCTCGAGCGCGTCGCGCGCGAGGTCGGCACGCCGACGTACGTCTACAGCTCGGCGATGGTGCGTGATCGCTTCGTGCGGCTCGACGAGGCGCTCGTGGACGTGCCACACCGGATTCACTACACCCTCAAGGCGAACTCGAACGCCGGTTTGCTCCGGCTCCTGAAAGAGCTGGGCGCCGGCGTCGATGTCGTCTCGGGCGGTGAGCTGTTCCGAGCCCTGCGCCTCGGTTTCACCGGCGACGACATCGTGTTCGGTGGTGTCGGGAAGACGGATCGCGAGCTTCGGGAGGCGGTGCAGGCCGGCGTGAAGCTGGTGAACGCCGAATCCGAGGCCGAGGTGCGGGCGCTGGGCCGGATCGCGAGCGAAGAAGGAACGACCGCCCGGGTCGGCTTGCGCGTCAATCCCGAGGTCACCCCGTACGTCGACGGCGTGGAGCGGCTGACGGGGCTCCTCGACGCGATTCGCGCCGAGGGGATCGACACACTGCGCTACCTCGACATCGGCGGCGGGCTCGGCGTCTCGTACTCGGACGAAGTGTCCCCTGATCTCGGGCGCTTCGCGAAGGCGCTCGTCAAGCGCGTCGTCCCGACCGGACTGACGCTCCTCACGGAGCCGGGCCGCTTCATCGTCGGCAACGCGGGCGTGCTGCTCACGCGGGTGCTCTATCGCAAGCACAGCGGCGGGCGAGACTTCCTCATCACCGACGCCGGCATGACGGAGCTCATTCGCCCTTCGCACTACGACGCCTATCACCGCATCGAGTCCGTGCGACCCAATGGCCAGTCGATGACGGCGGACGTCGTCGGTCCGATCTGCGAGAGCGGCGACTTCCTCGCTCTCGGCCGGGAGATGGACGATGCGGCCGCCGGCGACCTGCTGGCGGTTCACGACGTGGGCGCCTACGGCTACGTGATGGCGTCGAACTACAACACGCGCCCTCGCGGCGCCGAGGTGCTGGTGGAAGGCGAGCGCTACGCGGTCGTGACACTCCGCGAGCGCGACTGATGGCAGACACGCACGATCGCATTCCGGTGATCGCGGAATTCGTGCGGATCATGCAGGAGGCGGGAGTCGCGATGCTGATCCACGCCGGCGACTACTGCGCGCCGTTCGCGCTCCGACCGATCGAAGAGGCGAGCATGTCGCTCGCCGGTGTCTTCGGCAAGAACGACGGCGACACCCAGGGACTGCTTGCCAAGGCGACGGCGGGCTTCGGCGCCGAGCTGTACGAGGGACCACACAGCTTCGAGCTCGCGTCGCAGCGAATCCTCGTCGTGCACGACATCGGCGACGTGCAGCCGCGGAGCATCGAAGGGCACAGCATCGTGGTGCACGGCTTCACGCACCAGCAGGAGATGAAGCATCGCGGCGACACGCTCATCGTCAATCCGGGGGAGGCGTGCGGCTGGCTGTACGGGACGCCGAAGGCCGCGATCCTCGACCTCGACACGAAGCAGGTCGAGTTCCTCAGTCTCGACCCTGCGCACTGGACGACATGACGGCTGGCAGCCGAATCCTCATCATCGACTACGGATCGCAGTTCACGCAGCTCATCGCGCGCCGCGTGCGCGAGGCACGCGTCTACTCGGAGATCCATCCTCCGACACGCAGCGTGGAGTGGATTCGCGACTGGAAGCCGACGGGCATCATCCTCAGCGGCGGCCCGAACTCCGTCTACGCGGAGAATGCGCCAACGGCGGATCCGGCGGTGTTCGACGTCGCGCCCGTCCTGGGCGTCTGCTACGGGATGCAGCTGATCGCGCACGTGCTCGGCAGCGAAGTGAAGCGTGGGGGCCGGCGCGAGTACGGGCGCGCGGAGATCCGCCCCACCGTGCCGAGTGCGCTGTTCGAGGGATTCGACCCGAACGAGACGGCGACGGTGTGGATGAGCCACGGCGATCACATCGAGAATGCGCCGCCCGGCTTTCACGTCACGGCCGCGAGCGAAGGAAATCCCCTCGCGGCGTTCGAGCACGAGTCCCGGCCGATCTATGGGGTACAGTTCCACCCCGAAGTGGCGCACACGCCGCGAGGGCGCGAGCTGCTCGCCAACTTCCTGTTCAAGGTATGCGGCGCGACGCCCGGTTGGACGGCGGGTGCGTTCATCGAAGATGAAGTATCGAAGATCCGCGCACTGGTCGGGGACGCGCAGGTGATCTGTGGACTCTCCGGCGGTGTGGATTCGTCGGTCGCGGCGGCGCTGGTCCACCGCGCCATCGGCGATCAGCTCACCTGCGTCTTCGTCGACACCGGGCTGCTGCGTCTCCACGAGCGCGAGCAGGTCGAGCGCACGATGAAGACGCACATGGGGATCAAGCTGGTGACTGTCGATGCGTAGCAGCGGTTCCTCGCCGCGCTCGCCGGTATCGAGGAACCGGAAGCGAAGCGACGCGCGATCGGGCACACGTTCATCGACGTCTTCGAGGAGGCCACGGCGTCGGCCGGCACGCACGCGAAGTTCCTCGTGCAGGGAACGCTGTACCCCGATGTGATCGAGAGCTCGTCGCCGACCGGTGGTCCGTCCGTCACCATCAAGACGCACCACAACGTCGGCGGATTGAAGCCAGGGATGAAGTTCGCCCTCATCGAGCCGCTCCGTGAGCTGTTCAAGGACGAGGTGCGGAACGTCGGGCGAGAGCTCGGTCTTCCCGAGGAGATGGTGGGCCGGCATCCGTTCCCCGGGCCCGGACTCGCGATCCGCGTGCTGGGCGCCGTGTCCGAGCCCGCGCTGCACGTGCTTCGACAGGCGGACGCGATCTATCTGGAGGAGATTCGCGGTGCGAATCTCTACAACGAGATCTGGCAGGCGTTCGCCGTGCTGCTGCCGATCCGCAGTGTAGGCGTGATGGGTGACGAGCGCACGTACGACAACGTCGTCGCGCTCCGGGCCGTCACGAGCACCGACGGGATGACCGCCGACTGGTACGCATTCCCACACGACGTGATGGCGCGCATCTCGGATCGCATCATCCGCGAAGTAGACGGCGTGAATCGCGTCGTGTACGACGTGAGCTCCAAGCCGCCCGCGACGATCGAGTGGGAATGATCAGATGACCGGCACGACCGGGACGTCGCCGCGGACCGCGGATGCATCCAGCGCGATGCATCCTCCCACGGCGAGCGCGCCCGGCGTGTGCCTCAACTGTGGTGAGCCGGTGTCACAGCGCTTCTGCTCCGCGTGCGGGCAGCCGGCGATCGATCCGAACCCAACCCTCGGCGAGTTCGTTCACGAGGCGGCGAGCGAGTTTTTGCACTGGGACGGCAA
>JAEKKK010000081.1 GCA_019510405.1 Gemmatimonadota bacterium | reverse complement strand
GTGCCGTGGCGCATCCCATCCGGCACGGCGAGCAGCGCCGTCACGTCCTCCCACGACGCGAGATCGCTCGACGCGATCGCGCCGTAGCGATGCTCCTTGTAGCGGTCGAAGTAGAGGATCCATTCATCGCCCACCCGCAGCACCGTCGGCCCTTCCGCCCAGTAGTCGCCCGTGATCGGCCGCGTCGCCTGCGACCAGGGCCCGTCGGGACGTTCGGCGTACGCGAGGCGGATGTTCTTCTGCGCCGGCTTCTCGCGCTCGTCTTTGAGGAACATCACGTAGCGCGTCCCGTCCTTCATGATGTCGGCGTCGATCACGCTGAAGCCGCGATCGTAGAGGAGCGTCGTCGGCGTGAAGGTGCGGAAGTCCTTCGTCGTCGTGTAGTAGAGGCGGTGGTTGTACTTGCCGCCGCCACCGGTGCTGTCGCCGGGGAAGCGGCCGGGGATCGTCGAGGCCCAGACGATCTGGTAGCGGGCCCGGAGCGAGTCGTAGAAGATCTCGGGTGCCCACGTGTTCATCGCCGTCGGCTCGTGCGCCATGACGGGGACGTAGCGCTCGTTCGTCCACGTGATCAGATCGCGCGACTCGGCGTAGCCGAAGCCCTGCTCGTTCCACCCCGCCGTCCACACCATGTGGTACATGCCATCGGGGCCGCGCACGATCGACGGATCGCGCGTCAGCTTCTCCTTCCCCACCGACGGATGGAAGAAGGGCTTGTCCTCGTTGAGCGCGCGCCACGCGTAGCCATCCTCGCTGTAGGCGAGGTGCAGTCCGTCTTCCCCATTGCCCTTGAAATAGGAGAAGAGGTACCGCTGCGACTTCACCACGTCGAGGGGCGCCGGCCCTTCACCGATCGTGGACGGGGACGACGAGGAAGCGCATGCGGCGCCCGCGAGCGTGGCGAGCAGCGCCACGAGCGTGCTGCGGCGTGCGACTGAGGTCGTGTGGTGGATGCGCATGGGAGTGGACGCGCGAGGGTCGACGAAGACGGGGCTCGCCCCGGGGTCGCTAGAAGAATCCCGGCGTCGGGTGGTGTCAAGCTACGCGGCGCGCGTGCGGCCCGCTGCACGGTGCCGTTGGCCCGGCAGCGGTTGCCGGGTCTCTACCCGGTGGTAAGTTGGCAACGATGCCACGCCCTCGCTCCGCACCCGATCTCTATCTCCTGAGCAAGGTCAGCACGCTCTACTATCTGCGCGATCAGACGCAGCAGGAGATCGCCGAGCGTCTGCGCCTGTCGCGGCCGGCCGTCTCGCGACTGCTGCGCGACGCGCAGACGCATGGGATCGTGCAGATCACCATCTCGCCGCCGCGCGGGCTGCACATCGACCTCGAGTCGCGGCTCGAGGAGCAGTTCAAGCTGGGCGTTGTCCGCATCGTGCCCACCGAGCCGGGCACGAGCCCCGACCTGCTGCGCCGCCAGATCGGTGCAGCCGCCGCCGCCTTCCTCTCCCGCACCGTGCATCCCGGGGACACGATCGGCCTGGCCTGGGGAACGACGCTGAGCGCGATGGTGCAGGCGATGGCCCCGATGGCCACCGAGGGGGTGCACGTCGTGCAGACCCTCGGCGGCATCGGCCCACCGGCAGCGGAGGCTTATGCGGCCGAGCTCGTTCGCCGACTGGCGCAGCTCCTCGGCGCGGTGCCCGTGCTCTTCCCCGTGCCCGGCGTGGTGGCGACGACGGAAGTGCGCGACGTGCTGCGCAACGACCCCCACGTGCAGGCGGCGCTCCGCTACTTCGATCGCCTCGACACGGTGTACGTGGGCATCGGCTCGATCGACTCGAACCCCGTGCTCAACGACGGCCATTCCTTTCCCGCCGGTACGCTGGAGTCGCTCGCGAACACCGGCGCGGTGGGCGACATCGCGCTGCGCTTCTTCGACGCGAACGGTGCACCAGTCAAGACGGCGCTGGACGCGCTCATCCTCGGCATCACGACCGAGCAACTGCGCCGCGCGCCGCGCGTCGTCGCCGTGGCGGGCGGGCCGGGCAAGGTGGACGCGATCCACGCCGCGCTCAAGGCGGACATCGTGGACGTGCTGATCACGGATCAGGATACGGCGGAGGAATTGGCGCGGAGATGAGGCGCGCCGTGAACAGTTCACGGTTGTCGGTGATCGGTGCCTGCCTCGGGACGCAGGAGTCGATCGAGGCCGGCCGTCAACCGATCACCAATCACTGATCACCGCTGCGCGCCTTGAGCCACCACGACCCCCTCTATAACCTTCGGCCGTTTCCCCCATTTCTTCCTCCACCGTCGACGGTGCGCGCGCAATGACGAGACCTGTCACCCTGTTCACCGGCCAGTGGGCCGATCTGCCCCTCGAGACAGTCGCCAAGAAGGCGAAGGAGTTCGGCTTCGACGGCCTCGAGCTCGCATGCTGGGGTGACCACTTCGACGTCCAGCGCGCACTGAAGGAGGACGGCTACGCGCAGGGCCGCCGCGATCTGCTCGCCAAGTACGGGCTCCAGGTGTTCGCCGTCAGCAACCACCTCGTGGGCCAGGCCGTGTGCGACAACATCGACGCACGCCACAAGTCGATCATCCCGCCGCACGTGTGGGGCGACGGCAATCCGCAGGGAGTGCAGCAGCGCGCCGCCAAGGAGATGCAGGACACCGCGCGCGCCGCGGCCAAGCTCGGCGTCAAGATCGTCGCCGGGTTCACCGGCTCGTCGATCTGGCCCCTGCTCTACAGCTTCCCCCCCGTGCCCGACGCGATGATCGACGCCGGGTTCGACGACTTCGCCAAGCGCTGGAATCCCATCCTCGACACCTTTGATGAGGTGGGCGTGCGCTTCGCCCTCGAGGTGCACCCGACGGAGATCGCCTTCGACGTCTCGTCGGCGCAGCGCGCCGTCGACGCAGTGAAGGGGCGCAAGGCGTTCGGGTTCAACTACGACCCGAGCCACTTCGGCTACCAGGGTGTGGACTACCTCGGCTTCATCGATCGCTTCGCCGACCGCATCTATCACGTCCATATGAAGGACGTGTGGTGGTCGGACGTGCCGCGCGCCTCGGGCGTCTTCGGCGGCCACCTGAACTTCGGGCATCCCGATCGCTTCTGGGAGTTCCGCTCGATCGGCCGCGGCAAGATCAAGTTCGAGGAGATCATCCGCCACCTGAACGCCGCGCGCTACGACGGCCCGCTGTCGATCGAGTGGGAGGACATCGGGATGGACCGTGAAGCGGGCGCAAAGGAGGCCTGTGCCTTCGTGAAGGCCGTCGACTTCAAGCCGCCGCACGCCGCCTTCGACTCCGCGTTCGCGCGCGAGTAGGCGTGGCCGACGCGTCGCCTTCGCCGCGCACCGCCGCCGCGCTGGATCGCGCGGCCGATGCGGTGCGTGTCGGGGGGATCGGCGCGCTGCTCTCCGGTATCGTCTTTCTCGGTACGATCGCCTACACCTTCGGCTTCCTCTTCGCGCGCGGGCTGAGCACCGACATGCTCAACGTCCCCGCGCAGCTGCTGCCGTGGGTGCACGCGAACACGGTAGCGTTCGTCGGACTGTGGTGGATCTACACGCTCCACTTCCTCTGTCTCCTCCCGGCGCCGCGCGGGCTCGCGGTGATCGTCGGGGAGGAGCGCGCGTCGATCCGCATGGCGACGGTGGCGGGAATCTCCGGGGCCGTGGTCGGCATGATCGCCGCGCAGGTGAACGCAGCGACGGCGCCGCCGCTGGCGGCCGCGTCGGTCACGCTCGCCCCGAACATCCTGCCGAGCGTGTGGCTACAGAGTGAGCTCGCGGGTGGGCTGGGATTGCAGCTCCGCCTGATCTCCGACGTGCTCGTCGCGCTCTGGCTGACGACGACCGGACTCACCCTCGTGCGCACGCCCGGCTGGCGCGCACTCGGCGCCGTGCAGCTCGCGGTCTCGCTCCTGGTGCTGATCGTCTACATCGGCAAGCCGTTCGACTGGGTCGACCTCGAGCCGACGCTCGGCTTCGTGCTCGCGCTCGTGTACCTCTGGATCGGGATCCAGCTGTTGCGGCGACGTGCGTGAGTGCGGCACGCCGCATGTCATCCCGAGTGAGCGGAGCTCGAGGGATCTGCACTGACCGAGCATGCGAGCCAGTGAGCCATCAGGTGAGCCCAGCGGCGAGCGGGCAGCGGCGAGCGGACAGCGGTCAGGGAAACGGCGAACGGCCTCGGAGCGCCAGAGCGTCCCGAGGCCGTTCACCAACTCACTAACTCACCAACTCACCAACTCACTTACTTCACCGTCGCCAGCTCCGCCGCCGTCCATGGCGTGGTGCGCGATGATGTCGCGGCGCGGATGGCGGCGACTTTGGAGACCGTGATCGGCGCGGCCTTGTTGCCCCACGCGCTGCGCACGTAGGTCAGCACCGCGGCGAGCTCCGGGTCCTTCAGCACGCCGCCCCACGGGGGCATCATGCCGGAGTAGGTCTCGCCCGCGACCTCGACCGGGCCGGTGAGACCGTGCAGCACGATGCGCACGACCTTCGCCTCGTCGCCGTTCACGATCTCGCTGTTGGCGAGCGGCGGGTACGTGCCTTCGACCCCTTCACCCGTCGCCTGATGGCAGGCGGCGCAGGTCGTCGAGTACACGACCTTCCCGTCGGGTCCCTGAGTGGCGGGGGCGGCAGCGCTCGCCTTGGGGGCGGGCTTCGCGGCCGGCTTCGCCGTCTTCCTGGCAGGCTTCTTCACCTGCGGCGGAACGTCGGTGGCCGAGCGCGCTTCGGCGGTGGAGAAAGAACGGAGCGTGGCCGCGCTCGCAACGCTCACAAGACCGAAGGCGAGCAGCGTCGCTCGACGGAACGAACGTGATTCAACGGGTCGATACATTGGCGGTCGCTGATGGATGAAAGCTGGCTGGCTCGATGATCGGCTCGTACGACGAATGGTGCATACCCCGGTCCGGGGAAATGGTGCTATGCGCGGGGATGCGGGGATGCGGGGATGCGGGATGCGGGGATGCGAGAGAATAACGGCCTCGGGAAGTCGGAACGTCCCGAGGCCGTGATCCAACTCACCAACTCACCAACTCACCACCTCACCGTTCTCAAGCTGCCTTCGACTTCACCGCGTCCTGCGCTTCGTCCACGCGGTCGTGGAACGCGAGCGTGAAGAACAGCGTCACCACGAGGGCGAACGCGGCTGGAATCCACCAGAAGCGGTTCCACTGGGCGAGCGTCAGCGCCTGCGCGGTGCCGAGGAAGCTGTTGTACACCTTGCCGGCGATCTGCGCGCCGATGAGCATGCCGACCCCGTACGTCACGAGCACGAAGAAGCCCTGCGCCTGCCCACGGATCGCCGGCGTGGACTTCTTGTCGACGTAGATCTGTCCGGTGACGAAGAAGAAGTCGTAGCAGACACCGTGCAGCAGGATGCCCAGGGCGATCATCCAGAAGATCGCGTTCGGCGCGGCACTCGCGAACAGCCCGTAGCGCACCACCCACGCCGACATGCCGAGCACCAGCATCCACTTCACGCCGAGCCGCCGGAACATGAGCGGCATCGCGAGCATGAAGAGCATCTCCGACATCTGCCCCAGCGTCTGGGTCGCCGCGATCTTCTTCACCTGCGCCGCTTCGAGGAAGAGCTGGGTGTAGTTGTAGTACGCCGCGAGCGGGATGCAGATCAGCAGCGCGCTGATGATGAACACCCGATGCTGCGGAACGACACGGGCTGCCCCGCCGCGGAGGGAGGCGTGTGCGGCAGTGAGAAGCTGTACACGCCGAGCAGGAGGCTGGTGACCGCGGCAAGGTTCAGCGGCCATGCCGTCTGCTCCGCCGTCACCCCCGCGGGCAGGAACTGCGTCAGCACGTAGCTGATGACGAGCCCTGCGATGATCCAGCCGATCGTCCCCCACACGCGGATGCGCGGGAACTGCCGCTCCTGATCCTCGATGTGATGGAAGGCCAGGGAGCTCGTGAGCCCGAGCGTCGGCATGTAGCACAGGTTGTAGATCAGCAGCAGCACGATGAACAGCGTCGGGTTCCCCGTGGCGCGTGGGGTCGCCAGCAGCACCACCCCGCCGATGAGGTGCAGCACGCCGAGCGCCTTCTGGGTCGCGAAGTACCGGTCCGCGACGAGCCCGACGAAGAACGGGGCGGCGATCGCGGCGATGGGGTTCACCGTGAACGGCCAGAAGGTGAGCGTGCCCATGCCGTGGTTGCTCATGTACACGGCGATGGTGGTGTACCACGCACCCCAGATGAAGAACTCGAGGAACATCATCGCGCTGAGGCGCGGACCGAGGGATCGCATGAGCGAAGAGGGGTGAGAAGCCACGTGGGGAGATCGGCCTACTTGCAGGCCGCGGGGTCGTGCTTGATGAAGTATGGCCGATAGCTCGACGACTTGGGATCCATGCACCCTTCGAGGTTCAGCACCTCGACCTTCCGGAAGTCGATCTCGGCCGTCTCGGCCTGGAGCGAGATGGAGCCGCCGACGATCGGCTGGCCCGGCACGAGCACGCCCGGGTTGGTGTTGTTCGCCGAGCCACCCCCCATTTCGGGCTTCCGGTAGACCAGCACCGTGTCGCCGTTGGCGATGTGCTTGATGATCGAGTCGCCGAGCGAGAGCGCCTCGACCCGCACCCACTGGTCGCCGTCGTACGTCTTGGAGGTCGAGTTGATGCAGTGGCGCGTGATGAGCGAGTCGCCGAAGTGCACGTTCGTGCCCGGCGTGCAGAGGTTCGCCGTCGAGCGGGGCTTGCCGTCACTGAGCCCGCCGAGGAGCTGCACCTCGAGCGAGATCGGGAAGTCCTGGTTCAGCCCCATGCTCTGCGCCGACTGGCCGTTGATCATGATGCCGTTGTTGCGCTTCGCCCAGGCGAGGTTCGGACCGGCGCCGGTCACCTGGTTGCCGACGAAGCGGTACTCGGCCGCAACGAGATAGTAGCGGAAGGGGCGCTTGTAGAAGATGTGCCCGAACTCGCCGTTGAACGCGGTCCACTTGTCGTAGCGGACCTTGAGCAGCCCGTCCTCGACGCGGAAGGTGTTGTTGTAGTTATCGCCGAGTTGATGCTTGGCGAACTTGATGTCCCAGTCGGAGAGATCCCGCCCATTGAACAGCTGGATCCAGTCCGACTTGGGCGCACTGGCGATGCTGGCACGCGGCGCGGTGGCGACGGCCCCGCCGCCGCTCGAGCCGCCAACACTGGCTCCCGCGCACGCCGCCGCGATCGCGATCGTGCACGCGGCGGTCACGCGGCCGGCGCGGTGCAGACGAGCAAAGAAGGAGTTCATCGAGTCGGCCCCCTACGCGAGGAGCTGGTGCAGGTACTGGTAGCTCGCCTCGATGCTGGCCAGCGAGCCCCCCGGATACTGCGCGGCGCTGTCGTGCTCGACGAAGAAGTGCTTGAGCCCCGACTGCTGCGCGTGGGCGAAGTAGCTCTTGAAGTCGATCGTGCCCTTGCCGACGGGAGACATCCCCTTCTTGTCGTCGGTGATCACCATGTCCTTCACGTGCCACATCGTGAAGCGTCCCGGATGCTTGGCGAACAGCGCGAGCGGATCCTGTCCGGCGAAGTTGGCCCAGTACAGATCGAGCTCGAAGTCCACGAGCTTCGGATCGACCTCGTTCTGGAGGATGTCGTAGCCGGTCGTCCCGTCCAGCGCGGCGAACTCGAAGTTGTGGTTGTGGTACGCGAGCTTGAGACCGGCGTCGCGGCACATCGCGCCCCACTGGTTGAACTCCGCCACCCCCTTCCGCCAGCCGGCAGCATCCTTTCCGAACTGGTACGACGGGATCGTGATGTAGTCCTGTCCGATCGTCTTCGCGGCCTTGATCTGCCCCGCGGCGTCCTGGCGCAGGAGGGGCGCGCCGATGTGCGAGCTGGTGGAGACGAGGTTCAGCTTGTCCAGCGTCGCGCGCACCTGCTCCGGCGTCCGGTTGTAGTAGCCGGCGAACTCCATGTTCTTGTAGCCGATCTGCGCGATCTTCGCGAGCGTGCCCTCGAAGTCCGCCTGGAGCTGATCGCGGACCGTGTAGAGCTGCAGCCCGATGAAGTCCGGGCTCGTCGCGCTGCGCGTCGCGGCAGCCGCGGTGCTCGTGCCGACACCGGCACGCGCGCAGGACGCGAGCAGGCTGCCCCCCGCGGTCATCGCCGCGAGCTGGAACAGGAAGGTGCGACGGGTCAGCTCTCTCTTCTCGTCATGCTCGGACACGTGCGGTCTCCTCGAAGTGTGACGGCTGAAGCTCACCGTGGACAATGGGACGCGCAATGCGCTTGCCCACGGCGCGCGAAAGGGACGATTCCCGCCGATCCCGCCGTCGTGGGCGGGTTCGGATCATGCTACTTGCCCTGCCCCTTGCCCTGCGCGGCGAGCTTGTCGCCGTACTGACTTTCCAGGTGCATCACGTTCACCGCCTGCACCAGGCTTGGCGCCGACGTGGCGTCGGTCCATCCGGCTTCGATCACCGGCGCGACCTTTTCCCGCACCGCCGGCGGCACGCGCGGCGACCGGATGCTCTGGAGAAGCACCGCGTACGCGAGCGTGCGCTGCGCCGGCGACGCGCTCTTCGCCATCGTCACGAAGTAGTCCAGCTCCGTCATGCGGCGCCGGTCGCCGACGAAGCGGCGCCACGCCGCCTCCAGCGGATCGCCTCCCGCGGCGGGAGTCGTCGCGGGCGTGGCGGTCGTCGACGCCCCGGCCACCACGACCGGAGCGACGGGATTGAGCTGCGCGAACACCTCCGTGGCCGCGTCGAGCGCCGGCTGGCCGGGCGCCTGCGCGATCGCCCCGAGGAGCGACGCGCGGATCGCCGGTGCGAGCGTCGCGTCGAGCGCACCGCGCTTCGCGAGCGGCAGCGCGCTCGCGCCGAGCACGCTCTCGCCGGCGAGCAGCTGCGCCACCGCGGCGTGCAGCGTCGGGCTGCGCGAATCCAGCGGCGTCGCCACGGCAACGATGCCGTCGTCGAGGCGCGAACGGCCGACCATCGCGGCCAGCAGGCGAGCGCGCAGCGAATCGCCGGCCGGCAGCGCGGCGAGCAGCGGACCGGCGCCGCGCGGGAGCGCTTCGTTCGTCGCGAGATCGCTCGCCAGGCGCGCGAACTCGTCGGTGCTCGCGCCGGCCAGCGCGCTCACGAGCGCGGTCTGGACGCGCGCACTCTCGCTCCACGGCGTCGGATCGAAGTACGGCCCGAGGTGCGCGGGCCGCGTCGTCCACCAGTCGCCCTTCCACTCGCCCTCACGGTTGGCGAGGCGCGCCAGCGTGTGCACGAGCGCGTCACGCGTGTCGGCGTCCTTCGCGCGGCCAACGCGCTCGACGAGCGCGTTCACGACGGACGGCTCGTACATCTGCGCGAGGGCGCGCAGCGCACCGTTGCGCACGGCGGGCGTGCTGCCGTCGAGTGCCGTCAGTGCCGCCTGCGACGCGTCGAGCGAGACGAGCGCGTTCACCGCGAGGTGCGAGATCCCCTGATCGGTGCTGCCCGTGAGCGGCACGAGCGCGCTCGCTGCGTCGCGCGCGCCAAGCCGGACGAGGCCGCGGATCCCCTGCACCTGCACCTGCGGCTCCGCGTCGGCCAGCGCCTTCACATAGAGCGTGGACGGCACACCCTGCAGCTGATCCAGACGATCGACGAGCACGCGGAGCGCCGTCTCGCGCACCCGTGCGTCAGCCGAGCCGGCGGCGCGCAGCAGTGCATCGTTCGCCTTCGGTCCTTGCAGCTGCTTCAGCGTGAAGATCGCCGCCGCACGGGCTTCGGCGCCCTTCTGCTCGTTGGCGATCGTGCGGCGCAGCGCCGCGACCACCGCCGGCTTCGCACCGCGCCGCACCAGCTCTTCCTCGGCGTGCAGCCGGTGCACCGCGTTCCCCGACGCGAGCTGAGTGAGGAGCGCCGCGTCGGTCGCCTTGAACACCGACGCCTCGGGCGACGGCGTCGTCGTGGGCGCGCGCACCTGCACCACGTAGCCGACGGTGTCGCTGTTGTAGGTGAACTGCCCGCCCGCGAGGCTCGCGACGTAGAGGTTCGAGCGCCCGTCGATCGTGAGATCGGAGGGACGCAGCAGGCTGATGAAATCCTCCTGCGTCACGTTGTAGATCGAGCCCTTCGGCGTGAGCGCATGCTTGTAGATGCGCTGGGTCGTCCAGTCACCGGTGAGGAGCGTGTTGTTCAGCCCCGCGGGCCACGCCGGATCCTCGAGCCAGAGCGAGCCGACCCCCGAGCCGCCGCCATAGTCGGCGAGCGAGGGGAAATGCTCCGTGCCGAAGTTCTGGTAGAACGACGGGTAGCCCATGTGGGCGCCGGGCGCGAGATAGTGCAGGCGCGTGTTCCAGCCGTCGCCGTCGTTGGTGTTGTCGCGCGCATACACGCGCGCGAACGGATCGATCGCGACGTCGTAGATGTTGCGCGTGCCGACGGTGACGATCTCCAGGTTCGTGCCGTCGGGGCGCACGCGCACCACGGCGCCGCCGCGATGCGAGATGGTCTTTCCGTCCGTGCCGACCGCCTTCATGAAGCCGTAGTCGCCCACCGCGACATACAGCCAGCCGTCGGGGCCGAGCTCGACGTTGTTCGTGGTGTGATCCGCTCCACGAAAGTCGAGATCGAAGCCGAGCCCTTTCACGATGTCGACCGACGTATCGGCGATGCCGTCGCCGTTCGTGTCACGGTACGCCGTGAGATTCGGCGGATGCATCACGTACACGGCCTTCCCGTCCGACACCACACCGCGCGGGCTGTCCATCTCGGCGAACGTCGTGTACGTGTCGGCGCGGCCGTCGCCGTCGCTGTCGACGAGCCGCATGACGCGCCCCACGCCCTTCAGCGTGGAGAGCGAGAGGTTCGGGTCGACGCAGACGAACACCGCGCCGTCGGGAGATTCGTTGACGCAGGTGGGATACATCGCCACCGGTGGGCCGGCGAACAGCGAGATCTTGAAGCCGGGCGGTGCCTTGAAGTCGGCCTGGAGCTTCTGCTCCACCGCGGGCTCGCGCGGCACCGTGCCCGACTTCGCGATCGGCTGCGGTCGCGCGGTGGACGCCGGCGCCTGCGCACCGAGCGAGGAGAGCGCTGCGAGCGACAGCAGCGCCGGGATCGTGAGAGAGGTTCGCATCATCTGCATGCCGCGGGGTTCGACTTGACGTAGTAGCGCTTGTAGTTCGCCGCCTTCGGGTCCATGCACCCCTCGAGGTTCAGGAGGCGCACGTTGCGGAAGTCCACCGGATGGCCCTCCGCCTGCAGCGCGACGAAGCCCGACGAGAGCCGCTTGCCCTCGGTGAGCTGAGCGGGATCGAAGCCGGTGACGACGCCCGCCGCCTGACGCGGGTGCGTGTACACCAGCACGGTGTCGTGATTGATGATGTGCTTGACGATGGAATCGCCGAGCACGAGGGTCTCGGACAGCACCCACTGATCGCCGTCGTACGTCTTCGACGTCGAGTTGATGCAGTGGCGCGGGTCCGGCTTGTCGGCGAAGTCCACCATCGTGCCCGGCGAGCACATGTTGCCCGTTGGCCGCGGCTTTCCGTCGCTCAGGCCACCGAGAAGCTGATCCTCGATCGAGATCGGGAAGTTCTGATCGCGAGGCATCGTGCGCGGGTCCTGCGAATGGATCATGATGCCGCTGTTGCGCAGCGTGTAGCTGGGCGCGCCAGGATAGAGATCGCCCACGAAGCGGTACTCGGCGGAGACGAGGTAGTACGAGAAGGGCCGATCGTAGTAGAGGTGCCCGAACTGGGCGTCGTAGTTCCCACCGTAGCCGTCGTAACGGGCCTGGATCGTCCCGTCCACGACACGGAAGGTGTTGGCGTAGTTATCGCCGACGTCGTGCTTGGCGATCTTCGGCGTCCAGCCGCGGAGGGTCGTGCCGTCGAACAGCTCGATCCACTCGCGCGCATCGGGATCGCGCGACGGGGAGGAAGACGCCGACCGCGCCGCGCCCGCCGAGCAGCCGGCCGCCAGCAGCGCGAGCAGTGCGACGCTGCCGAGTCTACGCAGGCGTAGCACGGGTCGTTGGGAACGGTAGATGACGGATGACCGACGAGGCATCGGGCTCACGAGATCTCGGTGCAGGCACGCGCATGCGCGTGCGGTGAGTGAGTGAGAAATGCGATGCGCTCCGCACGCGCGTGGTGGCCGCGGCCATCCACCTGCATGCGGAGCGCATTCATTTGCTACCGGTTTGGCGTCAGCGCTGTGTCAGTGCCGACGTCAGTATCCGGGGTTCTGCGTCAGTTCCTTGTTCAGGTCGATCTGCACCTGCGGGATCGGCCACACCATCCGCGTCGGTTGCACGTTTCCCGGGATCACGGTCGGATCCGTGGACTCGGCGGCCTGGAAGGCCGGGAAGCCCTGCCGCACGAGATCGAACCAGCGCTTGCCCTCGAACGCGAGCTCGAACTTCCGCTCGTCGAAGATCGCGGCCCGCGTCGCCGCCTGGTCCAGTCCCGTCGGCAGATCGGCGGGCAGCGTGCGCGCCTCCGCACCAGTGCCGTTACGCGCGCGCGCGCGGATCATGTTCACGTAGCCGATCGCCGCGTCGGACTGGCCCTGCTCGTTGAGCGCCTCGGCGTACATGAGCAGCACGTCGGCGTAGCGATAGATCGGCCAGTTCACGTCCTGCTGACCCGGGCGTGCCGTCGGGCGGAACTTGTACACGTGCGGCAGGAAGGTGACCGTCTTGCCCGTCGGATCGATGCCGCTCGTGAAGAAGCTCACTTCCTTGCGGTAGTCACCGGTGGGATAGCTGTCGATGAACGACTGCAGCGGCTGCCACGTGCCCCACCCACCGTTCGAGTTGGGGTTCATGTTGCGCGGGTACTCCCACGCGGCGATGTCGATCGCCGGCGCGCCCGTCGCGCTCGACGACTGCGCGGCGAACACTTCCTCGGGGCGGTTCTGCGAGCCGGGCAGGAACGCCTGGAGGTAGTTCGGCACGAGCGAGTAGTTCCCGCTGTCGATGATCTTCTTCGCGAACAACGCCGCGTTCGGCCAATCCTTGCGCCAGATGTACTGCTCGGTGAGGAGCGCCTCGGCGGAGCCCTTCGTCGCGCGGCCCTTGTCCGAGCTGCCCCACACGGCCGGCAGCACGGCTTCCGCTTCGGTCGCGTCCTTCACGATCTGCGCGAACACCTGCGCCTGCGGCGTGCGCGGTCCGAGCGCCGCCTGATCTTCCGGCGTGAGCACGAGCGGCACGTCACCGTAGAGACGGACCAGGTAGAAGTAGCCCAGCGCGCGGAGGAACTTGGCCTCGGCGAGGATCTGGTTCTTCGCCGCGTCGTCCATCGTGATGGCCGGTACGCGCGCGAGCACCAGGTTGGCGCGCGTGATCATCTGATACAGCCCGCCCCAGGCGCCGCCGGACGCGTTCGAGCCGGCGATGTACGGGTTCGTCGTCGTCCACGAGAGCTGCGTGAGCGCGACGATGTTCGGGTTCTCCTCCTCCGGACCGACGCGCGACTCGTCCGTCGCGGCGTTCAGCGCCCACTGGAGGTTCGTGCCCCACAGCGAGGCCGTGGAGAGCGGACGATAAGTCGCCGCGATCGCCGCCTTGGCGTCGGCGGCCGTCTGGAAGAATGCGTCCGAAGCGATGCGATCCTTCGGCTGTTCCGTGAGCAGGTCGGTGCAGGCCGGCGCGGCGACCAGGAGAAGCGCCAGGGCCAGTTGTCCAACCCGCGGAGCGATTGAATCTCGCGTCATGTGTGAGCGGTTCCTCATAGCGTGAAATCGGATCCGGGAAAGCGCGGCGGCGCCGCCGCGCTCCCCGACCTGATCAGAAGGACGTGCTGATGCCGACGTTCCAGGTGCGAGCGCGGGGATAGGCGCCGAGGTCGACGCCGCGCGCACGCGCATCGCCGCCGAAGCTGTTCACCTCGGGATCGTAGCCCGTGTACTTCGTCCATACGTGGAGGTTCTGCCACGTCACGACGAGGCGGGCGTTGTCCACGCCGTGGAGCAGGTTCGCGGGAAGCTGATACGCGATCGAGAGGCTCTGCAGACGGATGAACGAACCGTCCTCGACGTGCACGTCGTACAGCTCGCGCGGCCGGTTCACGTTCGCGCGCGGGATGTTCGTGTTCGTGTTCGTCGGGGTCCAGCGGTTGAGCGCGGCCGTCGTCTGGTTCGACAGGTTGCTCACGTTGTGCGTGTTGATCGCCGGGCCGTTGAGGATCTCGGC
>JAEKKK010000080.1 GCA_019510405.1 Gemmatimonadota bacterium | reverse complement strand
CCGTCCATGCCACCGATTCGACTGCTCGTGATCAATGCGGACGATCTCGGGTTCGCGCCGGGCGTGAATCGGGGGATCCTGGAGGCACGCCGCGGGAACGGTGTCGTCGGCGTCGATGATGGTCGCCGCGCCGGCGTTCGGCGCCCCGCACTTCCGCGGCATCGCACTGCAGGGCGCATCGCACTGCAGGGCGCATCCCACGTACGCGACCGTCTGCTCGCCACGCTCGACAACCTTCCACTCGGCGTGACGGAGCTGATGATGCATCCCGGCAACGACGACGCCGTGCTGGCCGAGCAGGACCCGTATCGCTCCGAGCGCGAAGCGGAAGTGAAGGCGCTCCTCGAGCCCGAGGTGAGCAAGGCCTGGAGAAGGGGGACGTGCGCGTGGTGAGCTTTCGGGACGCGGTGTAGCTACCGCGCGGCGTCCTCGTCCGCGACGATCAGTCCGGACGGCACCTCGTGAATCACGGTCGCCGGCCATTGCGGGTCGTAGCTCGCCGTGGCCGACAGGCGTCTGAACGTCTCGCGCTTGCCAGCGCCCCACACCACCATCGCCGCCGAACGGGCCGACGCGATGGTGCCGATCCCGACGGTCACGCCGAACTTCGGCACGTTCTCCAGCGAGCCGAAGGCGGGATGCGTCGCGAGATTGTCGCGGCGCGTGGGCTCGGACAGTGGCACCACCCGCGTCAGGCTATCGCGCCGTGATCCCGGCTGGTTGAACGCGACGTGGCCGTCGCTCGCGCCGGACGCCAGCAGGAAGAAGTCGACGCCACCGGCGTCCGCGATCCGCCGCTCGTACTCGTCGGGATCGTCGGGATCGGGGAACCAGACCGAAGTCTCCTTCACCCGTGCATCGCGCGGCAGCGCCGCGTTGAGCGCGGGCAGATATTCGCGCCAGGCATAGGCGTGGCAGCCGAAGTCGTCGTCGCGCGACGCCCACGCGAGCTTCCCGTCATGCGGGACGAGATACTCGTCCATCATCACGAGCGTGACGCGACTGAGATCGCGCGGCCTCGCGGCGAGCTGCTTCGCCAGCGCAGCCAGAATCGGTCGTGGCGTGCGTCCTGTGGGTGCGCCGAGGAGAAAGCGCGAACGCGAGTCGTTGGCGCGGTCGATGTCGTCGAGGATGCTCGACGCGACGGCGTCGCCGAGCGCGGCCTGCGAGGAATGTATGGTCAGTCGAGCCGGCATCGTAGTGGGCTAATGGATCTCAAGAGAGTCTCGCCTCGGGCACCCGCGCCGACCACAATCGCCGCTGGAGCTCGATCCAGAGCACGATCAGCGGGACCGTCTTGAAGCGGTAGCGGTCGAAGAAGTCGCGCTGGATCGCGTCGGGCATGAGATCCGACGACGAGAGGATCGTGAGCACGACGATCGATACGAACAGCGCCCACTCCCAGCGTGATGGCCGCTTGAGCGCGGCGAACCAGATGGCAACGCCTGCGAGCGCGACGACGAAGGTCGGGCTCTCCGCGAGGTGATTGAAGATCACGCAGAAGACGAGCACCGAGCAGAGATACAGCCGCCGGCGCTCCCACTCGTGCCAGCGGTCGCGCTGGAAGAGCACCGGTGCGAGGAGGATCGCGACGCCGACGAGCTGGATCGGCCAGTTGGGCCAGTCGCCGTGCAGCAGATACGCGAGCATCTGCATCACGCTGTAGCCGCGCTTGATCGACGCGTCGGCCGCACTGAGCGCGCGCCAGCTCTCGTACTGTGCGATCAGGGTGTGCAGCGGGGTGACGAGCAGCGGCAGCGCGAACAAGAGCACCGTGGAGGCCGCGACGGCGAGCGCGACGCGCACCTTGCGCGGATGGAAGATCGCGAAGCTCACCCCCGCCAGCGGGAACGCCTTGATGAAGGTGCCGCCCACCGCGGCGAGGCTGCCGAGCGCGGTGTGGTGCCGCTCGTAGGCGGCGAAGGTGAAGATGATCAGCGCGGCGACGAGCGCATTGCTCTGTGCGTTCTGGAGCGAGCCGAGCATGTCGAGGAAGACGATCGCGCGCGCGACGGTGGCGGCGCGGCGCGGCAGGACCATCCCGATCGCGACGAAGAGCGCGCCCGCGTTGAGCGCGTTCCACAGCAGCATCGACGGCAGCAGGGGGAGGAACGCGAACGGCGTGAAGAGCAGCGCGAAGGTCGGGCTGTACTTGTACAGATCGGCGTGCTCGGCGGGATACAGCGTGTAGAGGTCGGAGCCCGCGATCAGATGCCGCGACGCGGCGCGGAAGATCAGGAAGTTGTTGTGCTGGTGGGTGCCCCCCTGCTGCACCGCCGCGGCGACGATGGCGCCGAGCCAGAGCACGGCGACGAGCCAGTCGATCCACCCGCGGCGACCGGCGGGGGGAGTGGCGGGCGAGTGCGAGGGTTCGGTCGACGTCATCGCGGGCGAAAGGTAGGGCGGGCGTTCCGGGCGCGGAACCGCCGGCGTTGCTGGTATCGAACTTGACCGATGACGGGCATGACTCCGACTCCTCGTGCTCCCGGCCCCGCGCTCCGCACCATCCTGCTCGACATCGACGGCACGCTGATCGACAGCAACGATGCGCACGCGCGCGCGTGGGTGGATGCGCTGCGTACGCACGGCTACGTGATCCCGTTCGAGGAGGTGCGGCCCCTGATCGGCATGGGCGGCGACAAGCTGGTGCCGCGGCTGACCGGCCTGGATCCCGAGAGCAGCGAGGCGGAGCGGTTGGGCGAGACGCGGAGCACGCTCTTCCTCGAGCGCGAGCTTCCGACGCTGCGCCCGACGAAGGGGGCGCGCGCGCTGCTGGAGCAACTGTCGTCGAAGGGGTTCGAGCTCGTGATCGCGACGTCGGCGAAGGCCGATGAGGTGCAGGCGCTGCTCGAGCAGGCGGGGGTGGCGGATCTCATCCCGCTCGCCTCGTCGTCGGACGACGCGGATCGGTCGAAGCCGGATCCGGACATCGTGCAGGCGGCGCTGCGCATGAGCGGCAGTCTCGCCGCGCACAGTGTGATGGTGGGCGATACGCCGTACGACGTGGAGGCGGCGGGGCGGGCGCGGGTGCCGTCGATCGCGCTGCGCTGCGGCGGCTGGTGGGACGACGACGCGCTGCGTGCTGCGACGGCGATCTACGATGATCCGGCAGACTTGCTGGCGCGATTGAGGGAGTCGCCGTTGAGCGCGGGAATGCGGGGCTGAGGGGCAGCGGGGCCGCGGCGCAGCGCTTGTCATCCCGAGCGAGCGCAGTGAGTCGAGGGATTTCCGCAGGCCAAGTTATTGCGCGAGTCGCCCGACACACTTCGGATCGGTTGGGTCATGACCTCTCTTGCTCTACATCACGTCGCGCGCGGCGCGGCGATTCTCTCGACGGTGCTCCTCGTCGGCGCGATCGGCTGCGGCGACAAGGGGAAGCAGGCCGCGGCCGATTCCAACGCCGCGGCGCCGGCGACGGTGCGCGACATGTCGGCGACGCCGAATGCCCCCGACAGTACGGCCGGTGTCGCGAACCCGACGGGTCAGCCGAGCTCCGCGGGCGACACGATGGGCGCGCGGGCGCGCGACTCGTCGAAGGGACCGAACGCAGGCTCGCCGGTCGGGGCGAAGAGGCCGTGAGTTGGCATCAACTCACCGTTTCCCAGCCACCATGGGCAGCCCGCCGCGCACGCGCAGAGTGACGATCGGCTGAGGGACGACGGGGGCGTCGGTCGCGAGGCGGAAGCGCCAGCGGCGCGCGAAGGTCGCCAGGGCGAGGATGGCCTCGAGCCAGGCGAACTGCTCGCCGATGCAGATGCGCGTGCCCGCACCGAAGGGGAAGTAGGCGAACTTCGGGCGCGCGGGGTCGAGTGCGCTGCCATCCGGGAGCCACCGCTCCGGCTGGAACGTGGTGGCGTCGGGCCACCAGCGCGGATCGCGGTGCACGACCCACTGGCTCGCGAGCACGATCGTTCGAGCGGGGAGCCGGTACTCGTCGATCGGATACGCCTCCAGCGCGCGGCGTCCGACGATCCATGCCGGCGGGAAGAGCCGCATCGACTCGGCGAGCACGGCGCGCGTGTACGGGAGGCGCGCGAGATCGTCCGCGCCGAGTGTCTCGGATGGAACGGCGTCGATCTCGTCGTGCAGGCGGCGCTCGACGTCGGGATGCTGCGCGAGGAGATACCACGTCCACGCGAGGAGATTCGCCGTCGTCTCGTGGCCGGCGAGGAGGAGGGTCATCGCCTCGTCGCGGAGCTGGAGGTCGCTCATCCCGCCGCCGTCCCCCTCGGTGTCCTGCGCGAGCAGCAGCATGGAGAGCAGGTCACCGCGATCTTCTCCCGACGCACGCCGCTCGGCGATGAGCCGGTAGATCGTCGCGTCGAGTCGCTTGCGTCCGCGACGGAAGCGCAGCGTCGTCGGGAGGGGCAACTTCTCCAGCAGCTCGCCGAAGGGGAGCACGCTGAGGTTGAACGCGTCGATCGCCGCGGCGAGTGCGTCGCCGATCTCGTGCGCTTCGCCCTCGATGTCGGCGTCGAACAGCGTCTTGCCGACGACGGCGAGCGTGTACGCCGCCATCTCGCGCGACACGTCCAGCGTCGCGCCGTTGCGCCAGTGGTCGGCGCGGCGCGCGGCGTACGTCGCCATGGTGTCGGCGTAGGCGGCGATGCGCGTGCGGTGGAAGGCCGGTTGAGCGAGGCGCCGTTGCCGCAAGTGAAGCTCGTCCTCGCTGGTGAGCAGTCCCTCTCCGAGCAGCATCTTCGCGCGCTCGAGGCCGCGACCCTTGTGGAAGAGGCGTCCGTGCGTGACGAGCACGTCGCGGATGCGGTCGGGGTGGCTGACGAGCACCACGGGCTGGCCGGCGATGCGAAAGCCGGCGACGTCGCCGTACGTGCGCGCGAGATCGGTGAAGAGGGCGAGCGGACGCCGCATCACGGCGAGCGCGAACTCGCCGGGATAGCGCTGGCGCGGTCCGGGAACGATCACACGGTCTTCAGCAGCCCGAGGCGCAGGCAGAACTGCACGTAGTCGGAGCGGTGCGAGAGCCCGAGCTTCTCGGTGATGCGCTGCTTGTACGTCTCCACCGTCTTCGGGCTGATGAACAGCTTCTCGCCGATCTCGGAGGCCGAGTAGCCGCCGGCGACGTGGACGAGCACGTCGCGCTCGCGCTCGGTGAGCGACTGGTACTGGGCGCGCTCGTCGGCGTGCTCGCCGCGCTTGGAGACCTGGCGCGCGAGGGCGCGCGCCGCGCTCGCCTGCACGTAGCTGTCGCCCGCGGCGACGGCGCGCACGGCGTCGGCAAGCTCGCGGTCGGCCGCGTTCTTCACGAGATACCCCGCCGCGCCGGCCTCGAGCAGGTTGATGAGGAACTCGTCCTCGGTGTGCATCGTGAGGATGAGCACGCGCGTCTCGCCACCCTTCTCCACGATTGCTTTCGTAGCCGACAGCCCGTCCATCTGCGGCATGTCGAGATCGAGCACGGCGACGTGCGGTGTCAGCCGCTCGACGAGCGCCACGGCGTCGCGCCCGTTGCTCGCTTCACCGACGACCTCGATGTCCTTGCTCGTGCTGAGGAGCGCCTTGAGCCCGGCGCGCACGACGAGATGGTCGTCGGCGAGGATGACGCGGATGATGTCGGGACGGGACATGGGAGACGCTCTCGATTGCAGTGTCGAATGACTATCGACGGTTTTGGTGATCGGTGATCGGTGATCAGTGATCGGTGATCAGTGATCAGCCAGCCCCGGGAAGCCATGGCGTCCCGAGGCCTACTGATCACTGATCACCTTTCACCGTTCACTGCTCCTTCACGGCTCCCTCGCGCTCCGTCCCCGCGAGCCGAGCTCCCACACTGATTCTACTTCTGCACCACCAGCGCCGTCACCATCCCGAACATGCCGTGGTCGCTCTCGGCGTGGGGGAGAATGTGGCAGTGGAAGGCCCAGGTGCCGGGGTTGTTGCAGTTGACGACGACGTCCCAGCGCTCGCCCGGGGCGATGTTGAGGGTGTCGCACTTCCACGGGTTGGAGAGCGGCCAGCCGTCCTTGGCGATGACGGTCTGATGCATCCCGTGCAGGTGCATCGGGTGGATCATCATCCCCTCGTTCATGTACCGGATGCGCACCTTCTGGCCCAGCTTGGCGACGATCGGCTGGGTCCCCGGGAAGCTCTTGCCGTTGAAGGTGTAGCCGTGCGCGCCGTCGTTCAGGATGAACACGACGTCCTGGTCGACCTTGGGCTCCTGCGACTTGTCCTTCGGCTCGACGATGAAGGCGCCGAGCAGCCCGAGTCCGACCTGATACGCCGCGTTGTGGTGGGAGTGGTACATGTGCGAGCCGGCGTTCGGGACGACGAACTCGTACGTATGACTCTCGCCGGGCTTGATGGGCGGCTGCGTGATGAACGGCACGCCGTCCTGATCGTTCGGCAGCTCGAGCCCGTGGAAGTGCAGCGCGGTGGACTGCTTGAGCTTGTTGGTGAGGACGATGCGGACGCGGTCGCCTTCGGTGACGCGGATCTGCGGCCCCGGGACCTGGCCGTTGTATGCCAGCGCGGCCACGAACTGCTCGGGCGCGGTCTCCCACTGCATCTCGGCGGCGGTGAGCTCGAACACCTTCACGCCCTTCACGATCTTCGGCGGCATCGGCTGGTTGCCGTAGACCGCGGTCTTGGCGGGGAACGCCTTGATTCCCTTCTCGTGCATCGCGTCCATCGCGTCGGCGGCGCTGACGCCCGCGCCGGCCGCGGTGTCATGCGGGCCCATCGTGCCGCCGGTCGCGCCGGGCTTGGGGCCACCGGCCTGGGTGACCGTGGCCGCCTGCTTGGCTGCCGCGGGGGCTGCGCTGCTGCCGCACGCCACGAGCGCGCCGCCGACGGCGGTCAGCGAGGCCGAGCGGAGGAAATTGCGGCGGCTGGTCGGCGCCTCGGAGAGAGTCGCCAGCATGCCATCGTTCGAGGTCGTCTTGGACATGGATCGAATCGGCTCGTGGTGTGAGTGGTTGCACGAGCAATCTCGGACATCGGCGTCTTCCGTCATGTCGGGCCGACACCCGATATTTGGCGCGGTCGCACCCGACGACCCCATAGGGAAACTCCCGACAGGCCGCTCGTACCGCGGGCTGGCATCGTAGCAGCACCACCCCGTACGATCCCACCGTGAGAGACGCCAACAAGGCGGTGCAGCGCGCCGCCATGGATCGGACCCTGCCGCCGGAACTCTTCTCCGGCTTCCTCGCCATCTCGGCCGACGCCGTGATCGCCGTGGACGAGGAGCAGCGGATCATCTTCTTCAACGAGGGCGCCGAGCGGATCTTCGGCTATGCGGCGGACGAAGTCGGGGGGCAGTACCTCGCGATGCTGCTCCCCGAGCGGTTCCGTCCGACGCACCGCGGGCACGTCGAGGGGTTCGGCGCCGCGCATGGGCGCGCGCGGCTGATGGGGGAGCGGCAGGAGATCTCGGGGCTGCGCAAGTCGGGTGAGGAGTTCCCTGCCGAGGCGTCGATCCAGCGGATGGAGGTGGACGGCCACAACGTCTACGCGGCGGTGCTGCGCGACGTGAGCGCGCGCTACCGCGCCGAGGAGGAGCTGCACCAGGCGATCCGGGCGCGCGACGACATGATGGGGATCGTGTCGCACGACCTGCGGAACCCGGCGAGCGCGGTGAAGATGCTGGCGGGAAGCATCCTCGCGGAGGCGGAAGAGCGCGCGCTGCCGGCGGACGTGACGGAGCGCGTGGATATCATGCGCCAGGCCGCGGCGCAGATCGACGCGCTGATCCAGGATCTCCTGGACGTGACGCGGCTGGAGGCGGGCCGGCTGACCGTGTCGGCGCACGACGTGGAGCCCAAGCCGCTCGTCGAAGCGGCGCTGTCAGCGCTGCACACGTTGAGCGAGAGCGGTGGGGTGACGCTCGAGGCGCGGTACGAGGAGCCGCTTCCCGCCGTGCATGCCGATCCGGAGCGGGTGACGCAGCTGCTGTCGAACCTTGTGGGGAACGCGCTCAAGTTCACCCCGGCGGGCGGGCGGGTGGAGGTGCGCGTCGAGCCCATGGGCAAGCGAGCCGGCGTGATCGTGAGCGTGTCGGACACCGGGGCGGGCATTTCCGCCGACCAGCTTCCGCACGTGTTCGATCGGTTTTATCAGGTGTCGAGCGGCAGGAAAGGCGGGCGGACCGGCGCCGGACTCGGGCTGACGATCGCGCGGGGGATCGTCGAGGCGCATGGCGGGACGATCTCGATCGAGACCTCTCAGCCGTCCGGGCTCGCCGCAGGCGAACCGGCCGGGGACGACGCGCTCGTCGACCGTGCTCGGCGCGGGGACATGGAGGCTTTCGAGCGGCTGTACCACCTGCACGCGGGGCGCGTCCACGCGCTCTGCCTGCGGCTGGCGAACGATCCGGTGGAGGCGCGCGAGCTGGTGCAGGACACCTTCATCCACGCGTGGGAGGCGTTGCCGCGCTTTCGGGGCGAGGCGACGCTGACGACGTGGCTGCACCGCATCGCGGTGAACGCGCTGCTGGAGCGCCGCCGGCGCGATCGCCGGCGTTCGGCCCGCGTGTCGCTCGTGGAGGACGAGGACGATGGAGAGGGCGCACCGAGCGCGACCGGGTTCGTCGCGCCGGCGGACGTCGCCACGGCGATCGATCTGGAGCGCGCGATCGCCGCGCTGCCTCCGGGTGTGCGACGCGCGTTCGTGCTGCACGAGGTCGAGGGTTATACCCATGAGGAGGTGTCCGGAATGACCGGGCTCGCGACGGGCACGCTGCGCGCGCAGCTCCATCGGGCGCGACAACTGTTGATCAGGGCACTGAGCCTATGAACGAGCACACTTCGCCATCAGACAGGAAGCTCGACGAGCTGACGGCCGCGCTTCCACGCGAGGTCGCGCCACCCCCCGAGCTGTGGAGCGCGATCCGCGCCGAGCTCGCGGAGCGTTCGTCCGAAGCGCGGCGGTGGGATCGCTGGCGCCTCGCGGCGGCGGCGGTGCTGATCGCGGCGAGCTCCTCGCTCGTGACGATGGTGGCGCTGCGCGGGCGCGAGCATGCACGCGTGGTGGCCACGGCGCCCGCAGCGGGTTCGTCGTCGACCGTTGCAACGAAGGTGGACGGCGAACTTCCGGCGCGCCTCGTGTCGGCGGAACAGAGCTATCTGCGCAGCACGGAGTCGCTGCGCCGGAAGCTCGACGAGCGGCGCGATTCGCTGGCGCCGTCTACAGTGGCCACGGTGGAGCGGAGCCTGCGCATCGCCGACTCGGCGATCGCGGAGGCGCGTGCGGCGCTGGAACGCGACCCGTCGAACGCGGTGCTGGCGGCGCTGTTCACGTCGAACTACGAGCGGAAGATTGACGTTCTGCGGCGAGCGACCGAGCTCGCGCCGAAAACGTGAGGCGGGGATGCGGAGATGCGGGGACGAGGGGATGTGGCACGGCGCTGCCCTCCCATCGGAGCGCGGTCTGATGCCGTGGTGGCGACTCGCGCTCGTCGCGCTCGTCGTGGCCGTCTCGCCGCTACACGCGCAGCGGAAAGTGTCGGCGGCGTACGCGACGACGCCGGACGTGTCGGTGCGGCTGTTCGCGTCGGTGGGATCGGTGCACGTGATCGGGTGGGACCGCGACAGCGTCGAGGTGATGGGGAGCGTCGCGGCGGGATCGAAGGTCGCACTCAATGCACCGCAGGCGGGCGCGGCGAGAGGGCTCAAGCTGTTCGTCGAGGCGCCGACGGAGCAGGCGGGGCGCGAGGGCGCGCTGACGATGCACGTGCCGCGCGGTGCGCGCGTATGGCTCAAGACCGGGAGCGCGCAGCTCACCGTGACGGACGTGACGGGTGGGCTCGACCTCAACGTCGTCGGCGGCTCGATCACGGTGCACGGCAGTCCGCGCGAGCTGCGCGCCGAGAGCATGGATGGAGCGGTGACGATCGACGGCGCGCCGGAGTGGATGCGCGTGAAGACGGCGACGGGCGACATCGCGCTGCGCGGTGGACAGGATGTCGAAGCGTCGACGATCAGCGGCACGATCGACGCCCGCAACGGAGAAGCGGATCACCTCAAGCTGGAGTCGACGACCGGGACGATCCGCTTCGCGCTCGGACTCGTACGCGGCGCGACAGTGGAGATGGAGACGCACAGCGGCCCGGTCGAGATCCAGCTCGCGCGCAAGGCGTCGGTGGACATCGACGCGGCGACGGTGACGGGGGACATCTCGAATGCGTGGTCGGGGATGAGGCC
>JAEKKK010000079.1 GCA_019510405.1 Gemmatimonadota bacterium | reverse complement strand
GCCGAAGTACGCCTGCGATGCGCACACGATGAGGACGGCACTCATCAGCGCGAAACCGAGCCACATGGCCATTCCGACGATGACGCTCGGTTTCGCGCTGATGAGTGCCGTCCTCATCGTGTGCGCATCGCAGGCGTACCTCGGCGATCCGATCGACGTCGCCGGCGCCGTGCGCAAGGCGCTGCCTCGGATGCCCTTCGTGCTCATCGGCGCCTTCGTGCGCTACATCGCCTTCTTCCTGGGCGTGTTCACCCTGTTCATCGGCACGTTCTACTTCATGGCGCGATGGTTCGCCGTCACGCCGGCCATCGTGCTCGAGCGGCGCGGCGTGGGCGCCTCGCTCTCCCGGTCGGCGGCACTCTCCAAGGGGCGGAAGGGGCACATCATCGGCACCTACCTGCTGATAGCGCTCATCTACCTGCCGCTCGTCGCCGGTGTGCAGATCGCGGCGGCGCTCCTGCTCAAGAACCTCACCCTGCAGGCGATCGTGACGGCGCTGTTCACGATCCTCATCTATCCCTTCATCGCGATCACCGAGGCGCTGCTGTACTTCGACGCGCGCATCAAGCACGAGGGATTCGACATCGAGCTGATGGCGGGCGCCCTCGACGGCGCCGCCGTGGCGCCCAGCCGCGAGGCCGCCGCGCCCTGACGACGATGCTCCTCGCTCAGCTCGTCGCGGGACAGCTGCCGGCGCCCGCCATCCACGACACCGTCGCGTCGATCGCGCGCGGCATCGACTATCGGCGCAGCCTCCGGCAATCGCTCCTCGACCGATTCTTCCTCTGGATCGGGGAGCTCATCGCGCATCTCGTGCGATTCCTCCGGGAGTCGCCGGTGTCGCGTCCGCTCGGCTATACCGTGATCGCGCTGATCGTCGTGGGCGTGCTGGCGCGGCTGCTCATCGCCGCGCAGGCCCGCGACGATGCACGCGGCCCGCTGCGGCGCCGCAGCCGCGCCGGCGGCGCGGAGGATCCGTTCGTCATGGCCGAACGGCTCGCGGGGGAGGGCCGGTTCGAGGAGGCGGCGCACGCGCTCTATCGCGGCGTGCTGCTCACGCTGGCGCGGCAGGAGCGGCTGCGCCTCGATCCGTCGAAGACGAGCGGCGATTACGCGCGCGAGCTGCGGGCGCGCGGCTCGGCGTCGTACCAGCCCTTCCGCGCCTTCGGCCGGCGGTTCGACGTCGCCGTGTTCGGCCACGGAGGCTGCGACGCGCGGCTGATCGACGATCTGCGCGTCCTCGCACAGCCGCTCACCGCCAGGGCACGCGCCGCATGAGCGAAACACCGTCGCCGCCGCGCAGGTCCGAGTGGTGGGCGCGGCCGCGCGTCGTCCTGCCCGTCGTCGGTGCACTCGTCGTGCTCGTCGCGCTGATCACGCCGCAGCCGGACGCGGGACGCGCCGGCGATCCGCGGCTGTCCACGCACACCGCCGGCGCACTCGGCGCGCGGCTGCTCTACGAGACGGCGGAACGACTTGGCTGGCAGGTGTCGCGGCGGGAAGAGCAGGCCGCGCCGGAGCGCGGTGACGGACGGACGATCCACGCCGTGCTCGCGCCGGTCGTTGCCATCACGCCGCAGGAGGCGCACGCGTATCTCGAGGCCGTGCGTGCAGGGGACGGACTCCTTCTCGTGCTGAACACGCGCAACGCGCTCGCGGACTCGCTGGGCGTGACGCACACGAATGCCGGCGGCACGATGGAAACCGTGGCGGCCGACGTGACGACCTGTCCCAGCGGTCCCGAGCTGATTCCGCCCCTCTGGCTCGACGGCAAGGTCCACCTCTGGACGCTGGTCTGGAAGCGTGATCCGCCGCAGGCGCCCACCATGTTCGTCACGGCGGTTGCGGACGCCCCCTTCACCGGCACCCCGGCAAAGGTCCCCGCCGGAAAGACCGTCACCGGCTCCGCCGCCGCCGCCGGATACCCGCTCGGCCGCGGCCGCGTCGTCGTCGTGGCCGATCCCGATCTCTTCCGCAACGACGTCATCCGCCGCTGTGGATGGGGCGCCGACGTCCGCGCCGTCCGCATCCTCGAGTGGCTGCGCGATGGCGGCGATGCGCCGCGCCGCACGATCGTGTTCGACGAGTACCACCAGGGCTTCGGCCACATGGCGAACATGGTCGACACCACCCGTGACTTCCTCGTCCAGCATCCGCTCGGCCGCACGCTGCTCCAGATCGTGCTCGCCGCGCTCGTCCTGCTGCTCGCGCTCGGTCCGCGGCCGATCCCGCCGGTGGACGTGCTGCGCGTCGAGCGGCGCGACCCGCTCGAGCAGATCGACGCCCTCGCGCACGCCTATGAGCAGGTGCACGCGACGCGCACGATGACCGCGCGGCTGCTGCGCGGCGTGCGGTCGCGCGTCGAGCGCACCTGGTCCGACACGCGCGCGCGGCCGAACGAGGCATTCCTCGCCGACGCGCTGTCGCGCGCGCCCGCGCTCGCGTCGGACGTCGAGCTCGTGCAGCACGCGCTCGATACGCCCGTTCCAGATCGCACCCTTCCCGAGCTCGGTGCCGCGCTCCGCCGCATCGAGCAGACGCTCACCACCACACCCAGCGCATGACCAGCACTTCGCCTTCTCTCACCGTCGAGCAGGGCGCCGCGCTCCTCGACCGCGTTCGGCAGTCCGTGGCGCAGTACGTCGTCGGGCAGGAGGCGACGGTGCACGACGCGCTCGTCGCGTATCTCGCGCGCGGCCATGTGCTCGTCGAGGGTGTGCCGGGCACGGCGAAGACGCTGCTCGTGCGCGCGCTCGCCGCGGCGCTCGGGCTGCGCTTCTCGCGCATCCAGTTCACCCCGGACCTCATGCCCTCCGACATCACGGGCGTGAACGTGCTGCGCGATCCGGCGAAGGGGTTCGAGTTCCAGGCCGGCCCGATCTTCACCGACCTCCTGCTCGGCGACGAGATCAACCGCGCGCCGGCCAAGACGCAGTCGGCGCTGCTCGAGGCGATGGCCGAGCGGCACGTCACCGTGGACGGCGTATCGCGCGCGCTGGGGGACGCGTTCACCGTGTTCGCGACGCAGAACCCCGTCGAGCACGAGGGGACGTATCCGCTTCCCGAAGCACAGCTCGACCGCTTCCTCGTGAAGACGGTGATGCCCTATCCGTCGCGCGAAGCGGAGCTCGAGCTGCTGGCGCGCTACGACGCCGGCTTCGACGCCGAGCGGCTCGACACACGCCAGATGACCGCGGCCCTCTCGACCGACGACGCGCTCGCCATCCGCCAGCTCGTCGAAGGTGTGCGTGTCGCGCCCGAGGTGCGCGTCTACATCGCCGACATCACGCGCTCGACGCGTGAGGAGCGCATGCTCTCGCTCGGCGCCTCGCCACGCGCGACCGTCGCGCTGTTCCGCGCCGCGCGCGCCGCCGCGGTGCTCGACGGCCGCGACTTCGCCACGCCGGACGACGTGAAGGGCGTGACGCCGGCCGTGCTGCGCCACCGCATCAACCTCTCGCCGGAGCTCGAGGTGGAAGGGCGCAGCGCCGACGACGTGCTCACCGCGCTGCTCGCCCGCGTCCGCGTCCCCGAGTGACGTCGTGAGCGCGCTGCCGGAACCGCTGCAGCGATTCGCCCGCCGCGTGCGGGCGCTCGTCGTCGTGCCGACGCGGCGGCTCGCCGTCGTGGCGGCGCTGCTCGCGCCGCTCTGGCTCCTCTCAACGCTGCCCGGCGCGCGCTGGCTTCCCGTCGCGGCGCTCGTCGCGCTCGCGATCGTCGTCGTGCTCGACATCGCCTTTCTTCCCGCCGTGCGCGACGTCGCCGTCGAGCGGATGCTCGAGCCGACCGTCGGCGTCGGGGACGAGACGGAGCTGCGCTACCGCGTGACGTCCGGCTGGGGACGCCCGCTCGACGTGTCGCTGCACGAGGCGCTGCCGGCGAGCCACCTCACCGGCGGCGTCGACAGCGGGGAGCGTCGGCTGCCCCCGCGCGGCACGCTGGAGCTCGTCGGCACGGTGACCGGCAAGGCGCGGGGCGAAGCCGCTCTCGGCGACGTCGCCCTGCGCGTGCGCAACCGGCTCGGGCTCGTCACGCGCACTCTGCGCTACCAGCGCGACGACGCGGTGCTCGTCGCACCGTCGCTCGCCGGCGTGCGCCGCTTCCGTTGGCTCGCCGTGCATCAGCGCCTCGCTGCCGTCGGCGTGCGCAACACCCCGCGACGCGGGGAAGGGCGCACCTTCGCCAACCTGCGCGACTACGTGGTCGGCGACGACCCGCGCCACATCGACTGGAAGGCGTCGGCGCGGCGCGGCCACCCGATCACGCGCGAGTACACGATCGAGCAGTCGCAGACCGTCTACCTGCTCGTCGACGCAGGACGCTCGATGACCCAGCTCGCCGGCGAGTTCTCCCGGTTCGAGTACGCGCTCTCCAGCGCGCTCGTGCTCGCCGACGTCGCGAGCACGGCGGGCGACCGGGTCGGCGCGATGGTGTTCGACGACCAGGTGCGCGTGCTCGTGCCGGCGCAGCGCGGACGCGCCGCGCTCCAGGCGCTTCGGACGGCGCTGGTGCCGGTGCAGCCGACGCTCGTCGAGCCCGACTACGCCGCGGCGTTTCGCACGCTCGCCGTGCGACAGCGCAAGCGCGCCTTGCTGGTGATGCTCACCGACGTGATCGACGCGCGTGCCGCCCGGGCGCTGCTCGCCCATCTCACCCGCGGCGCCTCGCAGCATCTGGCGCTCGTCGTCGCGCTGCGCAACGAGGCGCTGCTCGGCGCGGCGCGGCCCACCGAGGGCGCCGGCGTGCGCGCGCTCTATACCAGCGCCGCGGCCGAAGAGCTGATCGCCGAGCGCGCGACCGCACTGCAGCGGATGCGCGACGCCGGCGTGGTGGTCCTCGACGTCGCCCCCGACGCGATGGCGGCGGCCGTCGTGAACCAGTACCTCGAGCTCAAGACACGCGGCGCGCTGTGACCGTCCCGAGCGCCAGCGCTGAGGGGTGACCGTCACCCGCCACGAGGTCAGAGTCTGGCGACTCTGACCCTGGGTTCTGCGACGGCCGCGCCGTACGTCCGCCGCGCAGATAGGTCACCAGCAGCACGAGCGTCGTCCCGCTCACGGCGAGCTTCCCCTCGATCGGCCACCACTCGATCGGGGAGATGAGCCCCTCGATCGTGCCGGCCACGAGGAGGAGCAGCGTCGAGACGCCGATCAGCCGGATCGCGCGGCGGCCGTTCTCCACCAGCGCGCGCCGCCGCGGCCGGTCGCCCGGCAGCAGCATTCCCGCCGCGACGAGGAACGCGGCGCCCCCCGCCACACAGATGGCGAACAGCTCGAGCACGCCGTGCGGCGCGACGAACGCGACGAGCAGCCGCGCGATCCCCTTGTTCACGTACAGGCCCATCGCGCTGCCGATCGACACACCGTTCATCACGAGCATGTAGACCGTCACCAACCCCGCCGTGACGCCGCCCGCGAACGCGCCGAAGGTCACCTGCACGTTGTTGGCGATGATCGACGACGCCATCACTGGGCGGAGCAGCTGCGGGTCGTCGATGTACCCCTCGCCGGTGCGCGCGCGGCGCACCCCATCCTCGGCGCGCTCGATCATCATCGGTGGGAGGAGCTTCGGCGCGAGCGCCGGATGCCGCGCCACGGCGACGCCGGCGATCGCCGCCGGCCCGAAGAGGAGCAGCGCGGCGAGCGCGATCGGTGCGGCCGAGCGGCGCACCTCGCGCGGGCCTTCGGTGAAGAGGAACCGCACCGCCGCGCGGAGCGCCATGCCGCGATCGCGGTAGAGCAGGTTGTGCGCGCCCGCGACGAGACGACCGAGGTAGAACAGCTCGTCCACCGCGCGCCCGCCCGCCGCCGTGCGCAGCCGCGCCAGGTCCGCCGACAGCGCGCGATACTCGGCGACGAACTCCCGCACGCCCTGCTCGCCGAGCGACTTCAGTCCCTTCTTCTGCGCCAGCGCGAGCTTCGTCGCGAACGCCGACCAACGCGGGCTTCCCGCGGCGATCAGCGCCTGGCGCTCGCGGCCGGCGCCCGTCTCGCCGCGCGAGGCGACGCCGCCGGCCCGCGCGCGGCGCTCGCGCTCATACAGCTCGAGCAGCCGCGGGCCCGGCGCACGGACGTCGTCGCCGAGGGCGGCGCCGAACCGCTGTGCGAGCTGCTGCGCCAGCGCGGTGCGGCGTTGCGCCTCGAGTGCCGGCCACCGCTCCACGAAACGGGCGAGCACCGTGTACTCGTCCTCGCTGAGCTGGGTCTGGAGCGCCTGCGGCGCCTGCGTGGCCGGTACGGCAGCGGGCTCGCTCCCGGTCCGCCGCACGTCCTCCCGCACGACGAGCGTTCCCGCGACGATGTCGCCCAGCCGCCGCCCCCGCTTCGTGAGCAGCACGCTCGTCATGCCGACGAGGTAGAAGAGGAACGGCTGCATGTCGACGATGCGGAGCAGGTTCCGCACGGCCGACACGCCGAAGGTCACCGAGTAGCCTCCCTCGCGCACGACGCGGATGCGGTGCAGCCGCTTGCCCGGCGTCTGCCCGTCCATCAGCCCTTCGAACAGCACGTAGTAACCCCACAGCAGCGCGAACTGCGCGAGCACGAGCAGCGCGGTGCCCCACGACGAGCTCGCGCCGACGTACACGAACCCGCGCGTGAGTCGCAGCGCCAGCGAGGCGATGCCGATGAGAAGGAACGCGACGAGCACGATCACGAGGTCGGTGATCGCCGCGAGCGCGCGTGAGCCGATGCCGGCCACGGAGTACGTCAGGACGACGAGCTCGGGAGTCTCGACGTCGACGGTCTGCTCGAATGAGGGTGCAGTCACGCGGGGAAAGTCACTCGCGGCGCGCATCGTGACAAGCGGTGAACCGTTCACCGTTCACCGATAACCGCAGTTCGCTATCTTGGCCTCTCCCCCTGACACCACCCCATGCGCGTCGTCCTCCAGCGAGTCTCCCGCGCGGAAGTGCGCGTCGGCGACCGGGTCACCGGTCGCATCGAGCGCGGCTTTCTCCTGCTCGTCGGCTTCACCCACAGCGATACGGAGGATGCCGTCGCCTGGATGGCCGACAAAGTCGTCGGGCTCCGCCTCTTCGCCGATGCGGACGACAAGATGAACCTCGCCCTCGCCGACGTCGGGGGCGGGCTGCTCGTCGTCTCGCAGTTCACCCTCTACGGCGACGCGGTGAAGGGCCGCCGCCCCAGCTTCATCGACGCCGCGCGCCCCGAGACGGCGATCCCGCTCTACGAGCGCTTCGTCGCGCTCCTCCGCGAGCGCGTGCCGCGCGTCGAGACGGGTGAGTTCGGCGCGATGATGGACGTCGAGCTCGTGAACGACGGCCCGGTCACCCTCATCCTGGAACGATGACTTCTCCTCGCGTCATCCTCGCGGCGCAGTCCCCTCGGCGGCGCGAGCTGCTCACCCTCGTCGGCATCACCCACGAGGTCCGGCCCGCCGACATCGACGAGACCTATCTCGCCGGTGAGAAGCCCGCCCCGCACGCCGAGCGGCTCGCGCGCGGGAAGTGCGCCGTGATCGCCGAACGGGAGCCGGACGCGCTCGTCATCGGCAGCGACACGATCGTCGTCGTGGACGGCGACGTCCTCGGCAAGCCCGCCAACGAGGGCGACGCCGCGCACATGCTCCGCCGGCTCTCGGGACGCTCGCACATCGTCGTCACGGCCGTCGCCGTCGCGTGGCGCGGTCAGACGAGATCCGCGGTCGAGGAAGTGAACGTCACCTTCCACTCCCTCAGCGACGACGACATCGCCGCCTACATCGCAACCCGCGAGCCGATGGACAAGGCGGGCGCCTACGGCATCCAGGGTTATGGCGCGACGATCGTCGAGCGCGTCGACGGCGACTACTTCGCCGTCATGGGGCTTCCGCTGCAGCTCCTCGTGCGCGTGCTGCGCGAGCTCGGGATCCGTTACGCCTTCGGTCCGCTCGCGGTGGATGCGTAGGTCGTCCTCCACCGCTCCACGCGATCGAGTACGTTGCGGACCGTGATCCGCGCCATACGGCCCGGGCGGTTCTCCATCGAGAGCGGATACTCCTCGCCCGGATCGCCGTAGGCGTCGATCAGCAGATCGTGGAACCGCCGGTACGGGCCGACACGTTTCGGGTTCGTGTAGCCCATCAGGGAGACCACCGGCGTGTTCAGCGCGACGGTCATGTGCAACGGACCCGTGTCGGGGGAAAGCACGAGCGCCGCGCCATCGAGGATGCCGACCAGCTTGCGCAGTCCGCTACCGAGCTCCGACGCGACCGGAGTGCGCGCGAGTCTCACGATCTCTGCCTCCGCGGCGAGCTCGCGCGGCGACCGGCCGCCCACGAGCACCGGCTGCAGCCCGAAGTCGTTCCACAGCGCGTCGGCGACTTCGGCCCAGCGCGCGGGGAGCCAGTCTTTCTCGGGCTTGCTCGTCGCGACGACGATCGGCGCGATCGGGCGCTCGTACTTCGCCAGCAGTTCCCGCTGCCACGCGCGCTCTTCCGGCCATGGACCGAGGTCCCACACCGGCTCGCCATACGGCACGCCGATCGCGTCGAGGAACTCGAAGTACTGGTCCTGCACGTGCTGGCCGGCGCGGGCCGGCAGCC
>JAEKKK010000078.1 GCA_019510405.1 Gemmatimonadota bacterium | reverse complement strand
CGATGTATTTCGTCATCACCTCGCGCCGAGCGAGCACCATCCTCGCGGCCTGCGCGCTCTTCTCCGTTCCCCTCTCGGCGCAGCAGAACCTCCCGACGCAGAAGGTCACCGCTGCGCACGAGGCCGCTCCCGTCCCCTCGATGACGGCCGCGCTGCGGTCGTCCCCCATCGCGATCGACGGCAAGCTCGACGACGAGGCCTGGCGCGCCGCCACGCCGATCACCCAGTTCCGGCAGACGAGGCCGGGCGAGGGCGATCCGGCCACGCTGCCGACGGAGATCCGGATCCTGTACGATGACGAGGCGATCTACATCGGCGCGAAGATGACCGATCCGCAGGGGCCGAGCGGCATCCGCGCCCCCCTCGCGCGGCGCGATCAGCTCCTGCCGAGCAACGGCAACAACGGCGCGTTCAACTCCTTGACGACGGACAAGATCGCGATCCTCCTCGATCCCTACCACAACCACCTGGACGAGGTGTGGTTCGAGATCAATCCCGCCGGCGTGCGCGGCGACCAGTTCAACGGCGATCCGTCGTGGGACCCGGTGTGGGAGGGCGCGTCGCACATCACGAGCGACGGCTGGACCGCCGAGATGCGCATCCCGTACTCGCAGCTCCGCTTCTCCCGCGACGAGCACCAGACGTGGGGGCTGCAGGTGTGGCGCTACGTGGACCGGCTGAACGAGCAGGACATGTGGTCCTATCGGCGCCGCGACCAGGCGTCGGGGCCGGCGTACTACGGGCACATCGAGGGTTTGGCCGTGAACAGCCGGCCTCGCAATGTGGAGCTCCTCCCGTACGTCGTGTCGAGCAGCCAGTTCAAGTACGCCGATCCCGGCGACCCATATCGCAACTCGCGCGAGTCGAAGGTCAACGCCGGCACCGACATCAAGTACAACCTGACGTCGAACCTCACCCTCGACGCGACGATCAACCCTGATTTCGGCCAGGTGGAAGTCGATCCGGCCACGCTCAACCTGTCGGCGTACGAGACCTTCTACGACGAGAAGCGCCCCTTCTTCGTCGCCAACCGCAACGCGTTCAACTTCGGCGGCGCGAGCTGCATGTTCTGCAGCAACTTCTCCGGCTTGGGCGTGCTGTACTCGCGGCGTATCGGCCGGCCGCCGCAGCTCAACGGCTGGGTGGCGAACCAGGCGAGCTTCGTCGACGAGCCCAACGACGCGACGATCCTCGGCGCGGCAAAGATCACCGGGCGCACGAGCAGCGGCTTCACCGTGGGCCTGCTCGACGCGATGGCAGGGAAGGAGATGGCGCGCTACATCCCGTCCGGCGGTGGCCCGGAGAAGGAGCAGGCCGTCGAGCCGTTCACCAACTATTTCATGGGTCGTGTGCGCAAGGAGCTGCGCCAGGGCGCCACGACGATCGGCGTCGCGGCCACCTCGACGATCCGCAGCCTCGGCGGCGACTCGGTGCTCACCGCGCAGCTGCGCGACAACGCGACCGTCCTCGGCGTGGACTGGAGCCACAACTGGCACAATCGCCAGTATCAGTGGCGCGGCACCCTCGTGGGGTCGGACGTGAATGGCTCGGCCAATGCCATCGCACTGACGCAGCGTTCCTCCACGCACTACTTCCAGCGCCCCGACCGGCGCGTGACGACCGACGGGCTGTTCGACACCGGCTACGACACGACGGCGACGTCACTGCGTGGCTACGGGTTCTACTCGCGCGTCGCGAAGACGAGCGGGACCTGGCAATGGGAGGCGCAGACCAACTGGCGCAGCCCCTCGAGATCAACGATCTCTCGTATCTCGATCGCACCGATTACAAGTGGATGAGCGCCAACGTCGCGCGCAACTGGCTGAATCCGGGCAAGTGGTACCGCAGCCAGGTGATGATCACCGGTGGCCAGCAGCAGTTCAACTACGACGGCAAGCGCACCGACGCGCAGCAGCAGTTCTATTATGGGCTCGAGTTCCTCAATTACTGGAACCTGCGCTCGTTCTACATCCACAAGAACACCACGGACGACGACCGGCTCACGCGCGGCGGGCCCACCGTGAAGAATCCCGGCTGGAACTTCGCCCACTTCCAGGTCTCGACCGATCCGCGCCAGCGCGCCGTGTTCGACGTCAGCCTCGAGGGCTCGCGCGGCAACGACGGCACGGCGAGCTACGGGATCTCGCCGGGCATCGCCCTCAAGCCCGCGTCGAACATCTTCGTCGAGCTCGCCCCGAACTACAACTGGTCGCAGAGCATGCAGCAGTACATCGAGACCCTCGACGATCCCACGGCGACCGCGTTCGGCGGCAAGCGCTACCTGTTCGGCTACGTCACGACGCGGCAGCTCTCGCTCGAGACGCGCGTGAACTGGACGCTGCGTCCGACCGTCACCCTCCAGCTCTACGCGCAGCCGTTCTTCGCCAGCGGCGACTACAGCTCGTTCAACGAGTACGCGGCGCCGCGCGTCGTGAAGCAGCTCGAATACGGCAAGGACATGGGGACGATCACGCGCAACGCGGCGACGGACACCTACACGCTCGACCCCGACGGCGCGACCGGCCCGGCGCAGTCGTTCAATCTGGGCAACCCGAACTTCTCCGACCGCTCACTGCGCGGCACGGCGGTGCTGCGCTGGGAGTATCGCCCGGGCTCGACGTTGTACTTCGTCTGGACCCAGCAGCGCTCGGGCGAATCGTCGTTCGGTGATCTGAACTTCAGCCGCGACTACCGCTCGCTCTTCGGCGACCGGCCGGACAACGTCTTCCTCGTGAAGGCCACGTACTGGATCGGGCGGTGACTGCCACTCCCAGTACTGAGTACCAAGTACCTGGTACTTCGATTGGCATAAGAGCTCCCGGAAGGCCCGCGTAGCGCCCTCTATCTGAAGAGCCTACGGCCGTACTTCGTACCGACTACCTGGTACCGAGTACGGCCGTTCGCATGTCCGGTCGAGGGCTCTCCCCTCATTCCGGGAGCCAGTATGCCAGTCTCGGTACCAGGTACCTGGTACTCAGTACTGGGAGTGGTAGTTCACCATTACTCTGGCATCCGCTCCATCCGTTTCGCAGCTTTCCCGCCCATGCCCCCAGCCTCCCGTCTTTCCCGCCGCGTGACGTACACCGCGGCGGGACTCGTTTTGCTCCTCGTCGCAGCGAATTCCGCGCGCGCCCAGGCCACCACCGCCAAACCCACCACCGCACGACCGCGCGACGCACGCACGACTCGCGACGCCCGCATCGCCGACTCGCTCCTCGCGCTCATGACGCTGGACGAGAAGCTCGGCCAGCTCACCCAGTCACCCGCCGGCTATGGGCAGACCGGCCCCACCGTGGACGCCGCCGGTGAGCGCGACGTACGCGCCGGACGCGTCGGATCCTTCCTCTCCCTCTACGGCGCCGACGTCACCCGGAAGATGCAGCGCGTCGCCGTCGAGGAATCGCGGCTGCACATCCCGCTGATCTTCGGCTACGACGTCATCCATGGGATGAGAACCATCTTCCCGATCCCGCTGGGCGAGGCCGCGTCGTTCGATTCCGCCGCCGCGTACCGCTCGACGCGCATCGCCGCCACCGAAGGAGCGGCGATGGGACTGCACTGGACCTTCGCGCCGATGGTGGACGTCGCGCGGGATGCGCGCTGGGGCCGCATCATGGAAGGGGCCGGCGAGGACCCGTATCTCGGCAGCGTGATGGCCAGCGCACGCGTCCGCGGCTTCCAGGGAGACGGGCTGCGCACGCCGACCTCGCTCATGGCCACGGCGAAGCACTTCGCCGCGTACGGCGCCGCCGAGGCCGGGCGCGACTACAACGTCGCCAACGTCGGCGAGCGCTCGATGTGGGAGGTCTACCTGCCGCCGTTCGAGGCCGCCGTCCGCGCGGGTGTCGGCTCGTTCATGGCGTCGTTCAACGAGATCGACGGCACTCCGGCGCACGCCAGCCACTGGCTGCTCACCGAGGTGCTGCGCGATCGCTGGAAGTTCGACGGACTCCTCGTGAGCGACTGGACCGGCGTCCAGGAGCTGTTGAACCACGGCATCGCGAAGGATCCCGCGACCGCGGCGCGGCGCGCGCTCGGCGCCGGGGTCGACATGGAGATGTCGAGCACACTCTATCGGAGCACGCTGGCTGCCGAGGTGAAGGCGGGGCGCTTCCCGATCGCGCGCGTGAACGAGGCGGTGCGGCGCGTCCTGCTCGCGAAGGCGGCGCTCGGCCTGTTCGACGACCCGTATCGGAAGGTGGACGTCGCGCGCGAACGGAGCGACATCCTCACGCCCGCGAACCGCACCGCGGCGCGTGAGATCGGGCGCGAGTCGATCGTCCTGCTCACCAATCGCAACGTCGGCAGTAATCCGGCGCTTCCGTTGCGGAAGGACGTCCGCACCCTCGCCGTCATCGGTCCGCTCGCCGACGACGCGCGCTCCGCGATCGGCGCGTGGAGCGGCGCGGGCCGCGCCGAGGATGCGATCAGCGTGCTCGCCGGCATTCACCGCGCGCTTCCGGAAGCCCGGGTGCTGCACGTGCGCGGCGCGTCGATCGACACGGTGAGCACGGCCGGATTCGCCGAGGCGGAGCGCGCGGCGCGCGACGCGGACGCCGTGCTGCTCGTGCTGGGCGAACGCGGCGACATGACCGGCGAGGCGACGAGCCGCGCCTCCCTCGAGCTGCCAGGCTCGCAGCTCGCACTGGCGCAGGCTGTCGTGCATGCGGCGGGGCAGGGGAAACCCGTCGTCGCCGTGCTGATGAACGGGCGCCCGCTCGCCGTGCAGTGGCTCGCCGACAGCACCTCCGCGCTCGTCGAGAGCTGGTACCTCGGCGTCGAGCATGGCAACGCGCTCGCCGACGTCCTTTTCGGCGACGTCGCGCCGAGTGGAAAGCTGCCCGTCACCTTCCCGCGAGTGACCGGGCAGGTGCCGATCTACTACGCGCACCGCAACACCGGACGCCCCGCCGATCCGAACAACCATTACACGTCGAAGTACATCGACGAGCCCGAGACGCCGCTCTTTCCCTTCGGGCACGGGCTCTCGTACACGACCTTCGGCTACGCCGACCTGCGCCCGTCGTCCTCCTCGATCCGCCCTGGCGATTCGCTCGGCGTCTCGTTCACCGTCACGAACACGGGGCAGCGCGAGGGCACCGAGGTGGTGCAGCTCTATCTCAAGCACGACGCGGCGAGCGTCACGCGCCCGGTGCGCGAGCTCGCGCGCTTCTCGCGCCTGACGCTCCGTCCCGGCGAGTCGCGCACGGTCCGCTTCACGCTGCGCCCCGAAGACATGAGCTTCCTCGACCTGGACCTGCGACGCGTCGTCGAGCCGGGCTCACTCACCCTGTTCGCCGGCGGCAGCTCGGCGGCGGCGCTGGAGTCCCACCTCACCCTCGACGGCCCGACCCGCGTGCTGGCCCCCGTTCCGCCGCGAATGCGCTAGGTCAGGTGCCCAACGCGTTGACGCGCCGGCGACCATACGTCATGATCGCCCGGCGCGTCTTCGCTTCGGGTACCGGTTCCTGCTCCCACCGAGGTCACATGATCGCCCATCGCCAGCGGTTTCTTGCCGTGAGCACCGCCCTGCTCGCCGGTGCGCTCCTCCCCGGGACCGCGCCCGCACAGACCTTCTCCGTCTCGCGCGCCAGCATTGGCGGCGACGGCGGCACCGACTATCTCGCGGCCGATACCGCGACCGGCCGCGTCTACGTCTCGCGCGGTACGCACGTCATGGTCGTCGACGGCGCCACGGCCAAGGTCGTCGCCGACATCGGCGACACGCCGCGCGTGCACGGCATCGCCTTCGCCCAGCATGACGGGCACGGCTTCACGACCAACGCCGGGGACTCCACCTCCACGATGTTCGACCTCGCGTCGATGGCCCCGATCCGGAAGATCCACGCCGGGAAGGATGGCCTCGACGGCATCATGTACGACGACGCCACGGACAAGATCCTCACGATCGATCACAGCCGTCCGGACGGCACCGCGGTCGTCATCGACGCGAAGAGCGGCGACGTCGTGGCGACGATCGCGCTCACCGGGCGCGGCCCCGAGGGCGGCGTGAGCGACGGCAAGGGCCGCATCTTCATCAACCTCGAGGACAAGAACGCGATCGACGTCGTGGACTCGAAGACCTGGAAGGTTGTCGCCACCTGGCCGATCGCGCCGTGCGAGGAGCCGACCGGGATCGCGATGGATCGCGCGACGAACCGCATCTTCGCCGGCTGCAGCGACACGTCGGTCGTCGTCGACGCGACGAGCGGCAAAGTGGTCGCCAAGCTGACGAACGGCGACGGCGTGGACGCACTCGGTTGGGACGCCGGGGAGAAGCTGATCTACATCCCCGCCGGCCGCGACGGCACGGTGACGGTGTACCACGAGGACTCAGCCGACCGGTACACGAAGATCGCGACGGTGAAGACGATGCCCGGTGTGAAGACGATCGCCGTCGACGAGAAGCGCCACGTCGCCTACGGCTTCACGCCGGAGTACGGTCCGGCACCCGCGCCGGCGGCCGGCGAGCCCGCACCGCCCCCCAGCCGCTTCCCGCGCCGCGGACCGGTGATCGGAACGGACTTCTTCACGATCACGCATTGACGGCGCAGTCTCGCTCGAACCTACGGCCCGGTCGCGGAGGCGCGAACGCGAATGCTGTCCAACGGGGTCGTGAGGAAGGCGCTGAGATTCCCCTGCGAGTCGCGTCCCTGAAAGCGGAGCTGGATCGGCTTGCCGATCCAGCTCGAGTCGACCGGAATCATGAGCGGCCAATAGTTGTCCGTCGCGAGATCGCGCAGCGCTGAATCAGGGAACACGATCGAGTCTCGCAGTCCGGCCGGCAGCACTTCCCAGAAGAGCACCTTGATCTTGTAGTTGTCGTGCACGTAGGCCTGCACGCGAATGGAGTCGGACGGGGTGTAGTCGCCGGACGGCACCTCGCCGAATTGTCCTCCCGCAGACTTCTGCAGGAACCACGGATTCATCCACGGTCGCGTCGTATCCGCCAGCGCGACCGGATACGCGCTGTACGCCGTGCTCGCGTCCGAGAGGGCATCGACGACCAGCACGCTGACACCGATCGGCGCGCCCAGGCGACACGGGTAGGGGAGGGGGATCGACACGGAATGTGCCGCCGTCGGCTGGAAGCTCTCGACGAATCGCCGCTCGATCACGCACGGACCGGTGACGCGGACCGCGGTCATCAGTGCACCCGCTGGGGTATTCGCCGAGAAGTCCACACGAAGCGGCGTCCCTGCTTCGAGTGTTCCGCTCGCCGGGCTCACCGTGACCGCGCCGAGTGTCGGCTTCGCTGCTCCCGGGGCGATGGGCGGCGTACAACGGAAGGACACCGTCGAGACCTTGGGGGTCGTGCTCGTTCCCGATTGATAGCGCATGTCGAACTGCGCCGCGAAGGGCGCGCCCCCTGAGAAGAGCCACGACGACGTCTGTCCCTGTCCGCCGCCGATGGTCCCGGAGCCCCATGCGCCGATCACGTCCGAGCCCTGCAGATCGAACGTTCCCAGCACGCGTGTCGTGTCGCGCAGATCGTAGAAGCGGAATTCTCCGTCGATCCACGTCCCCGTGCCCGTTCCGGTGATTTGGACCACCACATCGACCTGGCATTGCACCCGCGGCAGGGTGTCCAGCGTCTCTCCGAGCGAGGCTGGAGACACCGACGTGGTCGACAGCTGAAGGGTGATGCTCGAGGTGTCCGTCGGCGTAGGCGCGACGGTCTTCGTGCCATCCCCTCCGCACGCGACGAGGAGCGTCGTCGTCAGGACGGCGAGCAGGCGGGCTGCGACGCCGGGCGTGCGCGGGATGCGTCTGCCAGAGCGAACAGGCCCGAAGAGGGACGCGAAGCTCGATAGCTGCACGCGACAACGCGCGATGGCGGCGCCGAAGGGTGCGTGACGATGCATGGGGATGTCGGGACGATGCAGGAAGTGCTGCAGAAGGTAGGCTCCTGCACGTGACTCGGCAGCACGAACAAACCCCGACCCCTCGTTCGTCGACCCGATAATCGTCGAATGCGCGCCTATCGCTCTCCACTCACGGTCCGCAGCGTCGCCCGCTCGCGCTCGGCCTCGCTGCTGTCGACGATGCGGATCGCCGTCGTGCAGAGCACCACCCACGCCGTACCGATGATCAGGCCGCCGACCACGTCGCTCGGGTAGTGCACGCCGAGGTAGAGCCGACTGAGGCAGATCAGGAAGACGATGGTCGTCGACACGACGTAGAGTCGGGCTCGGCGCCGGCCGTGCCAGCCGAGCGAGAGGCCGGCACAGACCACCATGAGCGACCAGCAGATCGTCGCACTCATCGTGTGCCCGCTCGGAAAGCTGTACGACTGCCCGTGCAGGTACGCCGCGGCGTACTGGGGCCGATTGCGGTGGATCGTCCCCTTGAGCACCAGCTGAAGGACCCCGCCGCCGACGTTGCTCGCGATCCAGGCCCAGAAGAGGAAGCGCTCCTTGCGCCAGAAGAGCCAGAGCGCGAACAGCGCGGTGATCGCCCACACGCCGGGCGAGCCGACGAGTGTCACGAAGTGGAAGACTTGCAGGCCTGACGTCGTCGTATGACCGTGCGCCCACGCGTTGAGGCACACGTCCCACTCCACCAGCGTCGCATTGTCCAGCACCTCCTCGAGTAGTCCGGCGAACGCCCAGATCGCCGCGGCGAACAGGATGACGTTGATCGTCAGCCGCAGCCCGAGCTCCGACTTCCGATCGAGGCGCGCACGAATGAAGCGTCGCAGATCGCGCCACCGGTCGGTCGCCTGATCGATCTTCGTCGACGTCATCCAGTGCTCCGCGTCTCTCGGTTCCCTCCGCGCCCTTGCGACGCACGAAGTGCGTCGCCCGCCTTGCCGGCCCGTCCCGGTGCGCGCAGCTTCCGCCGCGCCACCAATCCGAGGGAGAAGGCATGAAGCGGACCGCGCGGCACAGACGCACTGACGGGGCACGATGAGCGCCCTCCCCGACTGGTACCACGCCGTCGAGGTGACCGGCCTCCCGAAGACGCTCGGCATCGAGATGCTCGAGCTCACCCCGTCGCGCGTCGTCGCCACGATGCCCGTGGACCAGCGTACGCGGCAGCCATTCGGCATCCTCCACGGCGGCGCCTCCGTCGCACTCGCCGAGACGGTGGCGTCGTTCGGTGCCGTCGCGATCATCGATCGCGAGCGCTTCGTCGCGGTGGGGCAGGAGATCAACGCCAACCACCTGCGCCCCAAGCTCGACGGCGTCGTCACGGCCACCGGGGTTCCCGTGCACGTGGGGCGGTCGAGTCAGGTCTGGTCGATCGAGATCCGCGACGAGCAGGGGAAGCTCGTCTGCATCTCGCGCTGCACGATGGCCGTCGTCGAGAAGAAGGGGTGACCCGATGAGGACGCGCACACTGTCGCGCGCGATCGCGTGCCTCGTCGCACTCTCCGGCGTCGCACGGGCGCAGACCTTCAAGGAGGGCGCACCCGAGCAGCATCTCCCGCCGCAGATCACCCAGGTCACCGGCTTCGGCGAGCGCGCCGTGTGGTCGCCCGACGGCAAGCGCATCGCGTTCATGTCGAAGTCGTTCGGCGACGCGTTTGAGATAGACCTTCGCACTCGGCTGACGAAGCTGCTCACCGGCCATTTTCGTCACGCCGGATTCCTGCGCGTCCACTACCTGCCGAACGGCGACTACCTCCTCATCGGCGCGCGCGACTTCAAGGACATCCGCACGACGCGCGACCGCGACGAAGAGTTCTGGATCATGAAAGCGGGCGCGCGTACTCCGCCCGTTGCCCTGGGCCAGAAGGTGAGCGAAGGCGTCGCGATCTCGCGCAACCGGATGCGCATCGCCTGGGCGAACACCCACGGCCAGTATCCCGACTCGCTCGCCGAGGGCGAGTCCGTCATCCACATGGCCGACGTCGTCTACGATTCCGCGGGCACGCCTCGGCTCGCGAACGTCCGCGAGCTGCTGCGCGCGAGGCGCCCCGACTGCACGCTGGAAGCGCAGGACTTCCGCCGCGACGACACGGAGCTCGTCTACGTCTGCTATCGCGCCCCCGACAAGGCCGACGTCATGGGCCTCGACCTCGCGACGGGGAAGATCACGACGTATCGCAGGCTGCCCGGCGAATACAACGAGGTGGAGGGCGTGTCACCTGACGGCGCATGGGCGCTCGTCGAGTCGAGCCGCGATCAGGGCGCCGACCGGTAGGACTCGCGGCACACCGACCTGTGGAAGCTCACCCTCGTGCCGAACAGCAGCGAGTTCGTGCGCATGACGCGCTGGGGCGACTGGGACGGCTACAAGGCCTCCAACCCGACCGTCTCGCCCGACGGCAAGTGGTTCGCCTTCCAGTCGGCGCGGAGCAGCGATGCGGCGGGTGTCGGCTATGGAATCTT
>JAEKKK010000077.1 GCA_019510405.1 Gemmatimonadota bacterium | reverse complement strand
GTCGATGCCGTACTATCACACACTCGGTCGGATCCCGAAGAAGCGGCACATCGCATTCCGGAAGCCCGACGGAGGGCTCTACGCCGAGCAGCTCGTCGGCCACGAGGGCTTCACGGGCACGTCGGCGCTCCTCTATCACGTCCATCCACCGACGACGGTGAAGTCGGTGAAGCGCCTCCGCGAGACGAAGCTCGAGGCCGATCCCGACGAGACGCTGCGGCATCGCCACTTCCGCACCTCGCAGATGAAGCGAGGCGGCAGCCCGACGCTCGATCGCGTTCCGCTCATGTTCAACCAGGACGTCGCGATGCTCTACGTCGAGCCGGACCTCGACGACGAGCATTTCTATCGCAACGCGCAGGCGGACGAAGTCGTGTACGTCGCGAAGGGGAAGGGAAACCTCGAGACGCAGTATGGCGATCTCCCCTTCTGGGAAGGCGACTATCTCGTCATCCACCGCGGCATCATGCACCGCTACCGCTTCGACGCGTCCGCCGAACCGCCGAAGCTGTTGATCATGGAAGGGCGGGGACACATCCGTCCCCCGAAGCGCTATCGCAACGAGTTCGGCCAGCTCGTGGAGGGCGCGCCGTACTCCGAGCGTGACATCCGCGTGCCGCGCGAGCTGAAGACGCACGACGAGATGGGCGACTTCCGGATCATCGTGAAGCAGTACGACGGATTGAACGAGGTGATCCTCGATCATCATCCGCTCGACGTCATCGGCTGGGACGGCCAGTTCTATCCCTGGGCGTTCAACATCAACGACTTCGAGCCGATCGTCGGTCGCGTACACCAGCCCCCGCCGGTGCATCAGACCTTCCAGGGCGACGGCTTCGTCGTCTGCTCCTTCTGTCCACGGCCGTACGACTTTCACCCCGAAGCCGTCCCCGCGCCGTACAACCACAGCAACGTGGACTCCGATGAGGTGTTGTACTATGCCTCGAGCGAGTTCATGAGCCGCAAGGGAATCGAGTTCGGGTCGATCACGCTGCACCCCGACGGCATCCCGCACGGCCCGCATCCGGGGCGCGCCGAAGCCTCGATCGGGGCGACGCATACCAACGAGCTCGCGGTGATGATGGATACCTTCCGTCCGCTGCGGGTGGCGAAGCAGGCGCTCCCGATCGAGGATCCGGCGTATCACCGGAGCTGGATCGATGCGCAGCATGCGGCGTTCAACCCGCCCACCACCTGACGTGTCGCTCGCGGACGCGCCCCGACGGTTCTTCGAGGGCGAGCAACCGCCCCCGGAGCCATTCGCCGAGCACGTCCTCGCTCGCTGGACCATCGACGTCAACATCCCCGCCGGCGACGCGGCGCTGCACACCATCTGGCCGGATGGCTGCACGTCGCTGTTCGTCGTGGCGAACAAGGGAGCACCCGTCGCCGCGACGATGATCGGTCCGCGGCTGCGGGCGCTCCGCGTGCCGGTGCGCGGTGGGCTCGTGTTGCGCGGCATCCGCCTCTGGCCCGACACCGCCGCGCACGTCCTCGGCGTCAACCCGATCGCCGTGCGCGACCTGATGCGCCCCGCCGCCGAAGTGCTCGGCGTCGGCGCCCTCTCCCTCGCGCGAGCACTCGCGCGCGCCGATGACGACGCCGCGCTCGAGGCGGTGTGGGCCGAATGGCTCGCTCCGCGCATCGAGGCCGCCGAGCTCCCGGACCCCGACGTGCGCTACGTCGTGCGCCGTCTCATCGACTCCGAGGGACGGTACGACATCGCGCGCGCCGCGAGCGAGTCGGGGCTCAGCCGCCGCGCGCTCGACCGCCGCTTCGGCGCCGCGGTCGGCCTCTCGCCGTTGCAGTTCGCTAGGATCCGTCGGGTGCGCGCCGCGATCGGGCACGTCTTCTCGGGCGCGCGGGACGTGAACGCGATGGCCGAGCGGGCGGGCCACCCCGACGCGGCCAGCTTCGCGCGCGAGTTCCGCTCCGTGGCGGGACTCGCGCCGCAACACCTCATGCGCGAGCTCGACCAGCTCGAGTACTAGCGCGCCGTACGGTCGGCGCGCCTGAACTTGGCGATCGCCGCGCGCGTGAACTCGGAGAGCACGAGTGAGCCGCTCATCCGCGCCCGCGCCGCGAGCAGCGCCTCCCAGTGCTCCGTCCCTTCCCAGAACACGCGCTTCATCCCTGACATCGCCTCCGGGTTGGACGACGCGAGCTTCCCCGCCAGCGCGTTGAGCTCCGCGTCCATGTCGGCCACGTCGGGGGAGACACGCGCGTAGAGTCCATGACGCTCGCACCACGCCGCGTCGCGCCAGTCGGCATCGACCGCCATCGCGGCGTATGGCCCGCACCCGATGCGTCGCTCGATCACCGGCCCCACGACGAACGGCCCGATGCCCACCGCGAGCTCGCTCAGCTTGGCCGATGCACTCTCGACCGCGAAGGCGTAGTCCGCCGCCGCCGCGATGCCGACGCCCCCGCCCGTGGTACGACCCTGGACACGTACGAGGACCAGCTTCGGCGCGCGGATCATCGCGAGGATCACCTGCGCGAACCCGCTGAAGAACTGCGTGCCCTCGTGCTCGTCCGCGATGTCGACCAGCTCGTCGAACGACGCGCCGGCGCAGAAGGCGCGCGTGCCCTCGCTGCGCAGCACGATCACGCGCGCCGCGGGGTCGCGCCCCATCCAGGTGACGGCGTCCGCGAGGCGGCGGAGCAGCACACTCGGCAGGGAATTGCTCTTGGGGTGCGAGAACCGGATCGTTCCCACCCCTTCGGCGATCGTCAGCGTGACGTCGCCGCCGGCTACCGACGTCCCCGTCACCGCTGGCCTCGTGAGCATGTTCGCAAGATAAATCCGCGGCGCCGGTGCCGTCGATTGTCCGTTTGTATCGTTGCGGTGTACATTCTCGCGCGGGCCAATCTCTTGCCTCGTATGATGTTGGATTGAAAGGTAGAGCTTGTCGAGCCCGCTCGCACGCCACTGGAGTCGACCATGACGCAGACGCGCACAGCGCCGCAGGACGATCCCGCGAAGGTCGCCGAGTTCGAGGCCAGGATCGCCGCCGGCCAGAGCATCGAGCCGAAGGACTGGATGCCGGAGCGCTATCGGCGCCAACTCATCCGGATGATGTCGCAGCACGCGCACTCGGAGATCGTCGGGATGCTCCCGGAGGGCAACTGGATCACGCGCGCCCCCAGCCTGCGTCGCAAGATCTCCCTCATCGCGAAGGTGCAGGACGAAGCGGGCCACGGCCTGTACATCTACTGCGGCACCGAGACCCTCGGCGTCGACCGCGCCGAGCTGATCCAGCAGCTGCTCGACGGCACGGCGAAGTACTCCAGCATCTTCAACTATCCCACCCTGTCGTGGGCCGACATCGGCGTGATCGGCTGGTTCGTCGACGGTGCGGCGATCGTCAATCAGACCGTGCTCGCGAAGGCGTCGTACGGCCCCTACGCACGCGCGATGATCCGCATCTGCAAGGAAGAGAACTTCCACAAGCGCCAGGGTTACGAAATCGTCGCGACGCTCGCCAATGGCACGTCGGCCCAGAAGGCGATGGTGCAGGACGCCGTGAACCGCTGGTGGTGGCCGTCGCTGATGATGTTCGGCCCGAGCGACGCCAACTCGCCCAACACGGCGGAGCTCATCAAGTGGAAGGTGAAGCGCAGGACGAACGACGAGCTGCGCCAGCGCTTCGTGAACCTCACCGTGCCGCAGGCGGCCGCGGTGAATCTCACGCTGCCCGATCCCGATCTCGCGTACGACACGGAGTCCGAGAACTGGAGCTTCGGCCGGATCGATTGGGACGAGTTCAACCAGGTGCTGCGCGGCAACGGGCCGTGCAACCGCGAGCGGCTCGCCGCGCGTCGCAAAGCGCACGACGACGGCGCATGGGTGCGCGAGGCCGCGAGCGCGTACGCCGCGAAGCAGCGCGCCAAGCAGGCCTCCGAGGCGGCATAGCGTGGCCGACCCGCTCGATCCGGCGCAGTCCGTGGCCGAGCAGGCGGCCACGATTCCCGGCGACGGCCAGTGGCCGGTGTGGGAAGTGTTCACCCAGAGCGAGGAGGGTGCGCCCCACGAGCATGCCGGCTCGGTGCACGCCACCGACGCCGAGCATGCGCTGCAGAACGCGCGCGACGTGTACGCGCGCCGCGGCGAGGTGATCTCGCTCTGGGTCGTGCCGAGCGCCGCGATCACCGCGTCGACGCGCGGGGATGCGGGACCGTTCTTCGATCCCGGCGCGGACAAGGCGTACCGCCATCCGCAGTTCTACAAGGTGCCGCGCGGGGTGCGCGGACTGTGACCGCGCCATCCGTCCTCCCTCCGCCGCCGCCGGCGCCGCACGACGAGCTCGAGCTGCTGCTCCGACTCGGCGACGACCGGCTCGTGCTCGGGCATCGGCTGAGTGAGTGGTGCGGCCACGCGCCGATCCTGGAGGAGGACATCGCGCTCGCCAACGTGGCGCTCGACCTGCTCGGCCAGGCGACGATGCTGCTGCGCCGCGCCGGTGAAGTGGAGGGGAAGGGGCGAGATGAAGACGCCCTCGCCTACTGGCGCGAGGCCGTCGAGTTCCGCAACTGCCTCCTCGTCGAGCAGCCGAACGGCGACTTCGCCTTCACCATGGCGCGCCAGTTCCTGTTCGACGTGTACGCGGTCGTGACGCTCGACGCCGTGTCGCGCAGCACGAACGCCGAGCTGGCGGCGATCGCCGCGAAGGCGCTCAAGGAGGCGAAGTACCACGTGCGACACAGCGGCGAGTGGATGCTCAAGCTCGGCGACGGCACCGACGAGAGCCATCGGCGTGTGCAGGGTGCGCTCGACGAGCTGTGGCGGTTCACACCGGAGCTGTTCGCCGCGGACGACGTCGCCGCGCGCCTCGCGGCAGAGGGAATCGGTCCCGACCTGCCGGCGCTCCGCGCGCACTGGCATGAGCTCGTGCATGACGTCGTCGAGCGCGCGACGCTCACCCTGCCGCACGAATCGTCACACACACCGCACCTCAACGGCGGGCGCGCCGGCATGCACAGTGAGCATCTCGGCCACCTGCTCGCCGAGATGCAGATCGTCGCCCGCTCGCATCCGGGGGCGAAGTGGTGAGCCACTCCCCCGCGTCACCTCCGTCGCGCGCGGCGATCCTCGAGATTCTCGACAGTGTGAAGGATCCCGAGGTGCCGGTGCTCAGCGTGCGCGAGCTCGGCATCGTGCGCGATGTGGAGGTCGATGACGCCGGCGCCGTCACGGTGACCGTCACCCCGACATACTCCGGTTGCCCGGCGATCCAGGCGATCGAGGACGACATCCTCGCCGCCCTCGCGACTGCCGGCGTCGCCGACGCACGTGTGGTGACGAGCTACGCCCCTGCCTGGACGACGGACTGGATCGAGGCAGACGCGCGCGCGAAGCTCAAGGCTTACGGCATCGCCCCGCCGCGTCCGGCGGAGCACGGCGGCCTCGTCCAGCTCCTCCGCGCGCGCACCGCGCCGCCGTGCCCCTATTGCGACTCGCGCGACACCGAGATTCGCAGCGAGTTCGGCCCGACGGCGTGCAAGTCCGTCTGCTGGTGCCGGAGCTGCGGGCAGCCGTTCGAGGAGTTCAAGGCGTTCTAGGACGCCACTGGAAACTTCGCGCGGCCCGAGGCGCTTAGTCCCCACCACGTCGTGTCGGCGTGCGCGCCTCGGCGCCCGTGAACCCACGAACGATCTCTCCTTCAACCCCTCCGTCACACATGGCATCCAAGATCATCGCAGTCATCGGCGCGACCGGTGCACAGGGCGGAGGACTCTGCGACGCCATCCTCAACGACCCGAATGGCGGGTTCGCCTGTCGCGCCATCACGCGCGATCCCTCGAAGGACAGGGCACGGGCGCTCGCGCAGCGCGGCGCGGAGGTCGTTCGAGCGGACATCGATGACGTCGCCTCGCTGCGCGCGGCGTTCGCTGGCGCTCATGGGATCTACTGCGTCACGAACTTCTGGGAGCACTTTTCGGCCGAGAAGGAGAAGCAGCAGGCGAAGTACCTCGCCGAAGCCGCTCGCGCGTCCGGGGCGGCGCACGTCATCTGGAGCACGCTCGAGGATACGCGCGCGCTGATGTCGCCCGACGACACGCGCATGCCGATGCTCCAGACGCACTACCGCGTGCCGCACTTCGACGCGAAGGGGGAGGCCGACGGCTACTTCGCGGGACTTCCCGTGACCTTCCTCGTCACGTCGTTCTATTGGGACAACCTCTACGCGTCCGGCGTAGTGCCTCAAAAGAGCCCCGACGGCTCATACGCCTGGGCGCTCCCGATGTCCGACAAGCGCCTCGCAGGCATCGCCGCGGAAGACATCGGCAAGGTTGCCTACGGCATCTTCAAGGCGGGAACGAAGTACGTCGGCAAGACCGTGGGCATCGCCTCGGAGTTTCTCACGATCTCGCAGATGAGCGACAAACTGGCCCGCGCCAAAGGCATTCCGGCCATCACGCATCAGGACGTCTCGGCGGACGCCTACCGGGCGTTCGGCTTTCCCGGCGCGGATGAGATGGGGAACATGATGCAGATGTACCGGGACTTCGAGGCCGAAGTCGTCGGTCGCCGCGATCCCGCGCTCGCGCGACAGCTCGCGGGATCGATCCTCACCTTCGATCAGTTCCTCGAGAAGTACAAGGATCGGATCCAGTTCTGAACCGATCGGGAGACGCCATCGAGGTGGCAGCGTCTGCTGCCACCTCGATCGTCGTCGCGTTCGACGTATTCGCGACTACACCTGCTTCGTCTTCCATGATCCGCGCCTGAATACCACCGCGCTCACTACCGCCAGCGTCGAGAAGGCGATCGTCATCGCGATGAACACCCCGAACGCACCCAGCCCTGTCTGGTGCGACAGCACCCATGCGAGCGGGATCTCCAGCACCCAGAACACGAACAGGTTGATCCACGTCGGCGTCCGGGTGTCTCCCGCGCCGTTGAACGAATTTCCGATCACCATGCCGTACGCGTAGAACACGAACCCGTACGCTACGGTCCGCAGCGCCATCACCCCGTAGCGCGCCACGTCCGCATCCGACGTGAAGCCCCCGACGATCTGCTTCGCGAACAGCACGAACGTCAGCCCGATCAGCGCGAGGAACACCGCGTTGTAGCGCGCCGTCCTCCACACCGCTGTTTCCGCCCGCTCCGGCTTGTTCGCGCCGAGCGCCTGGCCGACCATCGTCGCTGCGGCGTTGCTCATCCCGAAGCTCGGCAACAGCGCGAACATCACGACACGCATCCCGATCGTGTAGCCCGCGAGTGCCGCGCTGCCGAAGCTGGCGATGATGCGCACCAGCCCGATCCAGCTCGCCATCCCGACGAACACCTGGAACGTCGCCGCTGACGACAGCCTGATCACGCGTCCGATCAGCGCGAGGTCGAGCTGGAAATGATGCGCGCGCAGCCGCACGCGGCTTTCCGGCTTCCGCAGCCGGCTGAGCGCGAACAGCACCCCCGTTCCTCGCCCGATCGTCGTACCGATCGCCGCGCCGACGACCCCGAGCTGGGGCAACGGACCCCAGCCGAATACCAGCGCCGGACCCAGCACGATGTTGATCGCGTTCGCCAGCCAGAGCGTCCGCATCGCCGTGGCCGCGTCCCCCGAACTGCGGAACACGGAATTGATGAGGAACAGCAGCACCACGCTCGCGTTCCCGCCGAGCATGACGCGCGTGAACGACACGTTCTTCAGCACACCCGGCGACGCGCCCATGATCACGAGCAGCCGCGGCGCGAACAGCGCGCCGAGCAGCCCGATCAACAGCGACAGCACGAGGCCGAACAACACCACCTGCGCCGCCGTGTGCGCCGCGCCCTCCGGATCCTTCTCGCCGATGCGCCGCGCGATCATCGCGCCCGCGCCGATGCTCAACCCCATCGCGAGCGTGTACAGGATCGTCATGAACGATTCCGTCAGCCCGACGGTCGCGACGGCATCGGCGCCGAGGTGCGCGACGACGAACACGTCGACGACGACGAAGATGCTCTCCATCATCATCTCGAGCACCATCGGCACCGCGAGAATGAAGATCGCCCGCCCGATCGGCCCTTCCGTGAAATCACGCCCATGCGCGCCGGCGAGCGCTTCGCGCACGGCCCCCCACAGCGACTGCGTGCCTGCCCGCTCCTGCGCTTCTATTGCCTCTCCGGTACTCGTCATACCGTTCCTCTCGCTGAGTGCCCGGGCACCGGATCGCTCCTGACTCGCGGCGCCGAGATGTGAATCGCCCCGCCTGCGGGGCTGCGCAGGCGGGGCGATGATCGCTCCGGGAGTCGAGCGGGCGATTCCCGCTATACGGCTCCGATGCCTGCGTTGACGCTCGTATCGACCATGACACTGTCGACGCCCGCGAGGGCGGGCGCCGGCGTATCGGTCGAGAGCGGGAAGTAGCGCAGGATCATCGTCGGAGTTCCGGGTGGAGGGACGAGTCTAGGAGGGCAGGGCCAAAAGGTCAAGCGGCGAGCGCTTCGCGCTCGCCGCGGTGAACGGTGATCGGTTGTGAGACGGCTGTGAGAGCTTCTGCGTCCCGAGGCCGACTGTTCACCGTCAACCGATCACGTCGATCACGTATTCAGCAGTGCTTCGATTCTGCCTGCGATCCTCTCCGCATCCGGCAACACCGC
>JAEKKK010000076.1 GCA_019510405.1 Gemmatimonadota bacterium | reverse complement strand
GGCGCAGAAGGTAGTGCCGCGGGCGCGCGTGATGTCGCTGCAGCGCATCGGGGAGTATCTGGCGACGCTGCCCTCGGGGAATCCCGAGCGGGTGGACGCATGAGCGCGGGCGCGACTCCGCTGCCGCGTCGCGTGCCCACGCCGGTGAGCGCGCCGGCGGCGCCCGAGCAGGTGCGGCCGGCGCCGGTGGAGATCCTCCTCGTCGACGACCGCCCCGAGAACCTGCTCGCGCTCGAGGCCATCCTGGAGCCGCTCAACCAGACGCTCGTGCGTGCGAACTCCGGGGACGAGGCGCTGCGCAAGCTGCTGCTGCACGACTTCGCCGTGATCCTGCTGGACGTGCAGATGCCGGGGATCAACGGCTTCGAGACGGCGCGCATCGTCAAGTCGCGCGAACGGACCAAGTACATCCCGATCATCTTCCTCACGGCGATCAGCAAGGACGAGGAGTACGTCTTCGAAGGGTACTCGGTGGGCGCGGTGGATTATCTGTTCAAGCCGTTCCAGCCGGCGATCCTGCGCTCCAAGGTCGGCGTGTTCGTGGAGCTGTACCAGAAGCAGCGGCAGCTCGCGGAGCAGCACGAGCTGCTGGCGGAGAGCGAGCGGCGCGAGCTGGAGCTGAAGCACAAGTTGGAGATGTCGGAGTCCGAGGCACGCTTCGCGGACATCCTGGGCTCGGCGATGGACGCGATCGTCGTGTTCGACGCGGACGGCAAAATCTCCATGCTGAACGCGGCGGCGGAGCGGATGTTCGGCATGCCGGAGCGCGTGGCGACGGAGAAGAACGTCCGCGAGATCTTCCTCGAGGCCGACCGGGAGGAAGTGCTGAAGCGCATCGGCCAGGCGTGCGAGGTGGACGCCGGCGGCAACGAGCGACGGCCCGACGGGCACATGCTGTCGTTCACGGCGCGGCGCGCCGGTGGCGAGGAGTTCCCGGTCGAGTCGACGGTGAGCTGTCTCGACGCGCGCGGGAAGCGCACGTACACGCTCATCGTCCGGGACATCTCGGAGCGCATGCGCGCCGAGGCGGCGCTCAAGGAACAGGCGGAATCGCTCGCGAAGGCGATGGGCGAGGCCAAGGCGCTGAACGACGAGCTGGCGGACCGGCAGGCGGAGCTGGAACGCGCGATGGCGGCGCGCAGCCGATTCTATGCGTCGATGAGTCACGAGCTGCGCACGCCGATCAACGCGGTGCTCGGCTACAGCACGCTGCTGCTCGAAAACATCTACGGACCGCTGAACGAGAAGCAGGCCGAAGGCATCACGCGCACGCACAAGGTCACGCGCACGCACAAGGCGGCGAAGCATCTGCTGGAGCTCGTGAACGACGTGCTCGATCTATCGAAGATCGAGGCGGGGAAGATCGACCTGCGGTTGCAGCCGGTCGCGTTCCCGTCGCTGATCGAGGATCTGTTCGTGACCGTGCGGCCGCTCGCCGATCAATACGGATCCGAGCTCACGCTGGAGCATGAGGGAACAGCGGTGAAAGTGGTGAGCGATCCACGCCGGCTGCGCCAGATCCTGCTCAACCTGCTCTCGAACGCGATCAAGTTCGGGAAGGGCCAACCGATCCGCGTGCGGGTGTTGAATCGCGACGACGGCGGTGTCGTCATCGAAGTGATCGACCAGGGCGAAGGCATCGCGCCGCCCGATCAAGATCTTCGACGAGTTCGTGCAGCTCGGAAAGACGCAGCTCACCGAAGGGACCGGCCTGGGGCTGCCGATCTCGCGCCGGCTCGCCGAACTGCTGCACGGCGGGCTCGAGGTGGAGTCGGAGGTCGGCAAGGGAAGTACGTTCCGCCTGCGACTCCCGGAGAGCGCGGAGGGTCCCGCGCTGCGTGCGGCGAAGCGCGCCGACGTTGGTGACGTAGAGCACGCCGTGAGGTGAGCGCCGGCGCTTGACGATGATGCGCTGCTGGTTCACTGTTGTTCGCTCGCGCGCCGATCGCCTGAAGCATTGCACTCTGGTGATCGCGAACACACATCGCGTCCGGCAGCCTGGTCATCCGTGCGATCTGAACTTCTGCGGGCGTACGCGGTATATTCGGGCATGCGTCTGCTCTGCGTGGGGCGCCACGCCTATCTCAGCGAGCACCTGTGCCGCTATTTCCGTGGGCTCGGTGCCGACTGCGCGGCGGCGGTCGGAGCGACGGACGCGCTTGCAGTGGCGTCCAGCCATGAGCCTCACGTGGTCGTGTGCGATTGCGACCTGATCACTCCCACTCTGCTCGACGAGTGGGCAGCCGACCCGGTGTTGGCCGACGTCCCGCTCATCGCGGTGAGTCTGACGCGGCGACCGGAAGATCTGCCTCCGCTGGAGCTGGTTGGCGTCGCAGGTGTGCTGTACCTCCCGGCACTGGAGCGCGACCAGGTCTACGCGCTGCTGGCCGGAGCCCATCGGCGCCGCGGTGTTGCGCCGCCGATCGGATGGCAGGCTCCCCTGAGTTCACAGTCGATCTCCACACGCTGAGCCGGACGAACCTCGGTGCCAGCGCGTCGGAACGGTCGATCGGGCGTCCTCGATACGGGCGCGGGTGAACGGGGCGAGCCCATCATCACAGAACGAGTGCCCGTGCCGTCGGTGGAAGGCGCGATCGACACCCTGGAGACGGGCGTCATGGTGTTGAGCCATGATCTCCGCGTCGTCTACGCGAACGCGCGCTGGGTCGCATGGCGCGGTGCGCCGATCAAGCTCGGCGTGCCGCTCGCCACGCTGATCGACCTCGCTGCGGGCGAGTCGCTCGTCGAGCTCATGGCGACGCTGACCGACGGTGAGCCGCGCGACGCGCACTTCACCCTGCGCTCGGCGCGGGCGGACGCGGCGTCGCGCTTCGTCTCGTGTACGGTGCGGCGCCTGGGATCCGGGCTCGTGCTCGAGGCGCAGGGCGAGACGGACGACGACCGCTTTCCGCTTCACGACGTCGCGCGACGACTGGCCGAAGTCGTGGACATGGCCGAAGTGCTCCGCACGCTGTGCGACATTGCGGCGCGGCAGTGCCATGGCACTGGCGCCGCGGTGCTGCGCATGACCGGCCGGCTCGGGGAAGTAGTGGCCGCGGTGGGCAACGTGGTGCCGGCGCGCGGACGATGCTTCGAGCTGGAAGGCTCGATGCTCGCCGAGGCGCTGGATCAGGGCGCCATCGTCGAAGAGAAGAACTTCGCCGATTCGGGGCGGCCGCTGATGCGCGTCGTCCCCGAGCTCACCCTCGGGCCGATCCTCGTGGCGCCGCTCCGCGCCCACGGCGAGATGCTCGGTGTCCTCGCCGTGACGCGAGGGGAGGGCGGGTTGCCGTTCGCCCCGCGCGAGCGGGACCGGCTGCGCGTGCTGGCCGACCACGCGGCGCTCGCCGTGCACAAGTCGCTGCTGCTGCAGCAGGCCCAGAGCGCCGACCGGGCGAAGGGGCGGTTCCTCGCCACGATGAGCCACGAGCTGCGCACGCCGCTCACGGCACTGGCCGGCTACGGCGAGCTGCTGGCGGACCAGGTGATCGGCCCGATGAGCGAGCCGCAGCTCGACATCCTCGAGCGCATGCGCTCGGTGACGATGCACCTCTCGGCGATGATCGAGGAGATCCTCGCGTTCACCAGCCTGGAGGAAGGGCGCGAGACGGTGCGGCCGACGGAGTTCCTCGCCGAAGACCTCGTTCGATCGGCACTCGCGCTGATGGAGCCGATGGCCGAGCAGCGGAGGATCCAGCTCGTGCCGAAGCTGGGCACTACCTCGGTTCGGATGACGAGCGACATCGACAAGGCGCGACAGATCCTCGTCAATTTGTTGGGCAACGCCATCAAGTTCACCGATCGGGGCAGCGTGAGCATGCGACTCACGAAGGGGACGACCTCGGTCCGGATCGACATCGAGGACACGGGGATCGGCATCCCGGCCGACGAGCTGCCCCGCCTCTTCCGGCCGTTCGCGCAGGTGGACACCGGGCTGACGCGGCGCCACGGTGGTACCGGCCTCGGGCTGTACATCTCGCGACGCCTGGCGACCATGCTCGGCGGCCACATCGAGGTCGCGAGCGAACCGGGCGTCGGGTCAACGTTCAGCGTCGTGCTGCCGTTGGAGTGGCACGGGCCCGCCTGATGCGCGCCCACGGGTGCCGAATCCCCGTACAGCCCTCGCGCGCGAAGCGTCCACGACAAAAGGGGTCAGACAGCTGCGGTATCCGACCCCACCCAGCGCTACATTTGATGCATATATGAGCACCTTTCCTCCGACGACCACCGTCTTCAACGACGGCTACATCGCCGAGACGTACGAGGCCTACCGTCGTGATCCGTCGTCGGTGGACGAGTCCTGGCGCCAATTCTTCCGCACCGCCGAATCGCTGGCGGGGATCACTGGTGGAGGCGGCGCCGCCGACAGCGCGCTGCTCCGCAAGACGGCAGGCGCCGCGGCGCTGGTGGATGCGATCCGCCAGTACGGCCACTTCGCGGTGCAGCTCGATCCGCTCGGAACGCAGCCGCCCGGCGCGGCCGAGCTGACTCCCGAGTTCCACGAGATCACCGAGCAGGAGCTGGCCGACGTGCCGGCGAGCGCACTGGGATATCAGTCGGGAACGGCGGCGGACGTCGTGCGGCATCTGCGCGAGGTGTACTGCAGCAAGATCGGGCTCGAGTTCGCGCACCTCGGCAACGAGGAGGAGCGGCTCTGGTTCCGTCGCACGATGGAAGATCGCGAGTTCACCAAGCCGCTGAGCCACGACGAGAAGCTCGCGATGCTCCGCCGGCTCACGGAAGTCGATGGGCTCGAGCGATTCCTCAATCGCGCGTACCTCGGGTTCAAGCGGTTCTCGATCGAGGGGACGGACGTCCTCGTCCCGATGATCGACGAGGCGATCGGCCGCGCGGCGCTGGGCGGTGCGCGACAGGTCGTGATCGGCATGGCGCACCGCGGCCGCCTCAACGTGCTCACGCACGTGATGGGGATGTCGTACATCGAGATGTTCGGCGAGTTCGAGGGGGTGCAGGGCGAGACGAGCGCCGACAGCAGCTCGGGCGACGTGAAGTACCACCTCGGTTACGAGGGGGAGCGGAAGGTCGGGCCCGTGTCGGTCAAGTTGGAGCTCGCGCCGAACCCGAGTCACCTCGAGGTCGTGAACCCCGTGATGTCGGGGATGGCGCGTGCGTATCAGCGCGTGGCGAGCCCGCCGGGCGCGCGCGACGAGCGGCTCGTGCTGCCGATCTGCATCCACGGCGACGCGGCGTTCCCGGGCGAAGGCGTGGTGCCGGAGACGTTCAACCTCTCGCGGCTGCGCGGCTATCGCGTGGGCGGCACGCTGCACCTGATCGTGAACAACCAGGTCGGGTTCACGACCGATCCGGTGGACGCGCGCTCGACGCATTACGCGAGCGATCCGGCGAAGGGGTTCGAAGTGCCGGTGCTGCACGTGAACGCGGACGATCCCGAGGCGTGCATCGCGGCGATCCGCGTCGCGGTGGCATACCGCGACCAGTTCGCGAAGGACGTGCTGATCGATCTCGTCGGCTATCGGCGGTTCGGGCACAACGAGACCGACGAGCCGGCGTTCACGCAGCCCAAGCTGTACGAGCTCGTTCGGAAGCATCCCACGCCGCGCCAGGTGTGGGGGCAGCGGCTCGTGCGCGACGCCGTGGCGACGCAGGACGAGGTCGACGCGATCGACAAGGAGTTCCTCGACCGGCTCACGGCCGTCTACAATCAGATGAAAGCCGCGTCGCCGTCGGAGACGAACGGCCACCGTCCGAGTGCGCCGCCACCGCCGGCCGAGCCGGAGACGCCGGTGCGCGGCGAGGCGCTCGACTCGCTCAACACGCGGCTGCTCACCTGGCCGCAGGGGTTCACGGCGCATCCGCGGCTGGCGAAGACGCTCGAGCGCCGGCGCGACGCGCTCCACTCGGGGCAGATCGACTGGGGGCACGCCGAGGCGCTGGCGTTCGGATCGCTGCTGCTCGACGGGATCAGCATCCGCATCAGCGGGCAGGACGTGGAGCGCGGCACCTTCGCGCACCGGCACGCCGTGCTACACCACGTGGAGACGGGCGCGACGTACACGCCGCTCGCCGACCTGCCGCAGTCGCGCGGCACGTTCGAGATCTACAACAGCCCGCTCTCCGAGACGGCGGTGATGGGGTTCGAGTACGGGTTCAGCACCGCGTCGCCGCGGGACCTCGTGCTCTGGGAAGCGCAGTACGGTGACTTCGTCAACGTCGCGCAGCCGATCATCGACCAGTTCATCTCGGCCGACCGGGCGAAGTGGGGGACGCGGAGCGGGATCGTGCTCCTGCTGCCGCACGGCTACGAGGGGGGTGGTCCGGAGCACTCGAGCGCACGCCTCGAGCGGTTCCTGCAGCTCTGCGCGGAACGGAACATGGTCGTGGCGTATCCGTCGACGCCGGGGCAGTACTTCCACATCCTTCGCCGACAGGCGCTGCGGACCGCCAAGACGCCGCTCATCCTGATGCAGCCGAAGAGCCTCCTGCGTCTGCCGGCGGCGATGTCGCGGATGGAGGAGCTGTCGGGGGGCGGATTCCGCCCGGTGATCGACGACGTGGCGATGGAGAACCGGCGCGACGACGTGCGCCGGCTGGTGCTGTGCACGGCGAAGATGTATTACGATCTGCTCGCGGCGCGTCAGCCGGAGGCGGACGTCGCACTCGTGCGGGTGGACGAGCTGTATCCCTGGCCGGGCGACGCCGTGGCGGAGATCGTGGACCGCTACCCGAATCTCGAGGACGTGGTGTGGGCGCAGGAAGAGCCGAAGAACATGGGCGCCTGGAGCTACGTCTCGCCGCAGCTGCGCGTGGCGACGGGGAACATGCTGACGATCCGCTACATCGGCCGGCCGGAACGCGCGAGCCCCGCCGAGGGTTATTCCAAAGCGCACGAGGAAGAGCAGAAGCGGATCGTGACCGAGGTGCTCAACCCGGCTCCGACGACCGCCAAACGCAAAACTTCGAAGGTATGACGAGAGCGATGCGGCTTGTGGCCGCGACCATCCTCGTACTCGCCGCGCCGCGCCTCCTCTCAGCCCAGGAGCGCGGCGCAGTCGCGTTGGGTGAGGCAGTCGCGGGGCTGGACGTGACGGGTCGCGTGTTGATGATCGGCGCCCACCCGGACGACGAGGACACCCAGCTCCTCACCTGGCTGGCACGGGGGAAGAACGTCGAGACGGCGTACCTGTCGCTGACGCGCGGCGACGGTGGGCAGAACCTGATCGGCAACGAGCTCGGACCGCTGCTCGGAATGATCCGCACCGAGGAGCTGCTCGCGGCGCGGCGGCTCGACGGCGGGCGGCAGTTCTTCACGCGCGCCTACGACTTCGGCTTCTCGAAGACGGCCGAGGAGACGTACACGCACTGGGCGAAGGACTCGATCCTGCGCGACGTCGTGACGGTGGTGCGCGCCTTCCGGCCGCAGATCATCGTGGCGGTGTTCAGCGGGACGCCGAGAGATGGGCACGGGCATCACCAGGTGTCCGGGCTCCTCGCGCGCGAGGCGTTCGATGCGGCGGCGGACACGGTGCGCTTCCCACGCACGGCGACGGGTGGGTTGGGTGCGTGGTCCGCGGCGAAGTTCTACCGCGCGCAGCGGTTCAACCCGGCGGAGGCGACACTCTCGTTCAACGTCGGGGAGCTCAGTCCGTTCCGCGGCATGACGTACGCCGAGATCGCGTCGGAGAGCCGGTCGCAGCATCTGTCGCAAGGGTTCGGCGCGCTGCAGCGGCGTGGGACGTCGCTGGACTACGTGAAGCTCGAGGCGTCGCACGTCTCGCCGCCGATCGTGCCGGAGAAGTCGATGTTCGAGACGCTCGGGATGGGATGGGGACGCTTCGACAATGCGGTCCTTCCCGCCGACGCGCGCGCCGCGCTCAATGCGCTGCCGGATGCGGTAGCGGCGGTGCGGCGCGTGGAGAACCTCGCCGAGCCGGCGCCGATGGTCGCGCCGCTGGCGCGCGTCGTCGGATTGCTCGCGCGCGTTCGCGCCGGGCTGACCTGTCCGCGCGACGGCGTCGCGTCGGGATGCTTCGGCGTGGAGGGTGATCTGGCGCTGGCGCTCGAGACGGTCGAGCGCCGGGCGCAGCGTGCGCTGCTCTCCGCGGCAGGAGTGCAGGTGGAGGCGACCGCGCCGCGTGAGCTACTCGCCGTGCGCGACACGCTTCCCGTGACTGTCACAGTGTACAACCTGGGGAAGAGCGACGTCGTACTCGAGGGCGCGTCGGTGTGGATGCAGAACGTGTACGGCCGGCCGCCGGCGGGCACACCGACGACGATCGTGCCGGACAGCGCGGGGCGCATGACGCTGCCGCTCGTGTCGGAGTGGGCGAGCGTGCCGTGGTGGCTGGAGAACGGGTTTCAGAAGGGCACCGACATGTTCAACCCGCCGACCAGCGGGCTGACGGCGCACAACACGGTGATCGGTGAGGATCGCGTCGCGAATACGCACGTGCGTACCGCACTGCGCATCGCGGGCGTCTCGTTCGTGTACGACGACGGGCCGGTGGTGTACCGGGTCGCCGACCCGGCACGCGGTGAGCTGCGCCGGCCAGTAGCGTCGGTACCGGCGATCAGCCTGACCTTCGAGGACGAGGTGGAGTACGCCCGCGTCGGCACGGCGCTCGACCGCGAGTACGCGCTCCACGTCACCTCGGCGGCGAGTACGCCGCGCGGTGTGACGATCGACCTCTCGCTGCCGAAGGGGCTGACGGCGGATTCCGTCGTGCGGCACGTGGCGCTGGAGCCGTTCGGGAGCGCGACGGTCGTGTTCAAGGTGAAGGGGCTGCTGCCCGCCGGACGCCACTTCCTGGGCGTCGCGGCGAAGAGCAATGGCGAGACGTTCATGGCGGGATGGAAGCCGATCACGTACGCGCACATCCGCCCATTGCGGTACTACCAGATGGCGACCGTGCAGATCGAAGCCGTGGACGCGCAGCTCCCGCGCAACCCGCAGATCGCGTACATCAAGGGCGTGAGTGACAACGTCGCGGCGATGCTCCACCAGCTGGGCATCAAGGTGACGATGCTCTCGCCCGACCTGCTGGCGACGGCGGATCTGTCGCGCTATGGCGCGGTGGTGGTGGGGCCGCGCGCCTTCGCGGCGACGCCGCAGCTCGTCGCGAGCGCGCGGCGCCTCGTCGACTACGCGCGCAACGGCGGGACGGTGGTGGTGCAGTATGGGCAGCAGGAGATGCAGACTCCGGGGATCCTGCCGTATCCGATCACCCTCGCGCGCGTCGCTGAGCGCGTGACGGACGAGAAGGCGCCCGTGACCTTCCTCGACCCGCACGCCAGGGTGCTCGGCTTCCCGAACCGCATCACGCAGAAGGATTTCGACGGCTGGGTGCAGGAGCGGGCGACGTACATGCCGACGACGGCGGACCCGCACTACCAGCGGCTGTTCGAGATGCACGACCCCGGCGAGCCGCCGAACCAGAACGCCGTGCTGGTGGCGCCGATCGGCAAGGGGGCGTACGTGTACAACACGCTCGCGCTCTTCCGCCAACTTCCGGCGGGGGTGCCGGGAGGGGCGCGCATCTTCCTCAACCTGCTCGCCGCCACGGGGGAGACGACGGCGACCGAGATGCCGCAGCCATGACCGCGTCGCTGCTGACGTTCATTCCCGTCGCGCTGTTGCTCACGCTGATCCCGGGGGCGGACACGGCGCTCGTGACGCGCAATGCGCTCGCGCTCGGATTGCGCGGCGCGCGGTGGACGATCCTCGGGATCTGCACGGGCTGTCTCATCCACGCGACGGCGTCGGCGCTCGGCCTGTCGGCGATACTCGCGACGTCGGCGCGGGCGTACGAGACGGTGAAGCTGGTGGGCGCGGCGTACCTGGTGTGGATCGGGGTGCAAGGGATCTGGAACGCTCGTCCTTCGGTTTCAGCCCAGCGGCGAGCGGACAGCGGCGAGCGGACAGCCGTCAGCGATGAACTGCTGGGTCGTGCCGAGCGAGGGACGCAGGTCGAGGGCTCCGCCCCTGCAGTGGCGTTGCGCGGCGGGCACCCCTTCACGCAGGGGTTTCCCGGCCGGCGCGCCGATCCTCCGCACGTCGCTCCTCCTCGCCATGATCCACAACGTGCTCGGCTTCGCCTGGCTCTCGCTCTATGCGCGGTTCGTCGACCGGCTGCGCGTCGCACTGACGCGCCCCATGGTGAAAGCGTGGCTCGAGCGCGTGACCGGGGGCGCGCTCGTCCTGCTGGGCGCGCGGCTGGCGTGGTCCCGTCGATGAGACGGGCCTTGCGATGGGAGACGCTCGCCCCGATGGCGCGCGCACGTCTCGCGTTCGCGGCGATCGCACTGCTCGCGGCGTGCAGCAGCGGCGACAAGCGCACCGTGCTCACGGTGTACTCGCCGCACGGGAAGGAGCTGCTCGAGTACTACGAGAAGGGGTTCGAGGCGTCGCACCCGAACGTGGACGTGCAGTGGGTGGACATGGGCTCGCAGGAGGTGCTCGACCGGCTGCGCGCCGAGAAAGCGAACCCACAAGCCGATTTATGGTTTGGTGCTCCGTCGGAGATCTTCGCGCGTGCGGCCGGCGAAGGTCTGCTCGATCCGTACACGCCGACGTGGGCCGACAAGGTGCCGGCCGAGGCGAAGGATCCGCAGGGGCGCTGGTTCGGGACGTACATGACTCCCGAGGTCATCGCGTACAACTCCAACGCCGTGAGCGCGGCCGACGCGCCGAAGGACTGGGCGGACGTCGTCGACCCGAAGTGGAAGGGGAAGGTGCTCATCCGGAATCCCGTCGAGTCGGGAACGATGCGCGCCATCTTCGGGGCGATGCTCGCGCGGTCGATCGCCCAGACCGGCAACACGGCGCAGGGGTGGGACTGGCTGCGCCGGCTCGATGCGAACACCAAGGAGTACGTGCTGAACCCCGCGCTGCTGTATCAGAAGCTCGGGCGCGAGGAAGGGGTGGTCACGCTGTACAACATGCCCGACATCGCGACGCTCGAGGCGCGGACGAAGACGCCGGTCGGGTTCGTCTTTCCGACGAGCGGCACCCCGCTGCTCGTCGACGCGATCGCGCTCGTGCACGGCGGGAAGCAGTCGGCGCTGGCGAAGGAGTTCTATGAATATGTCACGACTCCCCTGGCGTTCAGGGATGCCGCGGTGAAGTTCCTCCGCATTCCGTCGCGGACGGATCTGCCGAATGACTCGCTGCCCGACGCGGTGCGTCGAGCGCGAACGGAGCTCAAGGTGATGCCGGTGGATGCGAAGCTGCTCGCCGACAGCCTCGACACGTGGATGAAGTTCTGGGACAGCAACATCCGCAACAGCCAGCGCGGCAAGTGACCGACGGCACGCCTCCAGCGCGCGACGCGGCTCGGCGTTCGGCGAGCGCGCTGGTGCTCGACCGGGTGACGCGTCGTTACCCGGGGAACCCCGATCCGTCGGTCGACGCCGTCTCACTGTCAATCGCGGCGGGAGAGCTCGTCGCGCTGGTCGGTGCATCGGGCTCCGGCAAGACGACCACGCTGCGCATCGCCGCCGGCTACGAGACCCCCGACTCCGGACGCGTGATGCTCACCGACGAATCGGGGGCGACGCGCGACATCACGCACGAGTCGCCGCAGCGGCGCGGGTTCGGGATGGTGTTCCAGCACTACGCGCTCTTCCCGCACATGAACGTCGAGTCGAACGTCGCGTTCGGGCTCGAGGCGCGCGGCGTGGGAAAGCGCGAGCGGCTGGAGCGGGCGCGCGAGGCGCTCGCCGGCGTCGGGCTCGCGGAGAAGGCATCGCGCCAGGTGCAGGCGTTGTCGGGCGGGGAGCAGCAGCGCGTGGCACTCGCGCGGGCGCTCGTGATCTCACCGCGCGTCCTGCTGCTCGACGAGCCGCTGTCGAACCTCGATCCCACGCTGCGCCAGACGATGCGCGACGAGCTGCGCGCCACGCTGCGCCGCTCCGGCGT
>JAEKKK010000075.1 GCA_019510405.1 Gemmatimonadota bacterium | reverse complement strand
GATCCTTGCCACGGGCGAGCACAAGGCGTCGATCGTGCGCCGCGCGGTCGAGGGCGAGATCAACCTCGAAGTGGCCGCGACGTTCCTTCAGCGCCACGCGAACACGACGTTCTACGTCGATCGCGCCGCCGGCGCCGACCTGACGCGCATCGCCACACCCTGGCTGCTCGACGAAGTGCAATGGACGCCCGAGCTGATGCTGCGTGCCGTCGCGTGGCTCTCCCTGGAATCCGATCGCGCCATCCTCAAGCTCACGCAGCGTGACTACGCCGAGCGAGGGATGTCGTCGCTGGTCGCGCGGTACGGGTCGCCGGGGGCCGTGAACGGCGAGGTGTTCAACGCGCTCGGCGCGAAGATCCGCGGCAAGAGCAAGCTGCCGAAGGGTCGCCGCACGATCTGCTTCTCGCCGCATCCCGACGACGACGTGATCTCGATGGGCGGCATCCTCAGGAAGTTCGTCGAGAATGGAAACGACATGCTCGTCGCCTACATGACGAGCGGCAACATCGCGGTGTTCGATCACGAGGTGCGGAAGTACGTCGATTTCCTGCGCCGCCTCGAGCACGATCGCAACATCGGCGGCGCGGACGTCGACCGGCTGGCCGATCAGGTGTACGGCTTCCTCGACTCGAAGCACCCCGGCGACGTCGACATCCCCGAGGTGCAGGACATCAAGCGGATCATCCGCGAGAGCGAGGCGGTAGCCGGCATCGAGGTGATGGGGCTGACGCGGGACAACGCGCGGTTCCTCAACCTGCCGTTCTATCAGACGGGCAAGGTGAAGAAGGATCCGATCGGGCCGGCGGACGTCGCGATCGTGCGCGACCTGCTCGAGGAGTACAAGCCCGAGATCATCTTCGTGGCCGGCGACCTCTCCGATCCGCACGGCACGCACCGGATGTGCAAGGAAGCGATCGACCGCGCCCTGCAGGAGATCACCTTCCCGCGTCCCGAGGTCTGGCTGTATCGCGGCGCGTGGCAGGAATGGCCGGTGACGGAGGCGACGTGGCTCGTCCCGATGTCGCAGGAAGAGCTGCGGAAGAAGATCCAGGCGATCTTCAAGCATCAGTCGCAGAAGGACTCTGCGCCCTTCCCGGGCCAGGATGACCGTGAGTTCTGGCAGCGCGTCGACGCGCGGAACAGAGACACCGCCGCGCTGCTGGATCGTCTCGGCCTCGCGGAGTACTTCGCGATGGAAGCGTACGTCGTCGAGTAGCGCCGACCGATGACGCGCTTCACGGCGCTCGATGCCGTCGTGCTGGTGTTGTATCTCGCCGGCACGACGGCACTCGGTCTGTATGTCGGCCGAACACAGCGCGACTCCAACGATTACTTCGTCGCCGATCGCGCCATCCCCTGGTGGGCGGTCATGTTCTCGATCGTCGCCAGTGAGACGAGCGCGCTGACCTTCATCAGCACGCCCGGGCTCTCGTACGGGAGCGCGGCTGGCACCGGCAACCTCGGGTTCCTCCAGATCGTCGCCGGCTACATCGTCGGACGATTCGTCGTGGCGGGAGTCCTCCTGCCCCGTTACTTCGCCGGCAATCTCGTTACCGCCTACGCCTTGCTCGAGACGCGCTTCGGCATCGCGACGCGCCGGTTCGCGTCGATCGTGTTCATGGTGACGCGCGCGCTGGCGGATTCGGTGCGCGTCTTCGCGACCGCGATTCCCGTGGCGCTGATCATCGGCCCGTCGGTGACGAACAAGGCGTTCGTCATGCCGGCGTCCGTGTTGTTGCTCGGCGTGCTCACCATCATCTACACGTACAAGGGCGGGATGAAGGCCGTCGTCTGGACAGAGCTCCTCCAGGCCGGCATCTACCTGAGCGGTGGGGCGGCGGCGCTGCTCATCCTCGGCCACCTCGCGCCCGGCGGCTGGGGGGCGATCTGGTCGGGGGCGAGCGCCGCGGGGAAGACGCGCGGGATCGACTTCGCCTTCACCCTGTCGAATCCGCACACGGTCTGGGCCGGGCTGATCGGCGGCGCGTTCCTCGCCATGGCGTCGCACGGTACCGATCAGCTCATCGTTCAGCGGCTGATGTCGTCACGCACGCTCAAGGATGCGCAGCGGGCGATCATCGGCTCGGGGTTCGTGGTGTTCTGCCAGTTCTTCCTGTTCCTGTGCATCGGACTCGGCCTGTGGGCGTTCTATCAGGGCCGGATCTTTCCATCGACCGACCAGATCTTCCCGATGTTCATCCTCGAGCACATGCCGTCCGGGCTCGTGGGGCTGATCGTGGCGGCGATCGTCGCGGCGACGATGAGCACGCATTCGGGAGCGATCAACTCGCTGGCCGGCGCGACGACGCACGACATCTACCTGCCGATCACCGGCAGGGCGGCGAACGACGCGAACACGCTGCGCATGGGCCGGCTGTTCGCGCTCGGCTGGGGCGTCGTCCTCACGCTGGGTGCTCTGCTGTTCCCGCAAGACACGAAGACCCCTGTCGTCGTCGTCGCGCTCGGCATCGCCTCGTTTACCTACGGCGGACTGCTCGGGGGCTTCTTCCTCGGTATATTCTGGCGGCGGGCGATTCAGCGGGACGCGATCCTCGGCATGTCCGTCGCGATCGGGACGATGGCGTTCATCGTCTTCGCGAAGCCGCTCTCCGCCGCCTTCCCCTCGCTCGCCGCCACGCTCGCGCCGTTCGCGGCGATCGCGTGGCCCTGGTACGTGTTCATCGGCACCATCATCACTCTGCTCGTGGGCATCCTGTCGTCATATACGCACCCTGCACCGGCGGCGACGCCGGAGCGCGCATGACCTTCATCGTCGTCGGAGTGGACGGCGGTGGCTCCAAGACGCGAGTGATCGTCGCCGACGAAGCGGGCACGCAGCTCGGCGAGGTCGTCGGGCCGGGCAGTGCGGTGCGGCCCGGGGAAGCGGAACGCTCGGCCGACACGATCGCGGCGGCCGTGCGCGACGCGCTGGCCTCGTGCGAGATGACGCACGTCACGCCCAAGGTCCTCTGCGTCGGCGTGGCGGGAGCGGGACGCGATCCGGAGCGTCAGGCGATCTGGCAGGCGCTCGTGAGCCGCGATCTCGCGGACGAAGTCGTCATCCACCCCGACTTCTCGATCGCGCTCGACGACGCGTTCGGGGACGGGCCCGGTGTCCTGCTCGTGAGCGGCACGGGCTCCGTCGCCTTCGGGCGGGGACCCGCGGGACAGAGCGCGCGCTGCGGTGGCTGGGGTCCCGTCTGCGGCGACGAAGGGAGCGGGCAGTGGGTCGGTCGGCGGGCGCTCAGCGTCGTGACCGCCGCGGCGGATGGGAGGGAACCGGAGACGGCACTGATGGGCGCCGTGCTCACCGCGGCGCAGGTGAACGACCCGCAGGAGCTGATCGCGTGGGCGGCGCAGGCGACACCGGCGCAGCTCGCGTCGCTCGCGCCCGTGGTGTCGAGCGTGGCGGAGGCCGGTGATCTGCGGGCGAACGCCATCCTCAGCCTCGCCGTGGAAGAGCTGGTGCTCCACGTCCGCACGCTGGCACGACAGCTCTTCGGCGACGAGCGCGCCGCGACCCCGGTCGCGTTCACGGGGGGCATGCTCACGAAGGGAACCACGCTGCGCAAGCGCCTCGAGCATCGCCTCAAGAGCGCCGTACCCGGCGCACAGGTGCGCGCGGGCGAGGTCAATCCGGCGCGTGGTGCGGTGCGAAGTGCGCTGCGCTACGTCGGCGAGACGATCGCCGACAGCTGACGCTCCTCTAGCCCTCGTCGGGCGGGGTGACGACGGCGGGGACGCTGAGCGGCTGGCCGCGCAGCGCGTCGGCGACGGGCGTGTCCTCGGCCGAGAGCTCGAACACGCCCTCCCAGCGCGCCATCACGACCGTCGCGAGGCAATTGCCGACGAGGTTGATCGACGTGCGCGCCATGTCCATGAGCGCATCAACGCCGAGGATGACGGCAACGCCCTGGAGCGGCAGGTCGAACTGCGTGAGCGCGCCCGAGAGAATCACCAGCGACGCCCGCGGCACGGCGGCCACGCCTTTGCTCGTCAGCATGAGCGTGAGCATCATCAGAATCTGGGTGCCGATCGGCATGTGGATGCCGGCGGCCTGCGCGACGAACACCGAGGCGAGCGCGAGATAGAGCGTGCTGCCGTCGAGGTTGAACGAGTAGCCGGTCGGCAGCACGAACGAGACGATGCGGCGGGGCACGCCGAGCCGCTCCATGCGTTGCAGCGCGAGCGGCAGCGCCGCCTCCGACGACGCCGTCGTGAACGCGATCAGCCAGGGTTCCTTCGTCGCCTGCCAGAAGCGGCGAATCGGCACCTTGAAGATGAGAGCCACCGGCAGGAGCACGAAGAGCACGAAGGCGATGAGGGCGCCGTACAGCGTCAGCACGAGCACGCCCAGATTGTGCAGCACGCCCAAGCCACTCTTCCCGACCGTCACGGCGATCGCCGCGCCGATGCCGAATGGCGCGAACTTCATCACGATCCCGACGAACTTGAACATCACCTCGCTCAGGCTCTCACACGCGGTGAGCATGAACGTCTTCGCCGGCCCCTGCACCTGAGAGAGGGCAACGGCGAAGATGATGGCGAAGAAGACGATCTGGAGCACTTCGTTCGACGCCGCGGCCTCGAAGAAGCTCTGCGGCACGGTGTGCTCGATGACGCCGATGAACGTCGTCTGCTTCCGCGCGAACTCGGTACCGGCTTGCGCCGTCGCGGTGGCCAGGTTCACGCCGACGCCGGGCTTGACGATGTTCACCGCGAGGAGTCCGACGACGAGCGCGAACGTCGTGACGATCTCGAAGTAGAGGATTGACCGAAACGCGAGCTTTCCCACTCGCTTCATGTCGTCGCCGTGCCCCGCGATCCCGACGACGAGCGTCGAGAACAGCAGCGGGACGATCAACGACTTGATCATCCGCAGGAAGATCGTCGAGAGGAAGTTCAGGCTCGACGCCTGGAATCCGGGCTGGCCAGCGGGGTGATCGGGAAAGAGGTACCCGAGCAGGATCCCGAAGACCATCGCGATCACGATCTGCTGCGTCTGCGTGATCCCGCGAAGTCCTTTGCGGGGCGGCGATGCGGCTGGCGCGCTCACGGGGTGCGTCTCGTCGGTCACGCGCTCAGTCGTCGCCGGCGACAGGTGTCACGCGCGACCCTCGGCGGAGGCTGGAGTGCCGATAGCCGTAGATCACATACAGCAGCAGCCCCGCGGCGAGCCATACGCCGAACCGTCGCCAGGCGAGGGCCGGCAACCCGTACATCACGATGACGCAAAGGATCGCACCCAGGGTCGCCGTCACGTATACGAACGGCACGCGGAACGGCCTCGGACGATCCGGATCGGTGTGCCGCAGCACCATCACGCCGATGCAGACGAGCGCGAAGGCGAAGAGGGTGCCGATGTTCGTGAGATCGTACGTCTCGTTCGCATCGCCGATGAGTGCCCAGAGCGCGACGAAGAGTCCCGTGAGCAACGTCGTCGCCCACGGCACTCGGGCCTTCTTACTTACCTTCGCCGCCCACTGCGGAAGGAGCCCGTCTCGGGCCATGGCGAAGAAGATCCGCGGCTGGCCGTACTGGAAGACGAGCAGCACTGCCGACATCGAGAACACGGCGCCAAGGGCGACTATCTTGGCGATGGACGTCATCCCAGTCGCGTTCAGTGCATAGGCGAGCGGGTCCGCTGCCTTGCCCAGGTCGCTCGATGGGACCATCCCGGTCAGCACCGCGCCGATGATGATGTAGATGACTGTACAGATGGCGAGGCCGCCGAGGATGCCGATCGGCAGGTTGCGCTGCGGGTTCTTCGTCTCCTCCGCCGCCGTGCTGATCGCGTCGAATCCGATGTAGGCGAAGAATACGATCGCCGCGCCCTGGTGGATGCCGCGGAAACCGTTCGGCGCGAACGGATGGTAGTTGGCCGGGTTGATGTGCTGGAGCCCCATCACGATGAACAGCGCGAGCACGATCAACTTCACCGCGACCATCACGTTGTTCGCTCGTGCGCTCTCACGAGCGCCCAACAGGAGGAGCATCGTGATGAGCGCAACGATGGCGAACGCGGGGACGTTGATCAGCACGGGAATGCCGGCAACGCGAGGGGCCGTCGCCAGCAGTCCGTGAATTTGCGGATCCTGACTGAGCAACGCCGTGCGGTAGCCCGTGGTGAGCCATGACGGCATCGTGATCCAGTCGCCGACGAGCGACTTGAAGTAGTCCCCCCACGAGATCGCGACGGCGACGTTGCCCACTGCGTACTCGAGAATGAGGTCCCACCCGATGATCCACGCTACGACCTCGCCGAGCGTCGCGTACGAGTACGCATAGGCGCTTCCCGCCTGCGGGATCATCGACGCCAGCTCGGCGTAGCAGAGCCCCGCGAGGGCGCAGCAGACGCCGAGCAGCAGGAAGGAGACGACGAGTGCGGGACCGGCGCCCACACGAATGATCTCCCCATTGGGCCCCACCTGGCCGGCGGCAGCCGACCCGATGGACCCGAAGATCCCCGCGCCGATCACTGCGCCGATCGCGAGCATGACCAAGTCGCCCGCACCGAGCGACCGCTTCAGCGAGTTCGGATGTCCTTCCTCGGCGATTAAGTCCGCGATCGGCTTACGTGCGAAGAGCGATGGCATCCGGTCTCGCGCAAGAAGGCGATCAGAGGAACAGCGGGGCGAGCACGAGCGTGATCGTGCTGAGCAGCTTCACGAGCACGTGGAGTGAGGGGCCAGCGGTGTCCTTGAACGGATCGCCGACCGTGTCCCCCACGACTGCTGCCTTGTGGGCCTCGGAGCGCTTGCCGCCGTACGCGCCGGTCTCGATGTACTTCTTGGCATTGTCCCAGGCGCCGCCGCCGTTGTTCAGAAAGCCCGCCATCAGGATGCCGGCGATCGTGCCGACCATGAGCAGCGCCGCGACCGATTCAGCGCCCATGTACTCCCCTGCTCCGCCGAAGTGCTTGAACACCAGGCCGACGACGATCGGGAAGAGCACGACGAGCGCGCCGGGAAGCACCATCGCCTTGAGGGCGCCGACGGTGACGATGTCGACGCAGGCGGCGTAATCGGGATCCTCGGTGCCCTGCATGATGCCCGGACGCTCCTTGAACTGGCGGCGCACCTCGGTGATGACCGACGATGCCGCCTTGCGCACCGCGGTCATGGCGAGCGAGGAGAACCAGAAGACGAGCATCGCGCCGAGCAGCGCCGCGACGAAGACGACGGGCTTGGAGAGATCGACGTTGAGCGTCTGGCCCGTGTAGTTGCGCACCTCGTCGAGGTACGCCGAGAAGAGCAGGAAGGCCGCGAGCGCCGCGGAGCCGATCGCGTAGCCCTTGGTGAGCGCCTTCGTCGTGTTGCCGACCGAGTCCAGGCGGTCCGTCTTGTCGCGCACCGACTCGGGCTGGCGCGACATCTCGACGATGCCGCCCGCGTTGTCGGTGATGGGACCGAAGACGTCCATCGCGAGGATGTAGCCCGCGGTGCCGAGCATGCCCATCGTCGCCACAGCGGTGCCGAACAGGCCACCGATCGGCTGGCCGGCTTCGTTCACCAGGCCACTGCTGCGCCCCAGCGAGTAGCTCGCAATGATGGCAATGCCGATCGTGATGACCGGCATGACGGTGGATTCCATGCCGACGGCGAGGCCGGCGATGATGTTCGTGGCGGGGCCGGTCTGGCTCGCCTCCGCGATACCCAGCACGGGACGATAGCGGTATTCGGTGTAGTACTGCGTGATGAACACGAAGGCGATCGACGTCGCGATGCCGATCAATCCGCAGATGAAGAAGTGCCACCACACGTCGGGGGCACCGGCGGGGTTGAGCAGCGTGCGGGCAGCGAAGAAGAAGGCAACGGTCACCAGCGCCGCGGTGACGTAGTAGCCGCGATTGAGCGCCTTCATCGGATCGGCGTCTTCCGCCGTGCGCACGACCATCACGCCGACGATGGAGCAGATCAGGCCGAGCGCCATGATCACGAGCGGGAAGAGGATCCCGTTGATGCCGAACGCGCCATGGAGCAGCACGCCGAGGATCATCGCGCCGATGTTCTCCGCCGCGGTGGACTCGAACAGGTCGGCGCCGCGGCCGGCGCAGTCACCGACGTTGTCGCCCACGAGATCCGCGATGACCGCCGGATTGCGCGGATCGTCCTCCGGAATTCCTGCTTCGACCTTGCCGACGAGATCCGCTCCGACGTCCGCCGCCTTCGTGTAGATGCCGCCGCCCAGCTGAGCGAACAGCGCGACGAACGAGGCGCCGAAGCCGTAGCCGACGATGAGGAATGGGATGCGCTGCGCCCAGTCGTCGGCCGACATCCCGGCGGGGACGAAGGCGGAGAGTGTGGCGAACAGCCCGCCGACGCCGAGAAGACTCATCGCAACGGTGAACAGCCCCGAGACCGCGCCGCCGCGCAGCGCGGTCTGCAGCGCATCGTTGAGCGACGTCATCGCCGCCGCGGCGACGCGAATGTTCGACCGGATCGACACCCACATGCCGACGTAGCCGGCGACCCCCGAGCTCAGTGCGCCGAGCAGGAACGACGCCGTCACATACAGGGCGAAGGTCCGCGGATTCTGCACCGGATCGTGCGCAGTCGTGGGGCGGAAGAAGCCATAGCCCACGCCGAGGACGTCGACGCCCTGCTCGCGCGGGACCCCGAGCGTGTCCGCGAGGTCATGACCCGGCACCTCGGGCACGTCAGGGGACTGTGGGCCGCCCGCTGACACCTTTACGCAAACAGCTTGCATTTCTTG
>JAEKKK010000120.1 GCA_019510405.1 Gemmatimonadota bacterium | reverse complement strand
CCGAGGATCGTACCCGCCGTGCCGATCAGCGCGGCGTCGACGAACACGGTCGTCTGGCGCGATACGTCGTCGATGAACGGACAGACGAGCCCCTGCGCGATCGCCGAATCGATGCAGTCGGTCCGCCGGTAAGTCGCCAGCGCGACCGCCGTGCCGATGCCCGCGCCCGCAATGAGGCCGATCCCCGCGCCCTGCCAGGTGCGGCGCCGCACGCCGCCGCTCACGTCGAGCCGCGTGAGGCGTCCCTCCGGGATCGTCAGTGCCGCGCCGCTCGGCAGCTCGACGACGAGCGTGTCGCCCATCCGGCGGATCAGCGTGCCCACGAACGGCTGAACGTCGCGCGCGGCGACGCGGATGCGCGCGCCCGTGGAGATGCCGGTGATCGTGACGCCGCTCGTCCCCTGCGCGCCGAGCGGCAACGCAGTCACGGCACCGAGGAGCAGCGCCGCCGCGACGCGCGAGACCGGACGCACGCGGGCCAGCACAGGCTTCAGTGCGGCGTCGTGACGCCCGGCGCCCGCGGCGGCAGCGCGGCGCGGTTGGCCTGCTCGGACATGATACGCGTCAGGAACCGCTGCCCCTCGCCGATCCGCTCCACCTCCTCCGCGATCGCGTCGAGCGCGATCGAGCCCCCCTCCCGCGCCCCCATTAGCCGCATCCCCTCGAGCAGCGACTCGGCGCGGGTCGCGCGCTCGCGAGCACGGATCCAGAGGGCCGCGAAGCCGATGGTCGACGTGAACAGCCCAGCGCCGCAAAGGGCCACCAGCTGCATGAAGTGGGGGATGTGAATCATCAGGCGCTCCCGAAAGCAGGTCGGAGGTGGGTCGTTCCGGCGGACCGCCTCTCTACGGTCCGCCCACGTGATTGTTGCACCCATGCACCTTCGGCCGCAACCGTCGGATGCGGAGCCCGCTTGTGCGGGGATGCGAACGGCTGTCATCCCGAGCGAGCAAAGCGAGTCGAGGGATCTGCACTATTCAGCGGCGAGCAGGCAGCGGTTCAGCGTCGAGCGGTCTAGCGGCGAGCGGGCAGCGGCGAGCATTCAGCGGCCAGCGCACCCGAACGGCCCCGGAATGCCGAAGCATCCGGAGGCCGTTCCGCATCCCCGCATCCCCGCATCCCCGCATCCCCGCATCCCCGCATCCCCGCATCCCCGCTCGAGGCATGCACGATGCAAATTCCGACGCCCGGAACCCAACCCGGAGTCGACATGTCCGATCGATCCAAGGAAAACGTCCCGCGCGGTGACCACGTGCCCGGCGGCCCCAACGACGCCTCGAGCGCGGAAATGAATCAGAAAGCCGAGCCCGGGACCGACTCGGCCCCACACCGCGGCCATGGCGCGCACGGCCGCGGCGTGCAGGCCCGCGAGGAGCACGACGACAATCCCACGCCGACCCCGCCCGAGGCGAAAGGCTCCGACCGCGGCGGTGACTCCGGCTGGGATGGCGGGAGAGCGGGAGGATCGGTGATCGACAAACGGTGATTTGCGGGGATGCGGGGATGCGGGGATGCGACGCGGCCTCGGGAGGCAGGAGCTTCCCGAGGCCGTGTGGTTTCTCATCCCCGCATCCCCGCATCTCCTCATCCCCGCTAGAAGATCCGCAGATTGATGTACTTCTTCGGATTCGCCTTCAGATCGGCCATCACGGAATCCGCCTGCGTCACCAGCCCGCGCAGGTCGCGGTAGAGCAGGGTGTCCTTCAGCAGCTTGCCCGCCGTGCCTTCGCCGCGCTCCAGGCCGGCGATGATGTTGTTCGCGTGGCGGCTCGTCGAGTCGAGGTTCGACGCGATGCGGGTCAGCGTCGCGCTCGACGTCTGGAAGTTCCTCATCGTCGAGTCGATCTTCGCCGAATCCACCGCGCTCACGGCGCGGCGGAGCGACGCCATCGTCGCCGTCAGGTTGCGATTCTGCTCCGCCGCGATCGAGTTGAGCTGCACGGAGAGCCGGGCCGCGGACTGCGTGAGCTCCGCGGCGTTGGCCAGCGAGCGGCGCATGTCCTTGATCCCGCCGCTCGCCACGAGATCGGCGTTGATCGCCTTCGTCATCGTCTGCACCGTCGCGCCGATCGAGTCCACGCGATTCATGATCGCCTGGATGTCGGTGTCGGCCGGCCCGACGGGGACGGTGTCGCCCGGGCTGTACGAGATGGCGCTCGGGCCCTTCGGCGTCAGCGCGATCGCCGCGTCGCCGAAGATGCCGACGGGCTTCACGCTCGCGACGGAGTTCTTCGGCACCTTCACGTCGTCGTTCACGCGGAGCACGACGTCGAGATAGCCGTCGTCGCGCAACGTCACGTCCGCGACGGCGCCCACGTTCACCCCGGCGAGCAGCACCGGCTGCCCGGGCTTGAGGTTCTGCCCCCATGCGAACCGGGAGTACAGCGGATAGCCGGACGAGAGACCGCCGCGCACGAGCCAGAGCGTGCCGACTAGCGCGATCGCCACCGCCACGGTGAGGACGATGCCGACGAGGACTTCGTCGCGACGTTTCATGTCTGTAGGTAAGGGGCCAGGAGCGCAGCCGTCAAAGTATCGAGGACGAGGATCGTGACGGAAGTGATGACCACGGCTTTCGCCGTGCTCCGGCCGACGCCCTCGGCGCCCGCCTCGGTGACGAACCCCTCGTACGAGCAGACGAAGGAGATGGCTGCGCCGAACAGCATCCCCTTGAGCAACGAGTAGACCACCTGGAAGGTACCGAAGCCGAGGCGCACGCCGGTGATGAAGTCCTGCTTCGTCACGCCGGTGACGTACACCGACACCACATAGCCGCTGAACAACCCCGTCGCATCGGCCAGCACGACGAGGCAGGGGAGCATCACGAGACAGGCGAGCAGCCGAGGCACGATGAGGAAGGCCACCGGATCATACGACAGCGTCTCCAACGCGTCGATCTGCTCGGTGACGCGCATCGTCCCGATCTCCGCTGTCATCCGCGCGCCGACGCGCCCGGTCAGCACGAGCCCCGTCAGCAGAGGCCCCAGCTCGAGCACCTGCATCAGTCGCACGGACAGCCCGATGATCGACAGCTGGACGCCCGGGAACAGCTGGTAGCGCACCTGGATCGCGATGACGCCGCCGATGAACGCGGCGACGATCACGGTGAGCGGGATCGACTCCACGCCGACCCGCTGCATCTGCCGGATCGTCTCGGGGACGAAGGTCGCCGGATCCCCGAGCGCGCGTCCCATGTCGCGCAGGAAGTAGCCGCGCGCGCCGATCTGGGCGAAGAAGTTGATGAAGGCTCGGGTGACCCGGCGAAAGAACCTGATGCCGGTGCGCTGCACGACGGGGAAGGTCTCCGTCGGTTGCATGCGACCTCCCCCGACCGGGCGATCGAGCTCGCTCACGTACGCACGCGCATCAGGAGCACGAGTCCCATGACGGCGAACATGGCATTCGGCAGCCACGCCGCCAGATCAGGGTTGATTACGCCCTTTCCACCGACCGCTTTCGTCAACTGGATCATGAGGAGAAAGATGATCGTCGTGGCCAGGCTCACGCCAATCCCGTACGCGGTGCCCCCGCGCTGGGTGCTGGTCGCTAAAGGCGCGCCAAAGAGCGCGATGACGATGCAGGTGATCGGGATGGCGATCTTCAGGGCCCGCTCCACGCGCAGCAGGTTGGCGTCGCCCCCCGACCGCTCGAGCGCCGTGATGAACCGCGACAGCTCGCGGAAGCGCATCTCCTGTGGATTGCGCGGGCGCGCCATCAGGTCCGTCGGCTGCTCGGTGAGATGCTGGTCCGTCATCGACGCGAAGCTGATCGTGAAGTTGGGCGACGTGTCAGCGATGATGTGCATCGACCCGCCTTCCACGGCCCACCGCTTCGTCTTCGGCTTGAACGTGGCGCCCTGCGCGGAGATCAGCACGCTCGGGTAATCCTTCCCGTTCCCCTTTCGTTCGATCTGAAACTTGTCCATCCGCCCCGCGGTGGCATCGAGCATCTGCGCCTTGTAGACGCGCCCGTACTCCGCGGCGTACACGAAGTTGTAGCGCTGCGTCCCCGAGCTGACCTTGCTCTCCTGGAGTAGCTCGCTCCGCCGCGCGTCCGTGACCGGGACGACCTCCGCCACCACGAGGTCCAGCCCCGCCGCGATGACGGCCCCCAGCATGATGGGCGCGATGATGCGATAGAAGCTGATCCCCGACGCCTTGGCCGCCGTGATCTCGGAGTGCCGGGTGAAGGTGACGATCGAGAATACCGTCGCGAAGAGCACCGCCGCCGGCATCGCCATGAACAGCGACTGCGGCATCCAGTACACGTAGCTCAGCGCGATGTCGGCGCGCGGCAGGTTCTGGTCGAGGTACTTCTGCAGGTGGTCCGTCAGATCGATCACGACGAGCAGCAGCGGGAAGCCGATCGCCGTCGCGAGGAAGATCTTCACCCACTCCGTGAAGACGTAGCGGTCGAGCGGTCGCACGACACTCATGCCGCCTCCTCCGTGAGGACGGGACGCCGGCCGCGGCGCGCCTTGACCCAGTCGCGCAGCGCGTCGATCCGGTCGCCCCAGTTGCCGCCGCGCCCGGAGCTGTCCTCACGGCCCATCCGGAAGAGCAGCACGACCCCGACGACGGTGAGCACGACATTCGTCCCCCACATCGCCCAGAACGGGGGCACGATCCCCTTGTTGGCCAGCGATTCGCCGCCGATCAGCCCGACGTAGTAGAGCGCGAACACGACGAGGCTCACGAGCAGCACGAGACCCACCCCGCCGCGCGGGAAGCGCAGCGCGAGCGGCGCGCCGAGCACGACGAAGATGAGGCACGCCGCGGCGAGGGCGAACTTCTTGTGGATCTCGATCTCATACCGATTCTTCGCGCGGCGCGACGTGTCGAATCGGAGCTTGTTCTCCGCCACGCGCGCCGTGTTGTCGGCGATGATCTCCGCCGCGCTCTGCTGCCGCTGGCCGATGGCCCGGAGGCTTTCCGCGGCCGACCTGGCGAGGAAGGGATCCTTGAAGGTGCCCGTCGCGGGCGGGAGCAGCGTGCCGGGCGGCATGCCTGGTACCGCGCCAGGACGTTGCTGCGTCTGCACGGGTACCGGCACCGGCCTGGCCCCGGGGGTACCGGGCGCCGGCGGCCGCGAGGTTCCGAGGATCACCGTGCCCTTCGTCGTGTCGCGCCGCGCCGCGGTGTCCTGCGCCGCGCGCTTCGGCGCGGTATCCTCCGCCGCGCGCTTCGGTGCGGTGTCCTGCGCCGCGCGCTTCGGCACCGTGTCCTGCGCCGCACGATGCAGCACGGCGCTGCTGACATCCGCCGCCTCTGCTTTCTTCACGCCGATCAGCCGCGACAGCACCTGGCAGTACAGGTAGGCGATGTTGTGCGGCTCGGGCCGCGCCCGCGCCGTGCGGTGCACCGACGCCGGCTTCGGCGTGGCCGAGGGCGGCTGCTTCGCGAGGCGGATCGCGTCCTCGTAGTCCTGCTTCGCGTCAAGATAATTCGCGTTCGCGATGCGCAGCCGCTTCTGCATCGCGCAGATGCCGAGCTCCCGGTCGCCACGGTTCTCCATCGTGCTCTTCGACTTCTCGAAGTCCTTCGCCACGTCGCGGATCGTGATCCGGTCGCGCCGATAGAAGAGCCGGTTGAGCTGCCCGGAACGCTCCGTCGTCACCTGCTGCATCTGGCCGTCATACAGCTGCATCTCGAGGTCGCGGCCGGCGAGGGCGATGGAGCCGCTGTCGGCGTAGATCGTCCGGCGCCGCACGGGGTCGGAGAGATCGTAGATCACCACCTCGCGCATCTTCGACGTGGCCTGATCGATCTTCCCCGCCTTGAGGTAGAAGCGTCCCTCCTGGATCGCGTTGATGATCTGCGGCTTGAGCAGGAAGGTCGGCTTCGTCTGCGAGATGTCGTCCTGCAGCGTCTTGAGCTGGTGGTTCGCCCGCGGCAGCACCTGGTCGTTGAACGCGAGCAGGAACAGCGTCATCACCGTGCCCGCCGCGAGCGACGGCGTCACGATGCGCCACGGACTCACCCCGCTCGCCTTGAGCGCGGTGACCTCGTTCTCCGCCGCGAGCCGGCTGTACGCGTACAGCACCGCCACCAGCACGGACATCGGCAGCGTGAGCGCGATCGTGAACGGGATCGACAGCAGGAAGAACTCCCCGATCACCGATGCGGGAAGGCCTTTTCCGACGAGCTCGCCGAACTGCCGCGAGATGAAATTGAGGATCATCAGGGAGGTCAGCGCCGTGAGCGCTCAAGTCTTTTCTTTTCCCTCTTCATACCCATCGCGTCGCGATAGGTGCGCGGCGACGCAGGGGCCGCCGCTCGTGCTCTCTCTGCAGGGACGCGTCTGCTGCCGTACGACAACAACATCTTTCGAAGCATTCATGAGACCATCGCTCGCGCGCACGCTCCTGCTCACCCTCGCCCTACTACCCGCGCTCGCGGCGTGCGATCGCCTGCCGCAGCGCGCCAAGACGGCCTTCTCCGGCGACTCGGCGCTGTCCTACGCGCGCCAGCAGGTGGCGTTCGGCCCGCGCGTGCCCGGCACGCCGCAGGCCCAGAAGGCGGGTGACTGGATCGTGGCGATGATGAAGGCGCGCGCCGACACGGTGATCGAGCAGCGGTGGACGCACAAGACCGTCGACGGCAAGGACCTCCCGCTCCGCAACATCCTCGCGCGCTTCCGGCCCTCGGCGACGCAGCGGATCCTCTACGTCACGCACTGGGACACCCGGCCGGTGGCCGACGCCGATCCGGTCCTCGGGAACCGGGGCACGCCGATCCTCGGCGCCAACGACGGCGCGGCCGGGGTCGGGCTGTTCATCGCGCTCGGCGACGCGCTCAAGAAGATGCCCCCCAACGTCGGCGTCGACCTGCTCTTCGTCGACGGCGAGGACTACGGCAAGAGCTTCGATGCGCCGTACAAGGACGTCCTGCTCGGCTCGCAGTACTTCGCCGACCATCTGCCGAGCCCCGACTATCGTCCGATCTTCGGCATCCTGTGGGACATGATCGGGGACAAGGATCTGAACATCCTGCAGGAAGGGAATTCGATGCGGCAGGCGCCGGAGGTGGTGAGCCGAGTGTGGCAGAAAGCCGCCGACATGGGCTACGAGCGCGCCTTCGTCGCGCGCTCAGGCTACGACGTCACCGACGACCACGTTCCGCTCCTCAACAAGGGGCTCCGCGTCATCGACGTGATCGATCTCGACTACGGTCCGCCCACCGCCGACGGCCAGGCGAACCCGAACTATCACCACACCCTGCAGGACACGATGGACAAGATCTCCGCGGGGAGCCTGCAGACCGTGGGCGACGTCGCGCTGGGCCTGATCACCGACCAGTAGCCGCGCACTTCAAGAGGGTCAGAGTCACTTGAACCTTCAAGGACTCTGACCCTCTTGAACTCTGGCCACGATCGCGAACGAATTGATGACGCGATTCAACTCGGCCTGCACGTCGGGGCGTTCGGCGGCGCGCAGGGTGAGCGAGACGATCTCGCTCCGGGCGAGCGCCAGGACGACCGTCGTGCGCTCCGGCTCCGCGGGGCTGTAGCGATAGGTCGCGCCCTCGAGGCGGAGCGCCTTCTGCGCGCCGGGCACTTCCATCCACGTGCGGACCTTGGGATCGAGCCAGCGCTCGATCTGCGCGACCGTGTCGCGCCACGGGCGAACCGCCGACGACTGCAGGTTCACGAACACGTTGGCATATATGTCGTAGCAGAGCACACCGCCCCACGTCTCCAGCGTGCGATGCTCGCCGGGCACGCGGTGCACTCCGCCTCCGCTGAGCGTGGCGGGAAGGGTGAGCCGGTACGGACCCGCGCCGACGTCGCGATAGGTGGTCGGTGCGACCGTGCGCGGCGCAGCGGCTGCCGCCCGCGCGCGGGCGCCCGGCAGCCACCACTCCTCCAGGGCGGCGATGGCGTCGTCCCGCGCGCTGAACGCCCGGTCGTCCACGGCGATCAGCTTGAGCAGATCGACGATCACCGCTTCCTGCTTCGCGTCGAGGGTGGCGAGCCGAGGGGAGAGCCGGTCGGGCGGACGGAGCGAGCGGACCAGCGCCTCGGTGACCATGCGCGGGTCGGTCGGGTGCGCGAGTGCGTACTCGATGAGGCGCGGCAGGTAGTGCCGCCACGACCGCGCGTCGAGATACGGCATCGCCCAGAATGTGAACCGCTCGAGGTACTCGTCCGTCGGCGCGTCGATCGCCTCGTCATACGGGTCCGGCTCGTCGTATCCGTCCACCGCGTTCGCGCCGCGGAGGGTGAGCGGCGGCGGGGCCGCGAGATCGGCACGAAACGCGAGCCGCACGCGCCGCAGATACTCAGTCTGATCCATCGTTCAACCCGATCGCCATCTTGAGAATCCTCTTCCACCGACTGCTTGTCCTCGTGGCCATCCTGCGTGCTGATCGGGATGCCGATCACCTTCGCCGCCACGATCGCGCTCCTCCCGCTCTGGTCGATGATCGAGCGGCGCTATGGCATCGAATCGGTCGGGCACTCCGGGCCGGCGGATTGGTGTTTCTGGGCCGTGTTCGGCGTGTATCTGTGCCTTGCCGGGATCATCTCGATCGGAGTGAGGCGACGAACGGGTGCAGATCCCTCGACTCGCTCCGCTCGCTCGGGATGACGAATTCCCGTTACCGCCCGCAGTCGCACGCGAGCGGTAGCTCGATTCCACTGGTTCGACATCCGATACCCCGGCGGCGTGACGTGGTGCGCACGAATGGGCCGATCCGCGTCGAATCGGTGACGGTCCGTTCGCGGAGGGTGCCAACTTCGGCGCGTGCCCACACCCTCCGAGCAGAAGGCGCTGGCGTTCGTCGCGATCGTGGTGCTGCTGGGTGGCGCCGTTCGCGCCGTACGAGCCAGTGCTCCCCCCGTACCGACACCGCTCGAGCAGCAGGCCCTCGCCCGCCAGGCCACCGCGGCGGAATCCGCCGCCGCTACCCAGAAGGGAACGAAGCGGCGCGGCGTCCGGCTGGCCCGCCCGAAGCGTGGCGCCGCCCCCCGCGAGGTGGGCGGAGTGATCGGCTACCCACTCGGCGCTCCTCTCGACCGGTCAGACGGCGCCCTCGGCGCCAACGGTGCAGCCCCGCCGGTGCCGCGGATCGACACGGACGCCCGGGGTAACCGTTCAGTTCAGGAAATGACGGTTCGGGGGGAGCGTGGTGCGCGAGAAAATGGGGCGTCGCACCCCGTCGATCTGGACCACGCATCCGAGCGCGAGATCGAGGCGCTGCCGCGCGTCGGGCCGGCGCTCGCGCACCGCATCGTGGCCCACCGGGATTCCTTCGGTCCCTTCAGTTCCATGGACGCGCTCAAGCGGGTGAAGGGGGTCGGAATCGCCACGGCGAGACAGCTTGCTCCACTCGTCACCTTTTCGGGCCGTCCGTCGTCCCCACCATGAGCGCTCCAGCCCGTTCGTGCGGTCCCCGCGCGAGCAGGCCGAGACTCCAGTACTCGCGGGCGTCCGGCGAGCCACATCTCGCCCGGTCGCCCACTTCGTTCCCCCGCGCGCCGCCGCGCACCCTCGCCGCCGACCTCCCCCATGGCCGCTCCGGTCGCCACGCCCGAACGACTCGGCGATCTCCTCGTACGCGAGAAGCTCATCTCGCGCGAGCAGCTCGATAAGGCAATCCAGGAGCAGAAGCAGAGCGGGACGCGCGTCGGCTACAACCTCGTCAAGCTCGGGTTCATTCAGGAGACCGAGCTCACGAAGATCCTCGCTCGGCAGTTCAAGATGCCGGCGGTCGATCTGTCGCGGTTCGAGGTCGATCCACGCATCGCCAAGCTCGTCCCCGGCGATCTCGCGATGAAGCATCTCGTCCTCCCGCTCAAGCGGGATGGACGCACGCTCACCGTCGCGATGGCGGATCCGACGAACCTCGGCGTGCTCGAGGATCTCAAGTTCATCACGCGGTACGACATCTTCCCCGTCATCGGGGGAGAGTTCTCGATCAAGAGCGCCGTCGACAAGATCTACGAGACGGCGGCAGAGAATCAGGTCGCCGACCTGATGAGCGTGATCGACGACATGGCGAGCGAAGGGGACGTCGAAGTCGTCGAGGAGCGGGAAGAAGACGTCTCCGCGGCCGCGCTCCAGGCGCAGATGGAGGACGCGCCCGTCGTCAAGCTGATCAACGCCATCCTCACGGATGCGGTCAAGCGCGGCGCGTCGGACATCCACTTCGAGTGCTTCGAGCACGACATCCGCGTGCGCTATCGCGTCGACGGCGCGCTGCAGGAAGTCATGAAGCCGCCGATGAAGCTCAAGGCCGCGTTGATCTCGCGCTTCAAGATCATGGCGCAGCTCAACATCGCCGAGCGTCGCGTGCCGCAGGACGGCCGCATCAAGCTGAAGATGGGCAAGAAGGTCATCGACTACCGCGTGTCGACGCTGCCCACGCTCTTCGGCGAGAAGATCGTGCTCCGAATCCTCGACAAGGGGAACCTCACCCTCGACCTCGAGAAGTTCGGCATCGAGCCCAAGGCCGAAGCCGACCTCATGGAAGCGGTGCAGAATCCTTACGGCATGGTCCTGGTGACCGGGCCGACCGGCTCGGGCAAGACGACCACGCTCTACTCCGCGCTGTCGAAGGTCAACAACATCGACGTCAACATCATGACCGCGGAGGACCCCGTCGAGTACAACCTCTACGGCGTCAACCAGGTGCTGGTGCGGACGGAGATCGGGATGACCTTCGCCGCGGCGCTGAAGGCGTTCCTGCGGCAGGACCCGAACATCATCATGGTCGGCGAGATCCGCGATCTCGAGACGGGCGGTATCGCGATCAAGGCAGCGCTCACGGGCCACATGGTGCTCAGCACCCTGCACACCAACTCCGCGCCGGAGACGGTGACCCGCCTCATGGACATGGGCCTCGAGCCGTTCAACGTCGCCTCGGCGCTCAACCTCGTGCTGGCGCAGCGTCTCGTGCGCCGCATCTGCGGCAACTGCAAGGAGCAGTACACGCCCACCGATCTGGAATTCAGCGCGGCGAAGGTGAAGCGCACGACCACGCTGCGCGATCTGCGGTTCACGCCGGACACGATCGAGAACGCGAAGGCGCGGGCCACCAAGGAGGCGGCGCCGCTGCTGAAGAACATCACCCTCGATACGACCGTCTCCGAGCTCCCGTATTTCCGTGGACGCGGCTGCGACGCCTGCAACGGCACGGGGCTCAAGGGACGCCAGGGCGTCTACGAGGTCATGCCGATGTCGCCGAGCCTCCGGAAGCTGGTCATGATGAACGTCGGCGCCGTGGAGATCCGGGACGCCGCCGTGGAGGAGGGGATGCTCACCCTCCGCATGGACGGCTGGATGAAGATCATGAAAGGGATCACGACGCTCGAGCAGATCATTCGCGAGACGTCGGCGTGATCCACCGCACATCGGGCGCGAGGGTGTTCCTCCGGTCGCGCTCGCTCGTCTTCAATCACCGGGAGCGCGACCGTCGGGCCGCGCGAATCCGGCGTGCCGCCACCGCCCATTCGGCGGCCGGTTCACCGCAGCCTTTCCTATGACAGCACCCGCTCAGGCGCCCGCCACCGTCAACCTTCGCGTCCTGCTCGAGGAGATGATCGAGCGGGACGCCTCGGATCTGCACATCACGGCCGGCGAGCGCCCGAAGCTCCGAATCGATGGTGAGATCACCAACTCGAATCTCGAGCTGGTGATGTCGCCGAAGGACACCCTGCAGCTCGCCTACTCCGTCCTCACCGAGAACCAGAAGAAGCGGTTCGAGATGGACGACGAGCTCGATTTCTCCTTCGGCATCCAGAACCTCGCCCGCTTCCGCGGCAACTGCTTCAAGCAGCGCGGCTGCGTCTCGATGGTCATCCGGCAGATCCCCTTCTCGATCAAGACCTTCGAGGAGCTCGGCCTCCCCGAGGTGATCCGGAAGATGGCAGAGAGACCGCGTGGCCTGGTCCTGGTCACGGGACCGACCGGAAGTGGGAAGTCGACCACGCTCGCCGCGATGATCGACAAGATCAACAAGGAGCGGCGCGGCCACATCATCACGGTGGAAGACCCGATCGAGTTCATCCACCGCCATCAGGGCTGCATCGTCAACCAGCGCGAGGTCGGGACCGACACCAAGAGCTTCCAGGCCTCGCTCAAGTACGCGCTCCGGCAGGACCCCGACGTCATCCTCATCGGTGAGATGCGCGACCTGGACACGATCCAGGCGGCGCTCACGATCTCGGAGACCGGTCACCTCGCGTTCGCCACGCTGCACACCAACAGCGCAGCCGAGGCGATCAACCGCATCATCGACGTGTTTCCCAGCCACCAGCAGAGCCAGGTGCGCGCGCAGCTCGCCTTCGTGCTCGAGGGGATCGTCACGCAGACGCTGCTGCCGAAGGCCAAGGGACGCGGCCGCGCCATGGCGGCGGAGATCCTCGTCGTCACGCCGGCCGTCCGGGCGCTCATCCGCGACGACAAGATCCACCAGATCTACAGCACGATGCAGAGCGGCAAGAAGTTCGGGATGCAGACGATGAACGACGCGCTGTACGGCCTGTACATGAACCGCGACGTCGCGCTCGACGACTGTCTGCGCGCCTCGCACGACCCGAACGAGTTCCTCCGCATGATCGGGCAGACGCCCGAGGACGACGCGGCGAAGAAGCCGGGCGGGACGGCTGGAAGCGCGACGGCGCGCCGGTAGGACCGAACCATCACGTTGCACTGCGCCACCGGATCCTCGGCGGCCAGCACGAGAAGGAGCTCACGGATGCCAGCATTTACCTATACAGCGCGTGCCCTCAACGGCGACCTTCGCACCGCGACGATCGACGCGCCGAGTCGCGACGAAGTCGTCGCGCAGCTCCGGCGCCAGCGGCTGAACGTCGTCAAGATCGACGAGGCGGCACAGGCGGCGAACAAGAGGAAGACGGGTGGCAAGATCTCGATGCGCGACGTCGTGATCTTCACCCGCCAATTCTCGACGATGATCAACGCTGGTCTTCCGCTCGTCCAGGCGCTCGACATCCTCGCGAAGCAGAGCGAGAACAGGGCGCTGAAGGACGTCACGCGGGCCGTCGTGTTCGACGTCGAGTCGGGGCACACCGTCGCCGACGCGCTGCGCAAGCATCCGAAGGCGTTTACGGACCTCTACGTCAACATGGTCGCCGCCGGCGAGGCGGGTGGTATCCTCGATACCATCCTGATGCGCCTCGCGACCTTCCTGGAAAAGAACGACGCCCTCGTCCGCAAGGTGAAGGGCGCGATGATCTACCCCGGCGTCATCATGAGCGTCGCGGCGATCGCCATCGTCGTGCTGCTCCTGTTCGTCATCCCGGTGTTCGAGAAGATGTTCGAGAGCGTGGGCATGCCGCTGCCGCTGCCGACCCGCGTCGTGATCTCGATGTCGCGATTCCTCCAGAGCTTCTGGTGGGCCGTGATCGGCGCGTTCATGTTCGCCGGCTGGTCGCTCAAGAAGTACTACGCCACGCCGGACGGGAAGCTCGCGATCGACAAGCTGCTGCTGAAGATGCCCGTCCTCGGCGACGTGCTCCGCAAGTCGGCCGTGTCGCGCTTCACGCGGACCCTCGGCACGCTGATCGGTTCGGGCGTGTCGATCCTCGACGGTCTGGAGATCACGGCGAAGACGGCAGGCAACCGGGTCATCCAGGACGCGATCATGGAATCGCGCGCCTCGATCGCGGGCGGTGAGACCATCTCCGCGCCGCTCCAGAAGTCGCAGGTGTTCCCGCCGATGGTGATCTCGATGATCGCCGTCGGTGAACAGACCGGTGGTCTGGACGAGATGCTGTCGAAGATCGCCGATTTCTACGACGAGGAAGTGGATGCCGCGGTGAGCGGATTGCTCTCGCTCATGGAGCCGGTGATGATCGTGTTCCTCGGCGTGGTGGTCGGCGGCATGGTCGTGGCCATGTATCTCCCGATCTTCGACATGATGAACGCGGTGCAGTGATGCATCGCCCGCAGGACGCGAGACCTCGAGCTCGGCCTTCCACGCGCGGCGCCACTGGTGCCGCGCGTGGAGTTTGTGCCCTCGTCGGAGCACTGGCGCTCGTCATGAGGCTCGCCCCCGCCGTGGGGGCGCAAGGCGTCACGCCAGTGACCGTCGGACAGTTCGTGGGACGCGACAGCCTGGACGCCTCCAAGGAGCCCGGCACGGCGAGTCACGTTCGCTCGTCGCTGCGCGGTGCCGCCAGCTGGAGTCTTCAGCGCGATTCGATCGACCTGCGCGACAAGCGCACGCTGCGGATCGAGCTGCCCGCGCCCTCGCCCGCCACGCTCGTCCTTCGTTTCCTCGACACCCTGCCGCCGGCTCCCGGCGACTACGAGATCACGAGCCTCGGTACGGGAGAATCGCAGCGGAACCGGCATCAGGTGCTGGTCGACGTCGTGGCGCCGGATGGCGGCCACCGAGGGCAGTACCTCCCGTTGGTGGGCGAGCTCCGCATCGAGTCGGGCGGAAGTCCGACGGGCGAGCTTCGCGGCACGCTGCGTGTGGTTGCGGTCCGCTCCGCCGAGCTGCCCGAGCGACCGATGGTTCCACCGATCGTGACACTCGTGGTGCGGGGAGCGTTCGCCGCGCGGCCGGATACCCGCCGGCCGGAGCCGCCGGTGAGCCCCGCGATGCAGGAGCGCGTCCTCGATCGCGCGTTGATGGGCTTCGCCATCACGAGCATGGGCGCCGAGAACGGCGACGGGTCCGCCGATAGCACGCACGACGTCGCACGTGGGCGGCGGTTCCTCCTGTCCCGATGGGGACACGCGCTCACGATCGAGCACATCGAGGCGAGTCCGCATGCATTCCTGCTGCGCGTGCGCGGGCGGTTCGTCCCGGTCGTGTGTGAGTTCGACCTGCACCGGGAATACCCGGAATGTGAGACGATGCCGGAGCCCGTCGTCGCGGCGGCGTCGGTTCGCGCCACCATCTCGGGACGCCTGGTGCTGCCCCTCGCGGCGCATCGTGCATCGAACGGCGCGGTCGTCTCACTGCTTCCAGCTCCCGTCCCGCTGCGCGATGCGTTCGATTCGCTGTGCGCGGTACAGGACTCGGCGCTGGAGAAGATCACGGCGCCGCTCGAGGCGCGGTTGAAGGCGGCGAAAACCAAGGAGGAATACGCCGTGGTGGAAGCCGAGGCGGAGCGGATCATCAACAAAGACGTCGGCACGGGGCGCGGCCCGTGGCTCGAGTTGATCGCGTCGTACGCGACGCGCCGGGCAGCGGCCGGGCCCGACGGGCAATTCTCCATCTCCGATGTGCCGGCCGGGAATTACATCCTGTTCGCCGGTGTCGTCGCCGACGAGCGCGTCGAGTGGTTCCTGCCCGTGAGCGTCCGCACCGTGGGCACCATCACCCGCGATCTCGACCTCGCCGCGATGAGCCATCGGGACTGGGGCTGCGGAACGCCACTCCCGTTTCCTGCAGTCCGCCGCCGTCGCTGACGCTCCGGGGCGTTGGGGCTTCAGCCCGGCGCCGCCACGCGAGTAACCCCGATCGGCCGCGACCGGCGGAGCCGGCACCGAGCGGGGTCAGAAGCTCGACTCTGACCCCACCGGCGCGGGACCCTCGTGCGGCGGCTCCACGCCGTCGCTCGCCGGGCGCTCGGTCGCGACCAGCAGCACGCCCGCCAGCACGAGCGCCGCGCCGACGTAGCCGAGCGCGTGAAGCGCTTCCCCCCAGACCACGTACGCGAGCGCCGCAGCGGCGACCGGTTCGAGCGTCGCCACGGTCGCGGCGCGCGTCGCCTCCACGCGCGCGAGGCCGACGCTGTAGAGCGAGTAGGCGAGATAGGTCGGCACGACGGCGAGGAAGACCAACACGAGCCACGCCGTGGTCGATTTCGGCGCGAAGGACACGCCGGGAAGGAGGAGCAGCGCGCCGACCGGCAGTGCGTAGGCGAACAGCGTCGATGCGTCGTAGCGCGCGAAGTAACGCTTGCCGAACAGGTAGTAGGCCGCGTAGGCGACTCCCGAGAGCAGCCCCCAGGCAAGCGCCGGCAGGCGCGATGCCGCGGTGCCGCCGCTCACGCCCGATCCACTCCCGATCGCCACCAGCGCGATCCCCGCGAGGGTCAGCGCGACGGCGGAGGCCTTGCGCGCCGTGAGCCGCTCGCCGAGCCAGAGCGCCGCGGCGAGGGCGACCCAGGCTGGCGCGGTGTAGAGCAGGATGGCGGCGAGCGCCGCGCCTCCGAGCTCCACGGCCCTGAAATACGCCCAGTAGAAGATGGTGACGCCGAGGAGGGCGAAGCCGCCCACGGCGGGCAGGTCTCGTCGCGCGACGCGCAGCCGGCGATGCGAGGCGGCGTGCAGCGCGAAGAGCAGTCCGCCGATGGCGGCCCGCCAGAAGCTGATCTCGAGCGGCGCGATCCCGTCGCGGAGCGCGAAGCGCGCGGCGGGGCCGATCGTCGCCCAGAGCAGGGCGGCAGCGATGATGTACGCGTATCCCAAGGTGCCGAAGTGTAGAGCGCCGCCGCCGCCCGGTCGACGGGCGGCGCCCTCACACTCCCGACGCGATCAGAACACGACGGTGGCGATCGCCGAGCACACCGTCGTGCTGTTCGCCTCGCACACCTTGTACTGGTACGTCGCGCTCCCCTTGCGATTGAGGGTGTCGCGGTACGTGCCGCTCTTCGTCGTCGTGTTGTTGGGCGCCGTGGCGATCACCGCGCCGTTTCTGTACACGTCGACGGTGGACGTGGTCGCGCCGCTCCAGCTCAGGTCCGCCTGCTGGACGCCCTTCACCTTCGACCCTCGGGCCGTCAGAGAGATCGGCGAAGGCGGCGGTGGCGAGGCCGTCACGGTCACGCTCTGCGTCCTCGAGCCGGTCGCACCCTTGTCGTCGGTGACGGTGAGCGACACGGAGTAGCTGCCGCTCGCGGCGTACGTGTGCGACGGGCTCGTTGTCGTCGAGGTCGAGCCGTCGCCGAACGCCCAGCTCGACGAGGCGATCGTCCCGTCGGCATCGGTGCTCGTGTTGGCGAACGAGCAGGCGAGCGCGTTGCAGCTCGAGCCGAAGTTCGCCGTCGGCGGCTGGTTCGTCGGTGGCGGGCTGCTCGGAGTGTCCCACTTCTGGCTGTTGGTGCCGTCGCACGTCCAGAGGACGAGCGGCGACGAGTTGGCCGTCGCCTTGTTCGCGACGTCGACGCACATCAGACCCGTGAAGTTCCGGATCTCCCCTGCCGCGGTGCGCGTCCACTGCTGGTTCGTTCCGCCGTGGCAGTCGTAGATCTGGATCCTGTCGCCGTTCGCGCCGCCATTCTCCGAGCCGTTGCCATCCATGCACTTGTTGCCGTAGACGCGGAGCTCGCCGCTCGCGCCGACGGGAAGCGTTGCCCACTGCTGGTTGACTCCTCCCTGGCAGTCGAGGAGGCCGAGCTGGGTGAGGTTGACGGTGGTGCCGCCGGGGACTCCCATGCAGCGCGCCGCGTTCCGGTTGGTGAGCATCGACGTGGCGACGGGCGGGACCGCCGCCGTCGCGACGTTGGTGTAGCCAGACGCGCCGGCGGCGTTCATCGCTCGCACCCGATAGCTGTAGAGGGCGCCCGATGTCAGTCCCGTGTTCACATAACCGGTGACGTTCGCGGCAACGAAATCGATTTCCGTGAAGCTCGTGCATCCGTTGCCCTGGCAGCGCTCGATCCGGAACGACGACTCGCTCGCGGACTTGTCGTACCACTTGAGGCTGATCTGCGTGCTCGATGTCAGGCTCGCGGACAGGTAGCCCGGCGCTGCGGGGCCTCCCGGCGGCGCGGGAAGCGCCGCGGTGCCGAGTAGCTGGACGATCTTCGCCACCGATGGGATGCCGTTCCCGTCGAGGAGGAAGAGCATGTAGTGACCGGCCGGCACGAGGTTGGGATTCGGCGGCGCGGTGAGCTGCACACCGCCGGAGACCTGCGTCGCGGGAAGACTGACGAACGCCTGGTTCATGTTGAACGCGTGCGACGTCGATGGCAGGCGCGCGAGCGTCGCGCGTGTGATGCGCGCCGCGTCGGGAGTCGAGACAGTGAAGACCTGACCGCGGGTGAGCGTGGCGGGTGCGGAGGTGATCGTCGGCCGCGTCGCCACCGAGCCGTCGGCGTTGAACAGGTAGGGCGGGGAGAAGATCTGCGCGTCGAGGTGATTGACCTGACAGGTGCCGCACCGTCCGCCGCCGGCGGAGAGGACGCGCGCATCGGGCATGAGGACCGCTGTCGAGTGGTAGGCGCGTGGGACCGTCATGTCCGCCATCGCGGTCCAGCTTCCCGTGGCGGGATTCCACAGCTCCGGCGTGAGGATGCTCGCCGCCTCGTTGTTGAAGCCGGATCCATTCGTGCCGCCGACGGCCAGCACCCTGCCGTCGGCGAGCACCAGCGCGTTCAGCTGCCGGCGCGCGTACTGCATCGACGCCGTGGACGTCCACGTCGTGCCGGCGTTCAGGTCGACCAGCTCCGCCGTGTTCACGGGAGGATCTCCACCGCCGATGGCGATGATCTTTCCCGGCGCGTACACCACGCTCGTACCGTAGTCCCGGAAGGTGCTGTTGACGTGCTGGCCCGCGTTGACCCATTCCCCGGCGCCGGACGGATTCAGGTAGCGCGTCTGCGGGTCAGGGCCTGCGTTGTAGACGCGCCCATCCGGCGCCAGATGGAGCCACGGATAGATGGGCATGGCCAGCGGCGCGCCATTCAGGACGCGGAACTTCGCACCGTCCCAGATCTCCGGCAGCGTGTTCGGTTGCGAATTCTCGTCGCTGCCCGAGGCGATGACGACCTCACCGTCGCCGAGCATGACGGTCGAGGGGTACCAGCGGCCGGCACGCATCTGCGGCAGCTGCGACCAGCTCGACGACACGTAGTCGAAGATGTTGCTGTCCTTCGAACCGGTGTTGTCGGCCCAGTGCCCGCCTCCCACGAACAGTCGCCCATCACTGAGGAAGGTGTGCGAGGAGCAGAAGATGTCGGTGGAGGCTTCCGGGATCTGGACGAATGCGGACGGGTTCGCCGGGTTCCACAGGTACACGTTGGGGGTGTTGTCCGTGTGGTCCATGGCGTTGCTCGTCCAGGAGAGCAATCGACCATCGGGGAGTACCGACATGTGGACGCCGACGATCGGCCACGAGAGCACGGCCGACCACTGGCCCATCTGTGCGGCGGCGGCGACTGCCTTTCGTGGCTGGGTCGGTGGGAGAGGCGGGCTGGTGGGGGTGGTTGCGACTGGCGTGACGAGTTCGCTGTTGCAGCCGTAGATGAGCAGGACGGTCGCTGCGGTGGCCACGGCGGCGTAGCCAAGTCGACGCATGGGAGGGGCCTCACAATTTGCCTGTGATCCGACATCTGTTTGCGGGGGCGCGGATCGTCGGTCCTCCTGGAATTCCCTGATATTGGACCAAAGGCGCAGGCGCTCTCAGCTTTCCTTCTTCGGCCTTCGTGCACTCTGTGGCCGCGGCGCGGGCGTCGCGTTCGCGTCGCGAGCCGTGACGCCGCGTCCGCGCAGGAGTGGCAGGTACACGTCGTCGACGATCTCGACCAGCACGTCGTCGGGGACAGTGCCTGGACCACGCGTGACGTACTCGTTGCGCAGCAGAACGATCGCGACCGTCGCCGCGCGCGCATGCAGCGATTCGGCAGGCACCTCGCGCCGCGCCACGGCGCGCGCCACCACCGTCAGCCACATCGCGGAGCCGGCGTCGTTCGCACGCTCCTGGATCAGGCCGAGGAGCTCGGGATCGTGTGCGACACCGGCGAAGAGGCTACGGCGGAGCTGACCGGCGGGCGACGTCCACGAACGGTTCGCGCGCCGGAGCAGCTCGAGCGCATCGCCGCGCAGCGTGCCGGTGTCGGGGAGGGGCTGGTCGGCGACGTTCAGCTCGCGATACGCGGCGACGGCGAGCGCCGCTCGGCTCGGCCAGCGGCGGTAGATGGCGTTCTTGTTCGTGCCGGCGCGCTTCGCGACGCGATCCATCGTCAGCGCCTCGTAGCCCGATTCGAGGAGCTCGTCGATCGTGGCGCGGAGGATCGCCTGTTCGAGCGCCGCTCCTCGGCGTCGGCCTGTGGTCGTGCGCCGGATCGGGGTCAGCGTCAGCGGGGTCGGAGTCCATGGGATTCGGCGTCGGTTCACTCCGACGCCGACAGGATTGTGCGTACCCTATCCGCACACCGCTGCTCTGACAAGCTTGCGTGAGATAGGGTACTCATAGTACCTTAAGACATGAAGACCAAGGGCATCAACTTCGACACCGGCTTCCTCAACAAGGGCACGAGCACGCGCGAGCCATTCGACCCGGAAGTCGTCCGCCGCGAGATGCAGCTCATCCGCGACGACCTGCACTGTACCGCCGTGCGCATCACGGGCGGCGATCCGGACCGACTCGAGATCGCCGCGCGGCATGCGGCCGACGCGGGGCTCGAGGTGTGGTTCTGTCCCTTCACCAACGGGCTCACGCAGGACGAGCTACTCGCGCTGCTCGCCGACTGCGCCGAGCGTGCGGAGCGCATCCGGCGGCGCGGCGCGTCGGTCGTGATGTGCACGGGCTCGGAAGTGAGCCTGTTCACGGCCGGCTTCTTTCCCGGCGACACGCTCGAGGAGCGACTCGCGGTGATCACCGACCCGATGCGCGTGCGCGCCGCGGTGCCGCAGGTGCGCGCACGCATGGGCGCATTCCTCGCGCGGGCGGTGGAGCTCGTGCGCGCCCGGTTCGGCGGGCCGGTGAGCTACGCGTCGCTCCCGTTCGAAGCGGTGGACTGGTCGCTGTTCGACATCATCGCGACCGACGCGGGGTATCGCAACGCCGGGACGCGCGAGAGTTATCCCGACTGCATGCGCGCCTACGTGGAGCGCGGGCGTGCGCTGGGAAAGCCCGTCGCGATCACGGAGTTTGGCTGCGCCACGTATCGCGGTGCAGGGGACGAGGCCGGCGTCGGCGACAGGCGGATCGTGTGGGACGATCAGGCGCACGCGATCGGGCTGACGGGCGACCTCGTGCGCGACGAGGAAGAGCAGGCAACTCATCTGCGCGAAGTGCTCGCCGTCTACGATTCCGCGGGGATCGATGCGGCGTTCGTGTACACCTTCGCGCGCTACGACCTGCCGCACCGGAGCGCGCCCGGCGTCGATCTCGACCTGGCGAGCGGGGGTGTGGTGATGGTGCTCGAAGATCCCGCTGCCGTGCCGAACAGGCGCTACCCGGACATGTCGTGGGAGCCGAAGGCTGCGTTCGATACGCTCGCGGAGATCTACGAGCCACGAACGTAGGCGGGTGCAGATCCCTCGATTCGCTTCTTCGCTCGGCACGACAACGCTGCGCTCGCTCGTGATGAAGCTCAGCTGTGCCGCGCGTAATCTCGGCGCGCAACGAATGTGGCACCCATGATGCCTCGTCTCTGATCCGCCGCGTCAGGTACAAGGGTGTGCCGGCGGAAGGAGGAGAATCATGACCCAGAGCACGATGATCGTCCTCGCAGTCGTCGCCGTGGTGGTGCTCGCGGCGGTGGGCTGGCTGGTGTGGCAGCGCAAGCGCAGTGAAGCGCTGCGTGAGCAGTACGGACCGGAGTACGATCGCACGGTGCGGCAGATGGGGGATCAGCGCCGCGCGGAATCCGAGCTGGTGAAGCGGCAGGAGCGCGTCGAGCAGTTCGACATCCGGCCGTTGAGCGTGTCGCAGCGCGATGACTACATGGCCCGTTGGCGGACGGTGCAGGCGAAGTTCGTCGACGACCCGAAGGGTGCCGTCACCGATGCCGACGGACTCGTCACCGACGTGCTGAAGGCGCGCGGGTATCCCGTCGCCGACTTCGACCAGCGCGCGGCGGATCTGTCGGTGCATCACCCGCGCGTGGTCGACAACTACCGTGCAGCGCGCGACATCGCGCAGCGCCATCGTCGCGGTGAGGCGACGACGGAAGACCTGCGCCAGGCGATGGTCTACTATCGCGCCCTGTTCCAGGATCTCTTGGAGGACCGCGAGCGGGCAGGCGAGCGCGCCGCGCAAAACGGCGAGCGCGAGGTCGAGCGCACCGCGGTGCGTGCCGATGAGCGCGCGCGCGCCCACGACGACGGGCACGTGCGCGAGTCCGACGACGAAGCCACGCAGATCCCCATTCAACGCGTCAACAGCGGCGCCAACGGCGCCGACCGGGAGGTGAGACGATGACGGACGAGCAGATCATTCGCGACGCGCGCGACGATGCGTCGGGTACGGGCGCGCCGAGCCGCGACCTGTCGACGGCGGATCTGGCGGTCGCGGCGAAGCGGAGCGCCGGCGGATCCACGGCGGATCTCGACCGGAAGATCGACGACCGCGAGGTGGAGCGCGCGCGACCGAATCAGCAGGCGGATGTCGGCATGGCGCGGGAGACGCCGCTTCTCGCCGGCGACGTCGTGAACGAGCTGCGTACGCGCTGGACGGACATCCAGGCGGGCTTCGTCGACGAGCCGCGCCACGCGGTGGAGCAGGCGGATTCGCTCGTCGCCGAGGCGATCAAGCGGCTGGCCGAAACGTTCGCCAACGAGCGGAATCAGCTCGAGGGGCAGTGGGACCGGGGCGGCGACGTCTCGACGGAAGACCTGCGTCAGGCGCTGCAGCGCTATCGCTCCTTCTTCTCGCGATTGCTCTCAGTCTGAGTCAGGCTGGGGTCAGAGTAAACGGGGTCAGAGTCAACCTACTCTGACCCCGTTTACTCTGACCCCAATTTTCGGTTATGGGAGGCGCGGGGCGGTCACCATCGCTCCGTTCTGCCGCAGTGTGACGTGCTGCGCCGCACCGGGCTGGCTGAGGTCGAACACGAGCTCGGCGTTCGCCGCCAGCGCGATGAAGTGGTTGTCAGCCAGCGCGACCAGCCGAAGCTTCGGCTGACCGGTCGCCTGCACATAGAGCGAGTCGCCCTCGCGCGTGACCGCGAGCACCGTCGCCGGTGTGAGCGGATACGCCCCTACCACACGATCGAGCGCCCTGGACGTGAGCGCGACCATGGTGTGGGGCGGACGCGTCGGCATGACGATCGGCACCGCGGGGTTGAACAGGTGCGCGCCGATGTCGTCCACGGTCTGGCTGGAGTTGCTCAGCACGATGACGGCGGCGTTGCGCGCGGGATCGAACGCGGCGAAGCTGCGGAAGCCGCCGGTGCCGCCGTTGTGCCACCAGATGGGATGCGCGATCGATCCGCCGACGATCCAGCCGAGCGCGATGCGCGCGCTGGCGTTGGCGGGAGTGCGCGGGGGGCGCGCCATCGCAGCGGCGCGAGCGAGCGGACCGTTCACGGTGTCGAGCTGCGCCGCGAGCCAGATGAGCATGTCTGCCGCGGAGGAATGCAGCGCGCCCGCGCCGGCGAGGGCGTCGAAGTGCCACGCCGGCACGGAGTCGAGTGCGGCATCGTGGCCGACGGCGAGCCGCGATTGTGCATCGGATGGCACGGTGACGTACGTCTCGCGCATGCCGAGCGGCGTGGTAATGCGCTGCGCCACGAGCGCGGCCCAATCCGGCGCCTTCGCGCGCAGGGTGAGTGCATGGCCGAGCAGTCCGCCGCCGAGGTTGGAGTACTCGACGCTCTCGCCCGGCGCGCGCGTCAGCTTGTACTCGGCGAGGAATCCGTAGAGATGTCGCGCGTCGTAGTCGGCGTACGGATCCAGCGCCGATGCGGGCGACATGTTCTCCGGGAGTCGCGGCAGTCCCGAGGTATGGGTCGCGAGCTGCTCGAGGGTGATCGCCTGCCCGCCGCGCGAAGGCACGCTGGTGCCGGCCGGCAGGAGCGCCGCCACCGGTTCGTCCACCCGCGCCTCGCCGCGCGCGACGGCGTCGGCGAGGAGCACGCCGGTGAACGTCTTGGAGATCGAGCCGATCTCGAAGATCGTGTGCTCGTCGATGGGCGCGCGCCCCGGTCCCGCCGTGCCGTAGGCGACGAACCTGCGCCGCCCGTCCTGGAGCACCCCGACGACGATCCCGCCTGTGAGCCCGCTGTCGACCCGCGTCTTGAGAATGGCGCGGATCTCGGCGTCGCTGGGCATCGGCTGGGCAACCGCGCGACTGCCCAAGGTCGCGCCGGCGAGAGCGACGGCAAGACCCAGCACGGCATCGAGTGCCCGTCGCGAGTGGAACGTGCGCATGGTCGGTCCCGATTTCAGTTGTAGCGGGCAATGGAGGGTGCCCGATAGAATGAATGCGCATATGGCACGCCAATATCGCGAACTTCCCATCGAACCGACTCTCATGCGCCTGTCCGCCGCTCTCGTCGTGATGCTCGTCACCGGAACCTCGCTCGCCGCACAGGGCGCGCCGAAGGCGATCTGGACGGACCCGCCGCACGACAAGCAGCATCCGGCGCGCATGCAGGTGCTCCACGTGCCGTCGGGTGGCGTGAAGATCAACGGCATCGCGCTGATCACGCCGGGCGCCGGCGTGCATCCGACGCTCGTGTTCCTGCACGGGCTGCCGGGCAACGAAAAGAACATCGACCTGTTGCAAGCGGTGCGTCGCGCGGGGTGGAACGCGGTGACGATCAACTACCGCGGCTCGTGGGGCAGCCCGGGCGTCTTCCGCTTCGACAACACGCTCGCCGATGCGTCCGCGCTGCTGGCCTTCCTGCGCGAACCGGCGAACTCGCTCGCGCTGGGGGTGGACACGACGCGCCTCGTGCTGGCGGGACACAGCATGGGCGGCTGGGTGACGGCACTGACCGCCGCGCGCGACCGCGGGCTCGCCGGTGCCATCCTCATCTCGGCGGCGAACATGGGCGCGGAAGGCGGGGTCACGCGCGAGCAGGCGACGGCGATGATGGCGGACAACATGGAGTCGCTCGCCGGCGGCACGGCGCAGAGCTTCGGCGACGACCTGCGGAACGGCGCCGAGGCTCGGAACTGGTCGCACGCGGTGAGCGGGCTCGCGCGGTTGCCGCTGCTCGTGCTGACGTCGGATGACGGGCTGGCGCCGGCCTCGGACTCGCTCGTTTCGGCCCTGCGCGCGGCCGGCGACAAGCGCATCACCACCGTGCACGAGGCGACGGATCACTCGTGGTCCGACCGGCGGATCGCGCTCGAGAGCGCGGTGATCCGATGGCTGCAGCAGCTTCCTCCGCGCACGGGGGCCCGCTGACGCCGGAGCGGGGCTTGCTCTCGCTCGGCGAGGCCGGCTACTTGGTGGGCATGACCGCGCTCTCATCGGCCTGATGTCGCCCGACGGACGCAATCCGGAGGAGGCAGCAGCGGAGATCGATCGGCTGCGGCTCGAGGCCCAGCGGCTGCGCATCGAGCTCTCGGAGGCGAAGGCGCGCGAGGCGTCGCTCGAGCACACCCTGCGACGCGGCGCGAGGCAGATCGTGGATCGCGCGTCGGCCACGGTGCGGGGAATCGCGCGACGCGTGCGCGGCGGACACGTGCCCGCGAACACCGCCGCGCTGCCGCCCCCGTACGTCGTCAAGCCGGTGCCCGTGTCGGGCACCGCCCGCCCGCGCGTGCTGCACGTCATCATGAACTTCTACCTCGGCGGTTCGGCGCGGCTCGTCGTCGACCTGCTCGAGGGGCTGGGGCACGCCTACGATCAGCGCGTCGTGAGCTGCGATCTGCCTCCCGCACCGGCGTACACCGGCTTCGCGCTGACGCATCACACGGCCTTCACGCTCGACGCGGCGCTCGACGTGCTCCGCCGTGAGCGTCCCGACCTGCTGCACGTCCACTATCTGGGGCATCACGGCGACAAGTACGGCGCGCGCGACTGGGAGTGGTATCGGCACTGGTTCGCCGCCGCGGAGCGGTTGGGGATCCGCGCGATCGAGAACATCAACATTCCCACGGAGCCCTTCGTCAGCGACGCCGTGGCCTGCTACGCGCACGTCAGCGACTACGTGCGTGAAGTGTTCGGACGGCGGGACGGCCGGCACGTCACGATCTATCCCGGCTCGGACCTCGCGATGTTCGCGCCTGCGCCCGGCGCCCAGCCGGCGGACGACGTGCTCGGGATGGTGTACCGCCTCGGACGCGACAAGCTGAACGAGCAGTCGATCGACCCGTTCATCGAGGCGATCCGCCGGCGGCCCGGCACACGGGCGCTGATCGTGGGCGGCGGTGTGCTGCTCGACGCGCACAAGGGCCGCGTGGCCGCGGCGGGGCTCGAGGACGCCTTCACTTTCACCGGATACGCGGCGTACGAGACGCTGCCGGCGCTGTATGCGCAGATGAGCGTGTTCGTCGCGCCGGTGCACACGGAGAGCTTCGGTCAGGTGACGCCGTTCGCGATGGGGATGAAGCTTCCCGTGATCGGCTACGACGTGGGCGCCATCCCCGAGATCGTAGGTGATACCTCGCTGATCGCACCATCGGGCGACAGCGCGCGGCTCGGCGCGATCGCCGCGGCGCTGCTCGACGATCGGCCGCGGCGCCTCGCGCTCGGCGAGGCGAACCGGGCGCGGGCCGAACGGCTGTTCTCCGTCGAGGCGATGGTCGCGGCGTACGAGGCACTCTATCGCAAGCTCGCGCCGACCGCCGCGCACCGGCCTGCACCGTGAGCAACGACGCCCGCGCGCCGCGCGTGAGCGTCGTGATGGCGGTGCACGACGGCGAGCGGTACATCGGCGCCGCCGTGGACAGCATCCTGGGGCAACAGCTCGGCGACCTCGAGCTCATCGTCGTGGACGACGGGTCCACCGACCGCAGCGCGGAGATCGTACGGGCGCGCGACGATCGGCGCGTTCGCCTGATCACCAACGAGCGCAACCTCGGCCTCGCCCCGAGCCTCAACGTGGGGCTCGCCGCGGCGCGCGGCGAGCTCGTCGCGCGGCTCGATGCCGACGACGTCGCCCTGCCGCAGCGGCTCGCGCGGCAGGTGGCGTTCATGGATGCCAATCCGCGGGTCGCGCTGTTGGGAAGCTGGTACCGAGAGATGGCGGCTGACGGCACGCCGGGCGCGCTGGTGAAGCTCCCGACGGAGCACTGGGAGCTGCGCTGGCACATGTGCCTGTACTCTCCCTTCGCGCACTCCGCCGTGCTGTGGCGCCGGACGCTCGTCGCCGAGCGCGTCGGGGCGTACGATGAGCGCCTCGCGTACTCGATGGACTTCGATCTCTGGCGACGCATCGCCGAGCGGCTCGAGGTGGCCAACGTGCCCGAGAGTCTGCTCCACCTGCGTGCGCACGAGCGGTCGATGACCGCGACGTACGGGGAGCGAGCGCGCGAAGGCCTCCGCATGCAGGCGGCGTACGCGGCGCGGCTGCTTGGATGGCCCGACAGTGATGGCGAGAACCACACAACGAGGCTGCAGCGCCTCTACCGCATGTTCATCAGCCGGCCGAGGGATCGCAGTCAGGCCGAGCTGCTCGCCGACGCCGCCGAGGTCGTGCGGCTGCACGAGGCGTTCGTCCACGACGCCGGCGTGCCGATCGACGTCGCGCGGCAGGAGCGTCGCAAGGTGCGCGAGCGTCTCGCGCGCCAGCTCCTCTGGGCGTCGCGCACCGCCAGCGATGGGCAGCGGCGTGGCGCGAGCGGGGAGCTGCTGCGCGCGGTCGCCACCCTCGCGCCGGGCGCCTTTCTCAGCCGCGAGTCGGTGGACGCCGCGATTGGATTGACGGCCCGGGTGTTGAAGCGGCCATGAGTGCCACACCGCTCGTGTCGGTGATCGTCCCGTTCCTCGACGTCGCGCCGTATCTCGCCGAGGCGATCGAGAGTGTCCGCGCGCAGACTTATCCCAACTGGGAGCTGCTCCTCTGCGACGACGGCTCGACCGACGGCAGCAGCGACATCGCCCGCGCGTACGCGCAGGGCGATGCGGCGCGCATCCGGCATCTCGTCCACGACGGGCCGACGCCCCAGGGCTCCAGCGCGGCGCGCAATCTCGGCCTCCGCCATGCGCGCGGGGAGCTGATCGCCCTCCTCGACGGGGACGACGTCTGGCTCCCGAACAAGCTCGCCGATCAGGTGGCGATCCTGCGGGAGCATCCGGAGGCGGATGCGCTGTATGGGCTGACGGAGCTCTGGTACAGCTGGACCGGCGCCCCCGCCGATGCCAACCGCGACCTGGTACCGCCATCGGGCGCGGCCGACGGCAGCCTCCTCGGTCCGCGCGCGCTGCTGAGCGGGATGCTCCGGCGCGAGCTGCTCGTGCCGTGCACGTGCAGCATCGTGATGCGGTCCGATGCCGTGCGACGCGCCGGCGGCTTCGCGAACGAGTTTCCGGGGATGCACGACGACGTCGCCTTCTACTCGCGGCTCTCGCTGGTCGGGTCGTTCCTGTTCGTCGCGCGGCAGTGGGACAGATATCGCCAACGTCCGACGTCGACCTACGCCACGGCACGAGAGTCGGGCGAGGGCGGCCGCGCGAGACTGCGATATCTCACCTGGCTGGAGGAGCAGATCGCTGCCTCGCCCGCGCGCGACGATCGCGTCTTACGCGCCTCGCTGCGTGCCGCCCTCCGCCGGGAGCGTCACCCGCGCCTCTTCGGGATCGTCGACCGGTTGCGGAACGCGCTCGAGGGAATGCGGCGCTAGCGCTGCGCTCCGGGGTCTGACCCCAACCTACGCGGTGCGGGTGGCGCGCACGCTGATGATGAGCGGGAAGAAGGGATCGTTCACGTCGAGCTTCTCGCGCGGGATCTCCTCCACCGTCGCGCCATAGAGGAACGCCGTGGCGGCGAGGACGTTGCCATGCGTACGCACCTCGACGTTCCGCTCGCCGAACACCTCCCCGAACAGCCGCGCGCACGACGCCGCCGTGAACCGCCAGAACTCCGTGGTCGGGCCGTAGCGAGGCGCGATGCGGCTCGTCGACGGTACGGTCGCGAGCAGCACGCCGCCCGGCGCGAGCAGGCGATGCACACTCTCCACGACGGCGTGGACCTCATAAATGAACTGCATCGTCTGCGTGAGCACGAAGCAGTCGAACTGACCTTCCGGGAACTGGTCCGGCTTCGAGAGATCGGCGACGAGCGTGGCGAGCGGGTTGTCCGTGCTGATGTCGAGCACCTCTTCGCGCACGACGCCGCGCCCGAAGCGGCGCGTGTAATCGGAGCTCTTCACCTCCAGCACGCGCCCACGGATGTCGGTGGCGTGGCGCTCGAGGAAGTGCTCGATGTAGTATCGGTCGATCGGCGTGCCGCGGTCGAAGCCCCATTCGCTGCTCAGCGGCGCGGTGTCCAGCTCGGCGAACGTCGCCGGTCGTCGCCAGCGACGCAGCACGGGAAGCGCGGGGCCGAGCACGCGGGTGAGCCAGGATGTCATCGTGCGAGCTCCTCGAGGTCGGAGCGGAAGAGGCGGAAGAAGCGGCTGCTCCGCAGCGCTTCCTCGTTGGGCGTTCCGCCCACGTCGGCGCGCAGATGCAGGTAGTCGGAGTGCGCATGCAGCACCCAGGCGAACAGCCGCAGCGGCGCGAGCAGCGCGGGATCGAGCTCGAAGTGCGCGAGGTAGCGTTCCACGCACGCGTGGTTCACGCCGCCGAGCGGCGTCGTCCGCGACCAGGCGGCGCGATGCGCCTCGACGAAGCGGCCGGTGATCCACGCGCGCTCGAGGTAATACGCGGCGTGCGTCGCGAAGTAGATGAGGTCGAGCGCCGGCAGCCCGCGCGGTTCGCCGGACTCCCAATCGAGCACGACGATTCCCCCGTCGCTCTCGAAGACGTTCCACGGTGAGAAGTCGCGCTGCTCGCACACGACCGGTAGTGCCCCGAGTCCCCCGAGGATCTCGCGCGTGCGGGCGAGCTGCGTCGCGTCGAGCGCGGACCCGAACTCCGTCGCGAACCGCTCGAACGCCGGCCCGACGAGCGTCTCCCACGTCACCTCCGCCGGCTGCCCCACCGCGGGCTCGGCGAGGGCGATCAGCCAGTCGGTGACGCGGTCGGCCGTGCCGCGATAGCGCGCCGGCGTCAGCGTCGCCGCGAGCGGCACGCCGGACAGGGCCGTCTCGCCGAGGACCGGCCGGCCGAGCAGCGCGTCGAGGAAGTGCAGGCGCGGCACGCCGGGCATGCCGCGCGGATGCACCATGGCGACCGCCTCGAGCAGCTCCGCTTCGCGGTGCAGCCCACGGCCGCTGTCGCGCGTGCGCGCGGTCTTGATCGCGAGCGCCGGAGCATCCGCGCGATGAAAGGCGAGCGCCACCACCTTGCCGACCACGCGATCGCCCGGCGTGAGGAGCAACAGGCCGCCCGGCTCGATCGAATCGGCCGGCCAGGCCCCGCGCTCGTGCGCGACGTTGAGGAGCTGGGGCAACCGCCTCGCCTCGGCGCCGAGCGCGACGGCGCACAGCCGGCGGTGCGCGCCGAGCGGCGCGAGCAGCGCGCCGAACAAGCCGCGCACCTTCTCGCGGCGCACGCGCGTCGAGCGTGTCGCGCCGCGCCAGTGGTGGCGCGCCGCGCCTCCTTGCGTCGGCACCCAGGCGCGACAGGGCGACAGCGACGGCCACGGACGATACGTCGTCGCGTCGTGAAAGCCTGCCGCGGCGAGGCGGCTGCGGAGCCGCGCCGGCCCGAGCGGTGCGACGCGCGTCCACTCCGTGTAGCACGCGCCGCTCGGGCTCATCGCGGCGGCCATCCGGGCGAGCTCGCGCCGGCTCGGATTCTCCGCGACGACGAGATCGTAGCGCACGCCCTTCTTGGGCGCGTCGTGCACCTCGCGCGCGATGATCTCGCAGCTCGCCCACAGCTCCGTGCCGCCGAGGCAGAGCGCGCGCGCCGGCGCGGCGTCGGGAAGCAGGTAGCGCCAGTCCGACCGGCGGAGCAGGTGATTGCGCTTCGCCTCGGGGAGTGCCTCGAGGAGTCGCGTCGCACCCGAGATACGCGGGGCAGGGCGGTCGCGGTCGCTCATCGCGCCAGGAGACTCTCGTACAGTGCGCTCATCGACGCGACCATCGTCGAGGCGGAATGGCTGGTGAGCACCCGCTCGCGCGCCGTCGCGGCGCGGCGCGCCGTGCCCCCCCGGTCGGCAAGGAGCGCGCGAATACCGTCCGCGAGCGCGCGCGGATCGGCCGGCGCGACCGCGATGCCGGTGTCGCTCGACACCAGCTCGTCGGTGCCGCCAATCGCCGTTGCGACGACCGGCACTCCCGCGGCCATCGCCTCGAGCACGGAGAGTGGAAACCCTTCGTAGAGCGACGGCAGCACGAACAGGTCGGCGATCGCGAGCAGCGCGGGCACGTCGCGGCGATGGCCGAGGAATCGCACGCGCGCGCCGACGCCACGCTCCGCGGCGCGGGCCTCGAGGACGGCGCGGTCCGGGCCGTCGCCGGCGATGGCGAACACCACGCCCGGCACCAGCTCCGCGGCGTCCACGAGATGCGCGATCCCCTTCTGTGCATCGAGCCGCGCTACGGTGAGGGCGAGCGGCTGGTCGCCGGCGATCTCGGCGCGGAGCCGCGCGTCCGCCGTGACCGCGGGGGGCGGCTCGACGGCGTTCGGGATGACGACGATCCGATTCATGGGGACACTGAAGCGCTCGTGGAGACGCCGGGCGACGAACCGCGAGACGGCGACGTGCCGATGCAGAGAGCGCGTGAGCAGGGCATGCTGCGCATCGATGCCGATCAGCTTCGGCATCTCGAGGAAGAGCTGTGCCGAGGCGACGCGCGCCGGCACGCGCGCCATCGCCGCGGCGACGATCCCGTAGCGGCAGGAGAGCGACCAGGTCTGATGCGCATGGAACACCGCGGCCCTCTCACGGCGAAATGCGCGTGCCAGCGCGGGGAGCGAAACGACGCCCTGCATCGCCCGCTCGACGGCGGCGACCGCGTGCGTCGGCACGCCGAGTGTCGCCGCTTCCTCGGCGAGCTGGCGTGCGCCCGGTACGTCGGCGTGAAAGAGCACGGGACGCCACCGTGCACGATCGAGGCCCTTCAGCAGTTGGAGCAGTGCGCGCTCGGTGCCCCCGAACGCCGTGCTGTCGGAGTAATGCACCACGGTGTGCGGCGCCGGCGTGCTCACGCCGCGGCCGCGCCGGCGTGTGGCGCCTCGCGCTCCGCGTCGCGCGCGCCGCAGAGGTAGAGGTAGTCGAGCGTGGGCGGATAGAGCAGGTGCGCCCCCGGAATGCGCAACGCGCCGAGCAGCCGCACGAGGCCGACGACGAGCGGACGCGTGGGCGGAAAGACGCGCGTCGCCGCGAGCAGCGCGTTGACGACGAGCCGCCGCCGGAGCGGCTCGCGGCCGAAGGTGCCGAGCTTCAGTTCCGCCCGCGCGGCTGGATGTATCCGCGCGAGCAGCACGGCCGTGCGACCCTTGGCGACGTTGTCGCGCGCGAGGGCGTCGAAGTTCTTGTCGTACGACTGATGCGCGATCGCCGCCGGCGCGTACACGATCGACACGCCGGCGGCCGTGAGGCGGAGCGACAGCTCGAGATCCTCGTTGCCGTAGATCGTGAACCGCTCGTCGAAGCCGTGCACCGACTCGAACAGGTCGCGCCGGATGGAGAAGTTGCCGCTGTAGAAATCGCGCAGTGCGAGGGGCGCGCCCGATCGTGCGAGGTGCTCGAGGTGCCGATTGAACTTGCGCGCGATGTACGCCGTCGGCGCGGGCGCGGACGGACTCACCGTGATCGGCGCGGCGCCCATCACGCCGAGCCGCGGCCCGGCCGCGTGCGCCTTCAGGTGCTCCTCGAGCAGACGCGGCGACGCCTCCATGTCGTCGTCCAGCAGCACGACCAGCTCCGCCTGCGCCGCGGCGACGCCGGTGTTGCACGCCGCGGCGCGGCCGCTGTTCCCCTGCCACAGCACGCGCAGCGCGTATGGCGGTGCCGACGACTCCGCCGCCTCGAGCGTGCCGTCGTCCGAACCGTCCACGACGACCACCACCTCGTACTCCGCCGGCGCGATCGACTGCGACGCGAGCGAACGGAGTGCGCGCAGCAGCGCGTCCTTCCGCCGGTACGTCGGAATCACCACGCTCACGCGCAGCATCGTCAGGACTGCGGCCGCCGGCCAAATCCGAGCCGCTCGGCGACGTGCTCGAGCTTGAGCTGCAGCGCGCTCGCCCGCTGCGCGGTGCGCACTCGGTGCGTGAACTCCCCGAATGACTCGGTGCCGAGGATCGGCACTCGCGGCAGGGCAAGCAGCTCGTCGTCCGTCGCCGAGGCAATCGACTCGACGGTGGTGCACGCTGTCGCATAGCCCGTCTCGCGCGCGATGGCGCAGGTCTCGTCGGAGAACGAGCCGAACGGATACGCGAGATGCGTGACCGCGTGGCCGAGTCCATCCTCGAGCATGGCGCGTCCGCGCGCGAGCTCGTCGCGGCAGGTTGCTGCGTCCACCTGCCCCAGCCGCGGATGCGTGATCGAGTGCGCCTCGCAGCGCATCCCCATCTTCTCGGCCGCCCAGAGGGCCGGCCAGTCGGCGGCCTGCAGCTCGAAGCCGATCTCCTGCTTGAGCCACCGCATCGGGCCGCCGACGATACCGGCGACGATGTAGAACGTCGCGGTGAATCCGCGCTTCGCGAGCGCGGGGACGGCGTGCTCGATGCAGTCGCGTCCCCCGTCGTCGAAGGTGATGGCGACCGGGTTCGGAGGCAGGGGGCGGGTGCCGCGCCACGCCGCGAGCACGTCGTCCATCGTCACCGTGCGATACGCGTGCGCGCCCAGCCAGTCGAGCTGTCGCTCGAGCTCCTGCGGCGTAAGGGTGTACTTGCGATACCGCGGGTCGAGGCGCGCCGAGACCTCATGGTACATCAGGATCGGTACCGCCGCCGTCATGCGCTCCTCGGGGTGCGCGCCCGAGCCAGGAGCTCGGTGTAGGCGCTCTCCGTGCGCGCGGCGTACGCCTCGATGCCATGCTGCGTCGCGACGAGCTCGCGCGCGCGGGCGCCGAGTGCGCGCCGGCGTGCCGTGTCGCGCAGCAGCGCGGCCGTCTCCGTCGCGATCGCCTCGGCCGTCTCGGCGACGGCTATTGGAAGCGGCGCGTCTCCGCGCGGCAGGAGGCCGGTTGCGCCACGCTCCGTGGTGACGACCGCTTTCCCCGCCGCCATCGCCTCGAGGACCTTCATGCGCTGCCCGCCCCCCGTGCGCAGCGGTGCGACGACCACCGCCGCGCGCGCGAGCTCGGCGCGCATCGAGGGCACCCAGCCTGCTATCTCCACGTCGCTCGCCGCAAGCTCGCGCAGCGAGCCGCGCGGATCGTTGCCGACGATCCGCAGCCGCACGCCGGGATGGAGCGTGCGCAGGCGCGTCATGATCTCGCCCGCGAGCCATCTTGCGGCGTCAACGTTCGGTGGGTGCAGGAAGCCACCGGTGAACACGATCGTGCCGTCCTCCTCGAGCGTGGAATCGTCGAGCGGCGGAATCTCGACGGCGAACGGATTGACGCGCACGCGCCCCGCCAACGCCGGGGCGATCCGTTCCATCGTCCGCGCATCACGCTCGGTGAGCACCTGGATCAGGTCGTAGCGGGGCCAGATCGTTCGCTGGTAACGAGCCCACCGGTGCCAGTCGATCTCGTCGAGCAAACCGCGGTAGGCGCCCTCGTCGTCGTGCATCCATGCCGTCCAGCGAATGGGGCGCGGCGTGCGCACCTCGTGCTCGCCGAACAAGGTAGGGATGCCTGCCGGGAGTCGATAGACCCCCATCGCGTTGTCCTCGACGTGCACGAGATCGAACGTGCGCTCGGCGGCGAGGCGGTCGATCGTCTCCTGCACTTCGGGACGGTGGAACCAGATCGTGCGCATCGGCAGACGACCGAACGCCCAGCGCGCCGTGTGGTGCGCCCAACGGCGCACGCGTGCGAGGCGCGTCGCCTCGCGCCGGGGCACGGCGTGCACCTCGAGCCCCGACGCGCGCAACGCCTCCGCGGCCTCGATGTCCTGCCCGTTCGGCCCCGCGACCGTGACCAGCGTGACATCGTGGCGTGCGCGCACGGCGGTGAGCAATCCGTGCAGCAGCACCGGCGTCGCCTGCAGGCCGCGGGGCGAAGGCGGCATGGGCGTCAGCAGGAGCACCCGCATCAGGCCACTCTGGACTTGCGGAACTCCGACCGAAGGTGCGAAGCGCCGAAGGGAGGAGCGATCACAAAGCCCGACATGCGGAACTCCGACCGAAGGTGCGAAGCGCCGTAGGGAGGAGCATCATCAGTGAGAATGGCGCCGCAGGCGACGCGACTCCAGGAGCAGACCGGCCGCGTATGAGGCGTGGGCGAGCATGGTGAGCCCAACGTACACCGCCCCGCGCGTTCCCGGCGAGTGGCGCCACGCATGCGCGAGCGACTTCGCGTAGAACCCCGGCTCGACGACGACGGGACGATCCGTCGCCGCGCGCTTGCGCCGGAAGGCCGCGCCCCCGCGCCCGTAGGTGAAATGCTGGCGCACGAAGCGTCGGGCCGTGAGCGCGTGCTCGTGTCGGATCACGGCGTTCTCCACCCGCACCGACGGACGCCGCTGCGCCGACCAGCGGTCGCACAGCTCGCGGTCTTCTCCCGCCGAGAAGGGGAAGCTCGTGTCGAACGCGCCCGCGGCGAGAAATGCCTCGCGCGACACGGCGAGGTTGTTCGACGTGAAGAAGCGCCCGCTCACGCCGCCATCGAAGTACGATGCGACGAAATCGGCGAGCAGCTGGCTCGCTTCGGCGTAGACGCTGTCGATCACGTTCAGGGTGCGTCCGCCGGCGAGCGCGTCGGGCTGCGCGCGTAGCGCATCGTCGAACGCGACGAGCCAGCCTGGCTCCGGCCGGCAATCGTCGTCGGTGAAGGCGAGCAGGGCCCCGCGCGCCATGCGAGCGCCCGTGTTGCGCGCCGTCGCCGGCCCGGCGTTCGCCTGCTCGATCACCCGCACCTCGCTCCCGTCGCCGACGTCGTCGGAGATGCCCGTCGGAAGCGCCGAGCCGCCATCATTGACGATCACGATCTCGAGCCCGCCCGCGGGCCGCTCGAGCCGCCGCAGCGACGCGACGCAGGCCGCGATGTGCTCCGGCCGGTTATAGGTCGGGACGATGACGGAGAAGCGGACTTCGAATCGCGATGGAGTGTCGGTCCGGGAATCCGCTCGGTCGATCAAGAGATCGTGCTCGGTGCCTTGGGACGGTCGAGCCGCCCACCGCTCGCGCGGCCGCGCCACCCTTCGTCGGGGGCGAGCCATTCGCGCACGGCACCGGCGGCGGTGGCCACCTGCGAGAAGAGCACGAGCATCGTCTCGGCGCTGCGGAATGCGATACCGCCCGAGGCGTGCGCGAACGGATACGCCAGGATCTCGCGATAGAAGCTCGGCGATTCGAGCTCGATCACCTTGCCGCCGCGACGGCGTGCCATCCCCGTCCGCACGCGCAGCAGCGCGCGTCCGTAGCTGAAGTGCTGCCGCCAGAAGCTGCCCAGCGAATGGCCGTGCGCGTGACCCACGGTGGCTTCGGGTGCGTAGTGATTCGGGAATCCCGCTTCGGTCCACCGCGCGCAGAAGTCGTAGTCCTCTCCGGCGGCGCGCTGATATTGCTCCGAGAAGCCGTTGAGAAGCCAGAAGCGCGATGTCGGAATGGCCAGGTTCGCCGTGCTGTAGAAGCGAGGGCTAGCGGGGTGGCGAGCATAGTAGTCGTACACGCAGCTCGTGATGAGCTGGGTCGCCGTCGCGTAGGGATCGTCCGGCAGCAGATTGACGATCGACCCGCCGAGCAGGTGCCCCGGGTAGCGGTCGATGTTGGCGGCGAGCTGCTCCAGCCAGTACTCCTCCGGCACGCAGTCGTCGTCGGTGAAGGCGAGGAGCGCGCCGCTCGCGTGCCGTGCTCCCTCGTTGCGAGCCGAAGCGGGTCCCCGGCGCTCCTGCCGCACGACGGTGAGTGCGAGCCGGTCCCGGAATCCCTCGAGCGCGGGCGCGATCGGCTCGGGGCTGCCGTCGTCGCAGACGATCACCTCGAATGTGCCGCGCGGCAAGCTCTGGGCAGCGAGCGCTTCCAGGCACCGCTGCAGCTTCGTGACCCGGGCGTGGGCGGGGATCACGACCGACACCGCCGGACGTGCGACGGTGCGGCTCTGGCCGGCAGTCGAGGAGTGAGAGGCAGACGATGGATTCAATGTACGACGAGCAACCATGACAGGCCGACGCTGGCGAGCCCGAGTCGACGCCGGCTCATCGGGATAGGGACGGTGCGTCACGCTTCCATATTCCCGGGATCCGGCGTCGATCAGGCAACTCCATACAAAGTATGCGCCCTCCCGCCACCGCGTGACTCCAATCACCAAAGGCGATCGGCGGCCGGGTCTGGTGCTGGACGCAAGTCCTGCGCGAACGATCGATCATGCATCGGCTAGACCGCCGGCGAATCCTCGCGTTCAAACCAACGTAGGGGATGAGGCATCCAACGAAGCGGGCGGTACACCCCCCGTCATCGACCCACCACCAGACCCCCCGATGTATTTCGTCATCACCTCGCGCCGAGCGAGCACCATCCTCGCGGCCTGCGCGCTCTTCTCCGTTCCCCTCTCGGCGCAGCAGAACCTCCCGACGCAGAAGGTCACCGCTGCGCACGAGGCCGCTCCCGTCCCCTC
>JAEKKK010000074.1 GCA_019510405.1 Gemmatimonadota bacterium | reverse complement strand
CATGCGCATCCTCGCCGCCCTCGACGCCGTCGCCGCACGCCACTCCGCGCAACCGGGCGAAGTGGCGCTCGCCTGGCTGATCCAGCGACCCGGCGTCACCGCACCGATAGCCAGCGCGACGAGCCTCGCGCAGCTCGCGAGCCTGATGCGGGCGACGGAGCTGAGGCTGTCCGAGGATGATGTGAAGGAGCTGGATGTGCGGGAATGAGGGAATCGGAAAGGCGTCCGGACGCTTCTACCGCCGGAGGTTCACGCGGAGCACGCGGAGCACGCGGAGGAACGACACGCGGAGAACGACCTGCCCGGTGAGAGCTCGGACCAGCGCAGGACTCCTCTCGGGGAGACGCCGTAAGGATTTGGGGGTCGGCACCCAGGCGTCGTATCGCCATGGCTTGCCCTGAGGCCCACTGATCGGGTGCACTGATCTCGCCCCGAGACCCAAAAAAATCACCGGTCCTCTCATTGAAAGGATTGGTGCAGCGGGTTGGGATCTCGCCCGGCAGCAGTTCTCCGCGTGAGCTGTTCTCCGCGTGCTCCGCGTGCTCCGCGTGAAATCCATTGCGCGGTGATCTATATGTGCAGATCCCTCGACTCGCTCCGCTCGCTCAGGATGACGGGGAGACCAAGACGCAAGCGGTCTCTCATTCCCCTTACCCCTTCCCCTGATTTCCCCATTCCCACGGATCAACGTTTGCATCCGAAGGCGTCGCACACGGCTGGACCCGATTCACGGAGGTGTGAGATGCCGCGTGGGGACAAGGACAAGTACACCGACAAACAGAAGCGGATGGAGCGCCACGTCGAGCAAGGGTACGAGGCGCGGGGCACCGGGAAGGACGAAGCCGAGCGCCGTGCGTGGGCGACGGTGAACAAGCAGACCGGTGGCGGGAACAAGTCCGGAGGCTCGGGGCGCGGTCAGCGCGACACGAGCAGCGGGAGCATGTCGTCGGCGGAGCGCAGTCGCGCCGCGAAGAAGGGCTGGGCGACGCGCCGCCGCGAGGGCAACGGGTGAATCGCGCCCCGTCACGGCGTCATGGCACACCATGACGCCGTGACGGGGGCGAACCGCCGGCTCGCGCTCGACTCGGAGGCGGCCGGCGAACCTGCGTCGCGCCGCGTGGGTATATTGCGGGGGAGACCCCGCATTTTTCTGCCTTTCACCCACGTCGATGACCCGGACGACTTCCGAGGCGGCTGAGCTCTCCGCGGCGGTGGACGCCGTGCGGCGGCTCATCCGCGGCCTCCGCCTGGCCGAGCAGCGCACCCGCGCCGCCACCGGCATGAGCGCGGCACAGCTCTTCGTCCTCGCGCAGCTGCGCGACGTCGAGAGCCTCTCGCTGACCGAGCTCGCCCTGGGTACGCTCGCAACGCGACGCGCGCGACCGACGGCGCATGGTCGTGAGCATCACGGCGGCAGGGCGTCGCCGGCTCGTGACCGCGCCGCAGCCTCCGACCGTCCAGCTCATCGCGGCGCTCCGTCGGCTCGCGCCGCGCGAGCGGCGTGGTCTCGTCCGTCATCTCTCGGCCCTGCTGGGTGCGATGGGCCTGGCGGACGAGCCGGCGACGATGCTGTTCGAGGAGCAGGGCGCCGCGCGGCGCCGGGCTCGCGCGTGACCGGACGCTTCGAGGCGCTCGCGCAGCGCGCACGGCGCTGGGCGCGAGCGCGCGACTGGGACGAGGGCGCCGTCCTCCTCGCGCTCGGCGCGTTCATCGGCGTGCTCGGCGGTCTCGCCGTCGTGGGGTTCTATCGGCTGATCGACCTGAGTCACTTCGTCTTCATCCAGCTGCCGGGCGCGCACCTGCCGCGCGTGCTCTACGTCGTCTACTGGCCCCTGCTCACCGCGGTGGGGCTGTGGGCCGCCTGGTTCGTCGTCCGTCGCACGGGGATCCCCGACGGGCAGAACGTCCCCGACGTGCAGCTCGCGATCGCCAAGCACGACGCCGTCATGCCGGAGTGGCCGGTGGTCGTACGGACCATCGCCTCGGCGATCACCCTCGGCTCCGGCGGCTCGGCCGGCAGCGAGGGGCCCGTCGCCGTGCTCGGCGCGGGACTCGGCTCCGCGCTCGGCAGCCCGTTCCGCATCCAGCCGCGCCACCGCAAGGTGCTCGTCGGCTGCGGCGCGGCGGCGGGGATCGCGGCGGCGTTCAACGCGCCCTTCGCCGGTGCGTTCTTCGCCCTCGAGGAGATCCTCGGCAGCTTCAGCGTGGACGCGTTCAGCCCGGTCGTGATCGCGAGCGTCACCGCCGCGCTCACCTCGCGCTACTTCCTCGGCGAGCACACGGTTTTTCGGATGTACAGTGTCCCTGAGGCGCACCCGATGGCGACCGCGCTGCTCTATCCCCTGCTCGGCGTCGCCTGCGGCGCGGCGTCGGCGTTGTTCTCGCGCGCGTATCTCGCCGGACCATCCATCGCCGCGCGCATGAAGGGGCCGGCGTGGCTGCGACCGCTCGTCGGCGGGGCGCTCGTCGGGATGATCGTCTTCGCCTCCGGCGGCCTGCTCGCGGGCAACGGACATCTCGCCATCCCGATGCCCGTCCTCGGCGGGCTCGCCTGGTGGATCCTCCTGCTTGTCGCGCTCGCCAAGATCGTCGCGACGGTCATCACGCTCAGCACGGGCGGCTCGGGCGGCGTGTTCACGCCGACGTTGTTCATCGGCGCGGCGCTCGGTGGCGGCGTGGGGCGTCTGCTCTCGCTCCTCGTGCCGGGCGACGTCGTGCATCCGCAGGCGTGGGCGCTCGTCGGGATGGCGGGGATGGTCGCCGGTGCGACGCGTGCGCCGCTCACCGCGATCTTCATGGTCTTCGAGATCACCAACGACTCGGCGTACATCATCCCGCTGATCATCGTGTCGGTGCTGGCTCTGATCACGGCACGGAAGCTCGCGCCGTACGGGTTGTACGACGGCTGGCTCGCCGCGCGGGGCGAGCATCTCGCGCACGGCGTGGATCAGGCGGTGATGGATCGCATCGCGCTCTCGGCGGCGCTCGACCGCGACGTGTCGTTCGTGTCGGCGGACGCCCATCTCGACCTGCTGCTCGACGCGGCCGCGCAGTCGCGTTACGCCGTGGTGCCCGTGGTGGACGACGAGCGCGGCGTCGTGGGCCTCGTGTCACACCATGGCCTGCGCGAGGCGCTCGTGGCGCGCCGCTCACTGGAGTCGCTGCTCGTCGCCGAGGATCTCGCCGAGCCGGTGCAACCGCTGCGGATCGATCAGTCGCTGCGCGACGCGCTACGCGTCATGAACGCGGGCGGGCACGAGGTGGTCCCGGTCGTAGACAGCGACGCGGGGCTGACGATCGTCGGTGTGATCAGCCGCGCCGCCGTGCTCGAGGCGTACGAGCGCCACCTCGCGCATACGGTGTGATGCGGGGATGCGGGGCGTCGCCGGGGTCAGACCCTGGGGCGCAGCCCCAGGCTCTGACCCCTTTGTCGTAGGAACCCGCCCGAAGGATCTGCCGGGTGTACTCAGCTCGCTGCAGACGCGTGCGAGCGCGCATCGGGCACGAGTTCGTGCGTCAGGCGGCGTACGAGCGTGATCAGGTCCTCACGCTCCTCGGGGCTCCATTGCCCGAAGACTTCCTCGATGTGCGCGCGTCGCGCGGCGACGATGCGGCCCAGTGCTTCGCATCCCGGTGACGTGATCTTCCACCGCGCTGCGCCGTCGCGCGGCCGCTCGACGAGCCCCGCCTCGCGCAGCTCGTCGCCCGCACGCTCGAGCTCCGGAGACGAGTACGGCGCCTGTCGCACCAGCATCTCGACCGACGGATCGTCCTGCCGATCGAGCCGCATGAGCAGCCACGCCGCCGCCCCACTCACCCCGACCTGGGCACGCTCGGCGATCCGCGCGACGTGCTGCCGGCGGACGTCGCGATTCACCACTGCGGTCAGTCCGCGCACGAGCTCGTCGTAGGGCTCGGGCGCGGCCGGCATCGCCATCGCACCGCCCATGTCCTGCCCCACGTCGGCGCTCGTCGCCTCCACCGTCTCGCGAAGCTGGCGTTCGGGGAGCAGCCAGATCACCGCGAAGCCGACGAGCGCGATCACCGCCGCGACGAGGAAGACGGTGTCGATCGAGTTGGTGAACGCCTCGCCGTACGCGGCGCGCACGCCGGCCGGCAACTGCGCGATCGACTGCAGGCTCAGTCCCGATCCTTGCTGCGGCGCACCGCCGGACGGCGCGCTGCGCGCGAGCTCCGTGGCGAGCCGCGAGGCGAACACCGCGCCGAGCGCCGCCGTGCCCACCGAGCCGCCAACCGATCGGAAGAGTGTGTTCCCCGACGTCGCGACGCCGAGGTCGCGGTAGTCCACCGCGTTCTGCACCGCGATGACGAGCACCTGCATCACGAGCCCCATCCCCAGCCCGAGCAGGAGCAGCGTACCCTCGATGCGCATCATGCTCGCGTCCACCGGCAGCCGCGAGAGCAGGAAGAGCCCGAGGGTCATGATCCCGGTGCCGGCGACGGGAAAGATCTTGTAGCGCCCCGTGCGGCTGATGAGCTGCCCCGAGACGATCGACGAGGTGAGCATCCCGCCCATCATCGGCAGCATCTCCAGCCCGGAGCCGGTCGGCGTGGCGCCCTTCACCACCTGCAGGTAGAGCGGCAGGTAGGTGATCGACCCGAACATCGCGAAGCCGACGATGAGCGCGACGACCGACGTCACCGAGAACGCGGCATTGCGGAACAGGTGCAGCGGCAGGATCGGCTCGGACGCACGCCGCTCGACGACGAGGAACAGCGCGAGCGCGACGAGCCCCGCCGCCGCGGTGCCGACCACGACGGGCGAGCTCCACGGATACATCGTCCCGCCGAGGTCCGTCACGAGGATGATCGCGCTCAGCGCGACGGCGAGCAGCACGGCGCCGCCATAGTCGATCCGGTGCTGCTGCCGATCGGCGCGCGATGGCAGCGTCGCGGCGATGACGGCGAGCGCGAGGATGCCGAGCGGCAAGTTGATGTAGAAGATCCAGCGCCAGGTCCAGTGCGTCGTGAAGTACCCGCCGAGCAGCGGACCCGCGATGCTCGCAATGCCGAACACCGCGCCGAAGATCCCCTGGTAGCGTCCGCGATCGCGGGGCGGGATGATGTCGCCCACGACGGCCATCGTGGTCACCATCAGCCCACCGCCGCCCAGCCCCTGGATGGCGCGGAACGCGATGAGCTGCGGCATGCTGTGACTGAGCCCGCACAGCGCCGAGCCGACGAGGAAGATCACGATCGCCGTCTGCAGCACGCCCTTCCGCCCGTACAGGTCACCGAGCTTCCCGTACAGCGGCGTGACCACCGTCTGCGCGAGCAGGTACGACGTCACCACCCACGACAACCGCTCCAGTCCGCCCAGCTCGCCGACGATCGTCGGCAGTGCCGTGGCGACGATCGTCTGGTCGAGCGCGGCGAGCAGCATGGCGAGCAGCAGCCCGCTGAACACGACGATGACACGTCCGTGCCCGAGCGGCGCACCGGCCGGCGCCGCGGCGCTGTGATTCAGCTCGACGGTTTCCATGCCGCGTGGCTCCCGCGCTGCGCCGCTATTCCTCGGGGCGCGGCCCAGGCGGCTGGCGCCGCGGCTCGATGCTCAACGCGTCGGCCTCCGTCGCGCCTGGCCGCACCTCGGTGTGCCGCACGCGGCCGCCGAGCAGCGCGGTCCACGCCATCATCCCGCTCACTACCGCGGCGCCGGCGAGCGCGGTGAACGCCACGCCCTGCGTCACCGGTGCGCGCCGATAGCGCACCAGCCCGATCAGCGCGAGCACGCCGACGATCGACGCGGCGATGTACGACTTGTCGGCGAACTCCTCGTGCTCGTGAATGACCGCGCGCTGCACCCCGGGGAATCCGCGGATCGCGTCCTCCGCCGGATCGCCGCTCAGGTCCGCGACGACCGCGGCGAGCGCCGTGAAGATCAGCGCGACCAGCGCAGCGCGGCGCAGGGCGTCGGGGGCCCAGATGAACGACGCCAGGAGCAGCACCAGGGCGAAGATGGAGCCGAAAACCGGTGCGTGATTGACCAGCAGATGGAGATGGACGCCGGAGATCATGGTCGCTCGCGTCGGGCGTGAATGGCGACGATGCGGAGTGCAGGTCACCGAGCCGAGCCCTGGCAGGGCAAGAGCCGTGCGGCAACCCCTGGAAGGGATCGGTTCGGTGAACGTGGCATGATCGGCCGGCCGGGAATAGCGGGTAATCGCCGCGGGCGCGCGCTGATTTCCCTTACGCACTCACCCGAACAGCGCCCCGACCCTCCGCCGGAGGCGGCGCAACTCGTCGCGCGCAGCGGCGGCCAGCGCGCGTGCGACGAGCAGCTCCGGCGCGCCGTTGCTGAACACTCCCGCCACGGCGCGCAGCATCCCCGGCGTGATGTGCCCCGCCGGCGCGATCGCGTACACCGGCTCCCACCGCATCGGCTGGAGGCTCGCCTTGAACGCCTCGAGCCCGCGGAAGTTGTAGAACCGCCGGCCATGGGCGCGCACCCAGCGGAGCATGACGCGCAGCCACATCGGCTGTCCGCGCAGGTCACTGCCCGCGCGCTCCGCCAGCGGCGCGAGCCCGAGGGTGACGTACTGCGCGCCCTCCGCCGCGAAGGCGCGCATCGCCGCGTCCACCAGCAGGTGGGTCGTGCCGTTCGGCGCGGCGCGCCGGCGCGGCCACTCCTCCACCAGCCACCCGTTGCGCGCCGGCACGGGCGTGCCGATCAGGAACGCGACGACCTCTTCGCCACGCGACGCGACGAACACTCGGCGGTCGGCGAGATCACCCAGCAGGTCGGGCGTGACGAGAAAGCCGAGCGGCGGGAGCCCGCGCGTGTGCAGCCACTCGGCGAGCACGGCGTGCAGCGTGGGCGAGTCGTGCGCGCGCGCCGGAGACCACTCCTCCACGCGCACGCCCTTGTTGCGCGCGCGGTTGAGCTGCGCGCGAAGCGACGCCTTGCGCTGTACGATCGCGGGCCACGCCGCCGGTTCCCACACCGGTTGGGCCCCGAGCGGGACGAGACAGTGGTCGCGGCGCGCCAGGTACACCTGCTCGAGGCGCTCTCCCGCGCCGAAATAGAGCACGCGTTCGCCGCGACGCGCCGCTTCCGCGTCGAGCTCGGTCGCGGCGGTGTCGAGCCGCTCCGGCGCGCACACCGGCGCACCGGCGACGACGCGCACGTGCGCATACGTCGCAAAGCCCGCGACGACGTCGCGGGCCGGCGCGAACCAGAGGCGCATCCCCGGATTGAGGATCTGATACGCGACGGCGTTCCAGCCGTGCCGGAGCACGAGTTGCCGCGCCGCCGCGCGGTCCGCTGTCATCCCGAGCGACGTCGAGGGATCTGCACTTTCAGTCACCCGCCGGCTGCGCGGGCTCGAGCGGGCGCCAGATCGAGCGCGTCACGCGGGCGCGATGCGCCGCCTCCAGTCGCGGTGCGTGCGCGGAGAGGAGATCGCTCCGCGAGATGATCCCCACCACGGTGCGCACCGCGTCGCGCCGCACCACGGGCAGTCGTCCCACGCGCTCGATCACCATCTGGTCGGCCGCGTCGCGCAGCGAGCTGTCCTCGTACACCACGACGGGCGGCCGGCGCAGGACGGCGCGCAGGGGGAGCGTGTTCGCCTTCGCTTCGTCGAGCAGGTCGCGCCGCGTCACGACACCGACCAGCCGATCCCGCGCGTCGAGCACGGGGAATCCCTGGTGCGACGCGCCGGCCGCTCCACCGACGAGCCAGCGGCGCACCGCGCCCAGCTCGTCGTCGGCGCGCAGCGAGACGACCTCGCGCAGCCCCACATCGCGGACGAGCACCTGCGCGAGGTGATCCACCGCGTACTCCGGCCGCACGATGGCACCGCGGCGCGCGAGTTTCTCCGTCATGATGGAGTGTCGGTTCACGAGGAGGGCGACGAGATACGCCGCCGCACAGCCGGCGAGCATCGGCAACAACCCGAGCGGCTGGCGGGTCGTCTCGAACGCGAACACCACCGACGCGAGCAGGGCATGCGACGCACCGGCGAAGATCGCCGCCATGCCGACGAGCGCCGCGACGTGTCCGTCCACGTGGAGCGACGGTGCCACGCGGGCGATCCCGACGCCGAGCAGCGCGCCCAGTCCGCTGCCGATCGTGAACAGTGGCGCGAGCGTGCCTCCCGACGTGCCGCTGCCGAGGTACACCGCCCACGAGAGGAACTTGAGGATCACCAGGACGAGCAGCGCCTGGCCGGCGACGTTCCCCGAGAGGGCGTCGCTGATGTTGTTGTAACCGACGCCCAGGGTGCGCGGCTCGATCAATCCGATGAGGCCGACCACGACCGCGCCGAAGGCGGGCCACCACATCCAGTGGATGTGCAGCTTGTGACCGAGCCGCTCGAACCAGTCTTCGATCGCGTAGGTCGAGCGCGTGATTCCGGCCGCGACCGCACCGATGACGACGCCGATCGCCGCGTACATGCCGAGCGCTTCGACCGTCGGTTGCGTGACGATCGGCATGGCGAACACGGGGGCCGTCCCCTCGAACGTCGCGCGCACCGCGGCGGCGACCGCCGCCGCGAGCGCGACGGGGATGAGCGAGCGCGGACGGTACTCGAACAGCAGCAGCTCGACGGCGAGGAGCACGGCGCTGACCGGGCTGCCGAACGTCGCGGCCATGCCCGCCGCGGCACCGGCGGCGAGCAGGATCTTCCGCTCGTCGTTCGTGACGCGCAGGAACTGTCCGCTCAACGAGCCGAGCGCGCCACCCGTCGCGATGATCGGCCCTTCGGCGCCGAACGGTCCCCCGGTGCCGATGGCGATCGCCGCGGAGAGCGGCTTGAGGAAGAGGACGCGCGCCGGGATGCGGCTCTCGCCGAACAGCACGCGCTCCATCACCTCGGGGATGCCGTGACCGCGGATCGCCGCCGATCCGTAGCGGGCCATCAGCCCGACGACGAGCGCGCCGGCGACGGGAATGAGCAGCAGCACGGCCGCGGGCCGGTGGCTGCCGGCGGGAGACACGAGGTGCCAGACGAGCTGCCCGTGGTAGGTGAGGCTCGTGACGGCGCCGATGAGACGGGTGAGGAGTTGTGCGGCGAGGGCCGCGGCCACGGCGAGGACGACGGCCAATCCGGCGAGCACGATCGTGCGGTGATCGACCGGTTCGTAGTCGCGTGGGAGGCGGACCTGAGCTTCCGGCTCGCCATCGCGCGGAGCGAGGATCTCTGTTTCTTGCTCGTCGCTCATGCGCCGGTCGTCCGTCGGGTGGTCTTGGTCGCGCTGCGCGGTCTCCTCGTGTCCGCAGCGTCTCCCGGCTTGTCTTCCAGAAACATGGCCGGCGCCTCGTCGGCCAGGTATGCCGCGGCGACCCACGACTCGAGCGCGGTCGCAAGGATCTCGCGCTCGTCGGCGCGCAGCTGTGCCAGCGCGCCGGCCAGCCGCTCCTGCGTCGTCGCCTCCACGGACGCGATCGCGCGGCGTCCGCTCGCCGTGAGCGTGAGCTCGCTCTGGCGTGCGTCCGTCGCGCTCGCCCGCCGTGCGACGAGCCGCCGGTCGACCAGCCGCGTCACGACCTCGGAGACGGTGCTCTGGCCGGCGAGGGTGCGCGCGGCGAGCTCGCCGATGGAGAGCCCGGGCTTCGCGTCGATCTGGCGCAGGACGAAGAGCTGCGCCCCGCTCACGCTGGAGCCGCCGGGCAGGACGCGCGCCGACGCGCTGAGGCCGCGCACGATCCGGCGCAGGGCGTCCATGACGCGCCGCGTGGCGTCGTCCGAAGCGCGCGGCACCGCGCGCGCCGTAACTGCTGATCTGGGAGACATGCCGGAATATATATCGGTACCGATACATATTCCACCCGCCCCGCCGGCGCCCACTGGGGCCAGACGCTGGGGTCAGATACCGAAGGCGTCTGACCCCATTGCCGTAGGAGGTAGCCCAGTCTGACTCTGACCCCACCGACTCTGACCCCGCGGGGTCACCGCGGGGTCAGAGTCGGTGGCCCGGCGACTACCGCTCCGCCGAGTAGATCTGGTCCTGCAACAGATACCGCGCGCGCGGCTCCGCTTCGGCGCGCGTGTCGACGTCGATCCGGATGCGCTGCACCTGCCCGCTCGCGTCCGGATTGCCCGCGGGCCAGTTCGGCAGGCCCGCACCGTTCGGGTTGAACGACTTGATGAAGTTCTCGAAGTAGCTCTGCATCGTCT
>JAEKKK010000073.1 GCA_019510405.1 Gemmatimonadota bacterium | reverse complement strand
TGCGTGACGTGGTCGTCACGCGCGACGAGATAGCGATCGTCTTCCGGATAGAACACGGCGCGCTCCGGATCGTCACCGGCGAACTGGCGCACGTCGTCCATCGAGTCCCAGAGCGTGATGATGAGGAACTCGGCGCGCCCGCGATCGATCCGTCGCAGGGTGAGCGTGCTCCGATGGCCGGGGATGCGCGCGTACTCTGCCAGTCCCGTCCTGCGAAGGTAGTCGAGGTAATCCGCCGCGTCGTCGGCTCGGGTGGCTCCCCACCAGGTTCGTGCGACCATGGGCCTCCAGTGGCACCGGTTTATGCTCGAATACTGGTGCACAGTATGGGCCGCCGGGTGCACCTGTCAAGGCGCGAATACTGGTGCTAGCTTGCGCACATGCCGACCGTCCCTGCGTCGCTCACCCTCGCGCCGGCCCTGCCGTTCAAGTACGTGGGCGGGGATCCGTCGATCGACCTGGTCAACACGGTCGACTGGACGGCGCGCGGCCAGGTGGAAGATCGGCTCACCGACTATGACCGGCTGACGCGCTGGGCGGAGGGCGCGGGGCTGGTGAACGCGCGTCAGGGCGCGCGGCTCCGTGCGCGCGCCGTCGAGCACCCGCGCCTGGCCGAGCGCGCGCATCGCGATGCCATCGCCCTGCGGTGGCAGCTGCGACAGCTCTTCGTGGCGGCGGCGGAGGGGAAGGCCGTGAGCACCGTGCGCGAATTCGCCGAGGTGAACGCATCGTTGTCGGCGGCGCTGGGGCAGCTCGAGCTGGCGCCGCGGGCCATCGGCGATAGCGGCCCCGGAGCCCTGCGGTGGAGCTGGCGCGATGCGGGCGAGCGTCTGGACAGCGTGCTCTGGCCGGTGCTGCGCGCGGCGGGAGAGCTGCTCGCTTCCGACGAGTCTGCGCAGATCCGCGAGTGCGGGGGCGAGGACTGCGGCTGGATGTACGTGGACCGCAGCCGGAACGGTCTACGGCGCTGGTGCCAGATGGAGGTCTGCGGGACGAAGGAGAAGTCACGTCAGCGCGCGCTGCGCCGCGTCGCGGCGGGGTGACCCGCAGCCGCGACGCGGTCTGGAGCCGATCCGGTCAGTCGCGGTAGGGCGACTCGTGGTACGGCGATTCGCCGTCCTCGAAGAACAGGTCGTCGAACCGCTCCTTCACGCGCGGGGGCACCTCGCCAGTTTCGCCTGCCAGACCCCGGACGAGGTCGACGAGCATCGGGCTGAGATGCGCTCCATGGCGCATGAGGATGGCCGCTCGCTCACGCTTGCGAAGCAGGAACGAGAGAATCGGCATGTCCGCCTTGGCGCCGTTGCACGGCTGGCAGGCGAGGACGAGGTTATCGCGGCGATCGTAGGCGCTCTGCCCGCGGCGCGGAGTGACGTGGTCGAGCGTGATAGTCGACTCGGGGACGCGATGACCGCAGTAGGCACAGACGGAACCGTGCCTCGCGATGAGCCAACGCTTCGTTTCAGCGTAGGCGGTCCGGCTGGTCGATGACGACGTCAGCTGCGGATTGCTGCCGCTCCCTCCACCTCGCCGGGAGCGCCGCCGTTTCCTGGCGGGTTGTGACTTCAATACTGTCTGCAGAAAACTCAACTCGGTTACGGCCGGTGCATGCCGGCGTGATGGGTAATCTACCCAGGGACGAGCCAGTTGCTCCAGTGTTACCGGGCTCTGCCTGTAGATCGTTACATTGGTTACCTGTCCCCCCGCCAAATGACGGTGTCGGCCAAAAAAGAAAGAGGGGCTCCATTCGGCGCCCCTCTCGCTTTCACGTCCCGTCGTCAGAAGGCGACGACGCCCTCGACCATGAATCCCTGGAACTTGCCACCGGCGCGGATGTCGCTGGTGGGGAAGGCCTCGTAGTTCTGCCGGACGAACTCGATCTTCGAGAGCACGTTCGGGGTGACGAACCAGCCGCCACCAACCTGCGAGCGCTTGACGGTGATGTCGTTCCTGATCCCGGCGAGCTGGCCGTTGACCGTGTTGTACCGGCCGCCGACGTAGAGCTTGTTGCCGGCGAAGCGGTAGAGCCCTTCGCCGACCAGCTGGCGGAGCGTCCGACGCTGGACCTCGTTCGACGCGGCGCCCGTCATGGTCTCGACGTTTCCGAAGAACTCTGCGCCACCGACCTTCACGAAGGGGTTGGCCACGAAGGCGGTAACCATGTTCTTCATCCCCGACTGCACCGCGCCGGACCAGGCGTTGGCCGTCTCGGTCGAGGTCACGTTCTCGAGCACGTCGTAGTAGCGGCTGCCGGCGCGGTCTCCACTCGTGAGCGTGTTGTTGGCCGAGCGATCCTTCTTGTACATGGAGCCGGTGAGGCGCACCCGGACGTCGCTGCCGAGCTGCTTGTCGAATCCGACCTTGGCGAGGTAACCGGGGCCGCGCTGTCCCGGAGCGGTGACCTGACCGTGCACCTCGCCACCAGTCATCCCGAGCATACCGATGTAGCCGTCCTTCCGCAGGTACGCTTCCGCGCCGATCTCGGTGGTGAAGGCGTCGATGATGAAGTTGCCGACGAACGGGTTGTACAGGGCCTGACCGTTGTCGCTGCGGCGGAAGTGCTGGTCGCCGTAGTTGATCTCGAAGTGTCCGACCTTGAGGGTGGCGACTTCCATGATCTTGTCGAGCAGCGCGTTCTCGATCGGGGAGCCGTCGATCAGGAAGTAGCCGTCCTTGATCCAGCTCTCCTGGTGGTGGCGCGCCGAGGCGTAGGTCTCGACGGCGACGCGGATGCCGCGGGCGAGCTGCGCGTTGAAGTAGATGTTCGCCGTGGCATTGTTGAAGCCGGAGCCGATCGGGATGAGGGCGTTGAGGTTCACGTCCTTACCGGCAGCGTCCTTGCCGGACTTGAGCAGGGCCGCGTTCTCGTGCGTCAGGTTCTGGAACTGCTGGGCGAAGGCACCGCCGATCGCGAGCTTGAATCCGGTGTAGGCGGCGCCGGCTTCCTTCGGCGACTCGAACACGTTGATGCCGCGCTGGTCCGGAGCGCGCATGTGCTGGATCTCGATCGGAGCGGCGATGTAGCGCGGCACTCTGGACTGCGCCTTCGCCTTGGTGGGCTGCGTGTCGGGAAGCGTGGCCATCGCCGGAGCGGCGCGACCGGCCGTGTCGGTGGTGGCGACGGTGACCGTGGCGGCCTGCTGCGCGAGAGCGGGTGTTGCAGCCGCAAGGGCAGCGGCGACGAGGAAGAATCGAGTGGCGGTCATGGTAGTATCCTCGATGGAGAGGAGGGAGTGTTGTGTATCAGCTCTTGAGCAGCAGGTCGAAGCCGACCTTCACGGTCTCACCGACCTTGATCCGGCCGAACATCAACGAGGGGGGCTTCAGGCCGTAGTCGGTCATCTTGAGGTCGTAGACGCCGGTCACGTGGAGCACGCCGCCTTCCGAGGTCCCGGTTGCCTGGAGGGCGATCGGCTTCTTCACGCCGCCCAGATCCAGCGTCCCGTTGATCGTACCGGCGATGCCGTCGGCGTTCTTCGCGACGTCGTAGGTGGTGAGGTTGAACGTGATGGTGGGACTCTCGGTGACCTTCAGCGCGTTCCGCATGTGGTCGTTCATCTTGCCGTTGCCGCAGTCGAGGCGCTCGGCGGGCACCGTGACCTGCACTGCCTTCACGCCCTTCTCGCCGGTGAACAGCGCCGGAATCGCGTTCGGGCCACTCGCCTCGACGACCGCGTTGACCTCGAGCGCCTTGCAGGTGAAGGAGCGGATCGTCGAAGTGCCATCGATCCAGAGGCGGCTCTGCGGCTGCAGCACCAGCTGCTCGTTGGCGACCGACCAGGCGCCCGAGGCGGGGACGAGGATCGCGAGAGCGAGCAGCGTGGATTTGATATTGGTTCTCATTGTCGGTCTCCTGGCTTCCGACTTCGGGGAGTCTGCGTGATGCGCTTTTCGTGGCTCCAAGATCGATTTTCCGCGGCGGTGCTTCCGTGAGGCGATTTGCGGAACGTTCTGGGTGATTCGGCCCGCTCCGGTCGGGGATTTCCCCGACAGGGCGATCACCGCCAGGCGAGACGCCCGGAGCAGAGGGAGTCGCCAGCAGCGCTGGCGAGGGTGAGCACGACGGTGCCGGCGTCGGGGATCGTGCTCTCGATGCGGACCGGGATCCGGCAGCGATCGTCGGAGATCGAGAAGCGGATCGTGCCCTCACCGCGGTAGTGCTCCGGGTCGCGCACGCGCATCTCGACCACGGTGGTGCCGATGCTGCCGGCCGCCGTCGTGACCTCCTCGTGGCCGAGCACCCGGACCGTCGTGGGGCTCCGCTGCGCGTCGAAGTGGCGCGAGAAGCTGAGGGTCGAGTCCGACCCGAGGGGCAGCGTGCGGATGAAGTAGATGAAGGACAGCTCGTCCAGCGGAGCGTCGGTGGGGCTCTCGCCGGTCTGGCCGTCTTTGGCGCGCCACCGGCGCTCGCTGGGGAAGAGCTCGACGTCCTCGTCGCGGCGCGCGAGGATGCGGCGCTCATGCTTGGCGAACCGCATCACGGCCATGCGCTCGGGGTCGAGCCAGGAGACCGTCCGCTGCGTCACCGACATGGGGCCGACCCGAGCCTTGAAGTCGAAGTGCAGCTCATAGGTGGAGACGCCGCGCACGAGCACGGGTCCATCCACCCACATGGTGCCGCGACCGGAGATCCCGCGCACCCTGCCGACGTACTCGAGGCGCTCGCCGACGGCGAAGGGCAGCGACGACTGCTGCGCCCGGGCGACGGGGGCGACGGCCGCGGTCGCGGCGAGCGCGGCGAGCGCGAGTCCACTGGCAAGCGAAGTCATACGGCGTCTCCGGTCGGGCATCCGGAGACAAAAGTCGCCGTTTCGGCAGCCCGAGTCCGTCGGGCGGAGTCCGGGACTGGAGGCGGGAAAACTCCCCGCCGTGTCAGGAGCTTCCCCCAGCGATCAGACTGCCTGATGGACTATGACCGGAGTGGCGCCGCCCGGGTTCGAGCTATAGTGTCAGGGAGCGGGGTCGTCCGGCCCGCGATCACCCGGCGCGATGGAGCGTGGGCGTGCGACGAATTCCGGTCCTCCTGATGACGGCTATAGCAGCGGCGGCGTGCCATCACGGCGCGTCGCCGGGCGCGTCGTTCGTCGGCGCGGCGCTGCTGGAGCCGCTATCGGACTCGGAGGCGGCGCACGACGAGCTACTGCGAGCCGATCTGTCCCGCGGAGATTCGGTGGCGCGACTGGGGATGCCGGACGGGCTTGCCTCGAGCTTCGCGGACGACGTCGTCTATCTGCGCGGCGGGATGCCGATCATCCGCGGGCGCGGCGCCGCCAAGGCGATCGCGGCGGCGGAATCGATTGCGACGCCGTTCACGATCCGTTGGCAGCCCGTGCGTGCAGAGACGAGCCGCGACGGGCAGAGCGGCTACAGCTACGGCTACACGATCCTGAGCACGGCAGCCGCCGGCGCGCCGGCGATCCGCGTCGACCGCTACATCGCGTACTGGCGACATCTGCCGGTCGGGTGGCGCATCGCGGCCTACGCCGAGACGTACGGAGCACCGCCGACGGCGCTGACGCTGCCGCAGGAGGCCGCTTCGGCGGCGATGTCCGACGTCCCCATGGCGAGAAGGACGGGCGCGCTCGAAGCCATCCGGGCAGCCGACGCCGATTTCTCCAGCGACGCGACGAAGTTCGGTGCGGGCGAAGCGTTCGGGCGCTATGCGGCGGGCGACGCGCAGATCTTCTCGGGGCCGGGAGAGTTCATCAGCGGCCCGCATGCGATCAGCGAGTCGTTCGGTCCGCCGACGGAGAAGAACACGCTGATCTGGCATCCCGTCCACGGCGAGGTCGCGGCGTCGGGCGATCTCGGGTTCACGGTGGGGAACGCCGTGTTCACCGGCATACGCGAGGACGGCGCGCAGATGCAGCGCTTCTCGAAGTACCTGACCATCTGGAAGAAGCAGCGCGACGGATCGTGGCGCTACGTGGTGGACGGGGGGAGCTCGCGCCCGCAGTAGCGGGAATGGCTAGCTCGCGAACAGCGCGAGGATCGCGGTGACCTGCGCGCTCGTGAGCGGCTCGTCGAACGCCTGGGTCGCACCGGCGGTGGCGCCGAACTGGCCGGCTAGGGACGCGACGTTCACCGCGCCCTGCTGCACGTTCTCTTCTCCGTCGTAGACGGCCTGGGCGAAGGCGGGCAGGTCGCCGCGGCTGCTGCCGGTGATCCATCCCTGGGTGCCGCGAAGGCGCCGCACCTCGGACGCATTTCGCCCTTTCACCGTGAGGATGGCGACCGCGGTGTTGAGCGCGGCCTTGTCGCCGGCGAGCGCGCCGAGCTGGCCGAGATAGGCGCGCACGCCGAGATCTTCGACGATCTGGGAAAGCATCTGCAGCGCGGGGTACTGACCCGCGGCAAAGGCGAACCCGGGGAAGGCGCCCTTCACCGTGAAATCGAAGACGGGGCTCGGCGCGGGCAGTGCGGTGCGCGTCGTGATCGCGGTCGTGATGAGGACCAGCTGCTGGTCGCTGTGGTTGGCGAGGGTGCTATAGACCTGCGCATCGGTGGTGGGCACCAGGTCCGTCGCCGTCAGCGCGCGCGTGTAGAGCGCCGACTGGAGATACTCGATCTGGAGCAGGAGTTGAAGCGCGGCGAGCACGTCGGTTGGTCCGGCGGAGGCGCGGCCCATCGTCGCGGGCGTCATCGCGGAGCGCGCGCTGTGCAGGTCAGCCATTGGTCGTCGGACCACCGAGGAAGATGGCGGGCAGATTCAGCATGCCGATCTTGTCGACGACGTTCTCCTGCAGGGCGGCGCCGACCGTCGCCGGCGCCGAGAGGCCGTCGGTGGCGCGAGGTGCGAAGCTGCCGGTGCGCGGCGTGAGCAGGTCGCCGATGGCGGAGGCGTGGCGGCCTTCGACCGCGGCGATCTTGGCGAGCACGGTGAGCGTGGCGCTGCTCGCGACGTACTGCGCGGAGCCGTTGTACATGGTGATTCCGAGATCCTCGACCTGCGTCGCGAACGCAAGAACCTTGGCGCGGTCGTTGAAGGCGAGGCCAGAGTAGGCCGGCGTGACCTCGATCGCGACGCTGGTTCCGAGCGTGGCCTGGAGGAACGCGCGGTGGATGGCCTCGTGGTTCCGGATATCCGTCAGCAGCGCCTGCTCCGTGGTGGTGAAGTTCGACTGCGCGAAGGCGTCGACGACGCGGCCGTAGAAGTCGGCCTCGAGCTGCTCGAGGACGAAGGCGAGCTGCAGGATCGCGGGGTCGCCGTCGGAGAAATCGATCACGAAGGGCTCGCCGCTGGCGGGGATTCCGGTGACGTCGTCCGAGCCGCACGCCGACACGAAGCCCGGCAGGAGTACGAGCGCGCCGCCCAGGCCGATGAGGCGGAGGAAGTCGCGCCGCGTGCCGGCGGCGTGGAGCTCGGAGAGGCTCCCCAGTTCGATGCGCATGCCGAAAGCTAGTGCGACGAGCGCGCCAATGGATTGACGAACCCGTCCCGCGCGGACGAGCTTGGGCGATGCAGACGACGCGGCGCATTCGCATCAGGGTGGGAATCCTCGCGGCGCTCGGCGCCGGCGCGTGCGGCTCGCCCTCGCGCGCTCCTGCTCCCGCGCCGACACCCGTCCCGGAGCGGACACCGCCACCCGCGGCGCGGCGGGACAGTGCGCCGCCCGACTCGGCGGCGCGCACGCGGGTCGCGCCTGCGCGCGTCCTGCCCGCATCGCGGCTCGACACCATTCCTTTGCGCGCGCTGCACGCACCGCTGAAGGTGTGCGCGGCGGGCGACGTCACCCTCGGCACGAACCTAGACACGGCGTGGCTGCGCGTGGCGTCGGAGCGGCTGCGCACGCGGTTCCATCAGAGCGACGAGCCGGCGGCGCTCGTCCGGCCGCTTCGGCCGCTCGTCGCTGACGCGCAGATGGTGCTGGTGAACGTGGAGTCGGCGATCGGCGAGGGAGCGACGCCGCTGAAGTGTGGGGCGCGATCGAAGAACTGCTTCGCGTTTCGTGCGCCGATGTCGAGCGCGTCGGCGCTGCGATCGCTCGGACATGCGGTCGTGGGCAACATCGCCAACAACCACGCCCGCGACGCGGGCAGCGCAGGGCGCGACAGCACGATCGCCGCACTCGCGCGGGCTGGTGTGATGGTGACCGGCGCGGACACGATCGCCACGGCGGTCGCGACGCCCGCGGGGGACACGATCGGCGTGCTCGGATTCTACACGTCGGACTCGACGCCGGACGCGCGCGACACGGCCGCGGTGCGCCGGCACGTGGAGCGTGCGACGGCGCGCTATCCGGCGGTGGTCGTGACGATGCATCTCGGCGCCGAAGGTCGCGACGCGCAGCGCACGATCGACGCGCCGGAGCGCTATCTCGGGATCGATCGCGGCAATCCGGTGGCGTTCGCCGAGGCCGCGGTGCGGGGCGGGGCTGCGCTCGTCGTCGGCCATGGCCCGCACGTGCTGCGCGCGGTCGAGTGGCGCGATCGCGGTGCGCTCATCGCGTACTCGCTGGGAAACACACTGACGTACGGGCCGTTCCGATTGCGTGAGCCGGCCAATCGCGGCGCGGTGCTGTGCGCGACGATCGATCGCACGGGGCGCGCGTCGGTCGCGGAGCTACGACCGACGATGCAACTCGCACCCGGCGTGCTACGACGCGACGCACATGCGCGCGCGGCAGCGCTGGTGGACTCGCTGGGACGACTGGATTTTCCGGAGAGCGCGGCGCGGGTCGGGCGCGATGGGCGGCTGAGCGCGCGCGAGGACGCGCGTTCTTCGCCTCGTTAGAAGATCGGAGTCATCGGTCTGGGCTACGACAAAGAGGTACCACAGAGGGGTCAGACACCTTTGGTATCTGACCCCAG
>JAEKKK010000072.1 GCA_019510405.1 Gemmatimonadota bacterium | reverse complement strand
GTTCGCGCCCTTCCTGCTCTGGCTCGGCAACCGCCTGTTCGGCGTGTCGAGCAACCTGCGCCACCTCTGCGCCGCGATCCAGCCGCGCCGCATCCCGTACTTCGGCTACGACTGGCGACGCGAGGGCGGCTGGAACCTCGCGTTCGTCGTAGGCATCGTCATCGGCGGCATCCTCGCCGGCGTCGTCTTCCGCAACCCGGAGCCGGTCAGGATCGCCGCGTCGACGCGCGCGACGCTCAGCGCGCTTGGCATCCACGACTTCACCGGGCTCGTGCCGCGCGAGCTGTTCTCGTGGCACATGCTCGCGACGCCAGGCGGGTTGCTCGCACTCGTCGGTGGCGGATTCCTCGTCGGGTTCGGGACGGCGTATGCCGGCGGCTGCACGTCGGGCCACGGGATCAGCGGCGTGGCGAATCTCGAGGTGCCGTCGTTCATCGCCCTCGCCGCGTTCTTCGCCGGCGGGCTGCTCGGCACCTTCTTCCTCGTGCCGCTCGCGCTGAGTGGGCTCAGATGACGGGCACCGCACCGACACGCGAGCGCGAGGCGCGCCCCTCCGGCGAGATGTTCAGCGCGGCACCGTCGCGCGGACCACACGCACCCGGGCTGTGGGTCTACCTCCTCGTCGGCGTCGCGTTCGGCATCGTGCTCGTGAAGTCCGAGGTGATCTCCTGGTTCCGCATCCAGGAGATGTTCCGCTTCCAGGGCTTTCACATGTTCGGCGTGTTCGCCACCGCGCTCCCCACGGCGACGATCGGCGTCCAGCTCCTCAAGCGGCGTTGGCGCCGCACCCTCGGCGGCGACCCGATCGCGATCCCGCCCAAGCAGCTCGGCAAGGGGGTGCGCTACGCCGTCGGCGGCACGATCTTCGGGCTCGGCTGGGCGCTCACCGGCGCGTGCCCCGGTCCGTTGTTCGCACTGCTCGGCAGCGGCGTCGGCGTGATCGCCGTCGTGATCGGCAGCGCGATGCTCGGCACCTTCACGTACGGCCTGCTGCGCCATCGGCTGCCGCACTGACCACCACTCACTCCATACCACGCATGCCCGAGCAAGTCTGGTCGGAGGTCGACGACTACTTCGAACAGCATCTCCTGCCCACCGACGACGTGATGCGGGCGACGCTGGAGACCAACATCGCCGAGAATCTTCCGCCGATCGCGGTGACGCCGCCGCAGGGGAAGCTGCTCCATCTGCTCGCCCGCGCGTGCGGCGCGCGGCGCATTCTCGAGATCGGTACGCTCGGCGGCTACAGCACGATCTGGCTGGCGCGCGCGCTGGAGCCGGGCGGCCACCTCATCACGCTCGAGCTCGACCTGCATCACGCCGAGGTCGCGCGACGGAACCTCGCGCACGCCGGCATGAGCGACCGCGTCGAGGTGCGCGTCGGCCGAGCGGCCGACCTGCTCGACGCGATGACCGGCTCCGTCGAGCCGTTCGACTTCATCTTCGTCGACGCCGACAAGGCGAGCAGCGACGTCTACTTCAAGGCGATCATGCCACTGTCGCACCCGGGCACGGTCGTCATCATCGACAACGTCGTGCGCGACGGCAAGGTCGCCGATGCGAAGAGCGACAACGAGGACATCCAGGGTATCCGTCGCATGACGGAATGGCTGGCGACCCAGCCGACGATCTCCGCCACGGCGATCCAGACGGTGGGCGGGAAGAGCTACGACGGATTCCTGATGGCGATCATCGGGACGTGATCGTGCGGGGATGAGGGGATGCGGCGATGCGGGATGAGGAACGGCCCGTCCTGTCATCCCGAGCGAGCGCAGCGACCCCTCTGTCATCCCGAGCGAGCGCAGCGAGTCGAGGGATCTGCACTTTGCAGTCAGGCATCGCCGCACCGCAGTTTCACGCGGAGGCGCGGAGGCTCGCGGAGGCGCGGAGGACTGCTTTCCGGGTCGCTATCGACGCACCGCGCACCGCTCCTCTCCATCCACAATCCCAACAGTGATTTGATGGTCCGGGGGAAAGATCTCTCCGGCCGACTCCGCGCCTCCGCGGGCCGTGGCGACAGGTGGGCTGCATCAAGGCACCACTCCGCGCCTCCGCGCGAAATCTCTTGCGCGACGACGCCGGAAATGCCGAACGGCCCCGGCACGCCGAAGCGTCCCGAGGCCGGTTCACCAACTCACCAACTCACCAACTCACCAACTCACCAACTCACCGCCTTCACCGCACCGACACCAGCCTCCACGTGCTCCCATCCCGCCGGAGCGTGGCGACGAAGCTCACCGGTTGCCGCTCGACGCGGCCCGTCGAGCTCTCGTACTCGTAGGTCCCGTTCACCCGGGCTTCCGTCGTCGTCGCCGAGCCTTCCACGCTCGCGACGCGGAAGGTGACGTCCACTTTGCGCGCCGCCTCGAAGAACTGCTCGAAGCCGTGCTGCTGGGAGGCCGTCAACGCCGGATACACGCGCCGGATCGCGGCGATGTCGCGCGCTTCGATCGCGCGCGCGTACGACTCGAACACCGGCGCGACGTCGGCCGCCGTGGCGGGAGCGGGGGGCGGCGCCGCGACGGGAGTCTCCGTCGGCTGGTTCGCCATCACCGGCGCCGATGGCACCGCACGCGGAGGCGTGGTCGTCGCCTGCTGCACCGACGGCGGCGGGAGCGCGACGGGAGGCGTCACCGGCTGCGGCGTCACCTTCGTCTCCGGCACGCTCTTCGGCTGCGGCCCCGGAATGGTGGGCGGCGACACGGGCGCGCGGGTCGTGCGCTCCGGCGCGGCGGGCTTCGACGTCCGCTGCTGCTGCGCGCGCGCCTCCGCCACGCGCGCGAGGCTGTCGGCGCGGCGGGCACGCGCCGCGGCGGCGCTCGTCTCGCGCGCGGATGAGGCGCTCGACGGAGCACTCGTCGCCGGAGTGGGCGCGCTGATCGCCGGCGACTGCGGCGCGGGAGTCGGCGCCGGCGCCGGCGTGGTCGACGCCGCGCCTTCGGTCGGCGTCCGCTCGCCGCCCGATGCCGTCACGGTCGTCGAGTCGTGCCGCTCGGCGTCGCCGTCGTCCGACTTGCGCATCCGCGAGAGCTGCGTGCCGGCCAGCACGAGAATCGCCACGCCCACGAGCACCCCCGCCCCTGCGAGCTCGCGGCGCTTCGTCTTGATCGCCGCCGTCCTCTCCGACTGGCGGATCGCGTGCTCCACCGTCGCGCTCAGCGAGACCGACGACGGATGCGCCGGTCCGCTCAACGAGGCGCGCACCGCGCTCAGGTCGTTCGCCATGTCGAGCGCGTTCTGATAGCGCGCCGCGGCATCCTTCATCATCGCCTTCTGCACGATGCGCTCGAGCGCCGTCGGCAGTCCGCTGGTGAGCTCGCGGACCGGCTTCGCCTCCTCGGTGAGGATCTTGAAGAAGAGGTTCTGCAGCGAGGCCGCGTCGAAGGGGAGCTCGCCGGTGAGCAGCTCGTACAGCACGGCGCCGACGGCGAAGATGTCCGTCGCCGGCGTCGTCTTCCCGCCCGTGATCTGCTCGGGCGCCATGTAGCTCGGCGTGCCGAGTGACGCACCGGTGCTCGTCAGCTTGGAGGACGCGAGGTGCGCGACGCCGAAGTCCATGATCTTCGCGCGGCCGTCCTCGGCGATGCGGATGTTCGCCGGCTTGATGTCGCGGTGTACGATGCCGCGCTTGTGCGCGAACGAGAGCCCCGTGAGCACGTCGATCACGATGTCGAGCTTCTCGTGCAAGCCGAGCGACGCTTCCTTGTCGCGCTCGATCGTCTCGAGGTCCGCCCCCGGGACGTACTCCATCGCGATGAACAGGTGTCCGTCCACCTCGCCGAGGTCGTAGATGCTGACGACGTTCGGATGCTGGAGCGACGCCGCCGCCTGCGCCTCGCGCAGGAAGCGCGCACGCAGCTCCTCCTGCCGGGCGATCGCGTCGTTCATGACCTTGACCGCGACGGTCCGATTGAGCAGCGAATCGGTTGCCTTGTAGACGACCCCCATCGCGCCCTCGCCGACGAGCTCGACGATGCGGTACTTGCCGATGTCTGGGATCTTCGGGTCGGTCATACGGCCGCGAGAAGCTCGACGAGCGACGGGAGGAGGCGGAGGGGAGTCGCAGTGGATTCCGGCCGCACCCTGGGCAAAAGCTGGACAGGGGCCAAATATCCGGCACCGGCGCGGAGAGAGCAACTGTTTGTACGGCCGCCGCGCGCCGCGGATTCGCCCCCGCGCCAGGGGGCGAGGACGCCCCGCGCCCGGCTTCCCCCCGGTGCAACGACTGCTCGGCCTCGCCTGTGCTATGGATGTCCTCGACATCGAGGGGGCACCGGCCTCCACCGTGCGCCCGCCTCGGCAACTTCTCACTGGAGGTTCCCGTGTACCGCGCTCGCCATCGGCTCACCACTGCGCTCGCCCTGGGGCTCGCGATCTCAGTCTCGGGCGCGTGCGACACCCGAATCCAGCCCGTTCCTGAGCTCGATCCGCAAGTCGTCAATCTGCGCAACAGCTTCAACTTCCAGGCGGTCAACCTGCTGGGGGTGATCCAGCAGGTCACCTATCAGTGGCAGATCGACGGCACCACAGCGACGGTCGCGCAGTCCCCGACGGCGCTGATCGGCGACGCGACGGTGTTCGTCACCGACGCCAAAGGGGTACAGGTCTACCAGCGGTCGCTCGCCGAAAACGGCAGCTTCACCACGGCCACGGGCGTCCCGGGCACCTGGACGATCCGCCTGCGCTTCAACGACGCCAGCGGTGACGTCGCGGTGCAGCTGAACAAGCAGGGGACGGGCGCAGTTCCATGAGGGGATGCGGGGATGAGGACAAGACGGCCTCGGGAGGCAGAAGCTTCCCGGGGCCGTTTCGCATCCCCTCATCCCCTCATCGCCGCATCCCCTCAGTTGACATTCTCCCTGCGAGAGCCAGCATTCGGCACCCCACCTCCCCGGACAATCGAACGATGCCGTTCGTTGCGCTGCATGCCATGCTGGCACTCGCCGCTCCGCTGCTGCAGGACCAGGTCGTGCCCCCACCCCCGCGGCTTCCCCTGCCGCGACCCGTGGCCAGCGCGCCGATCGCGGACTTCAATCAGAATCGCATTCCCGCCGGCCGCCTCGCCAAGGGCGTCCTGACCCTCGCGCTCGACGTCGTCGAGGCGGGCTATCGACCCGAGGGCGCGGACGATCCCGTCGTGCGCATCCTCGCGCTGGCCGAGCCGGGGAAGACGCCGCAGGTGCCAGGGCCGCTGCTGCGCGCGCCCGTCGGCACGATGGTGCGGCTCACCTTGCGTAACCAGTCGGATTCCGCGCTGACGTTCAGCGGCTTTCGCCAGACGTCGAAGGCGGACGACGACACCGTGCAGCTCGCGGCGCGCGCCACCCGCGAGCTCACCTTCCGGCTCGACGCCGTCGGCACGTACGCCTACTGGGGCGCATTCAAGGGCGCGACGACCGTCGAAGACCGCCTCTGGCTCGACTCGCAGCTCAACGGCGCGTTCGTCGTCGATTCGGCGGGCACCGATCCCGCGAAGGCCACCGACCGGATCTTCGTCATCAGCGAGTGGTTCCACGATTATCCCGACCGCGCCTTCGAGAGCGCGCTCGTGTTCAACGGCAAGGCGTGGCCGCACAACGAGCGCATCACCCTCGCGCAGGGCGACTCGGTGCGTTGGCGCTTCATCAACCTCGCCGCGATCGAGCACCCGCTGCATCTGCACGGCTTCTACTACCGCGTCACGCGCCGCGGCAGTCTGCGTGGCGACAGCGCGGTCGCTCCCGCCGAGCAGTTCCTGCAGAACATGCAGACGCTGCGGATCGGGAAGACGATGAACATCGCGTGGGTGCCGACCACGCCCGGCAACTGGGTCTTCCACTGCCACTTCGCGTCGCACGTCGGCTCCGCCGTGACGCTGCACGGCTCTCCGGAGGCCTACACCGTGAAGCAGGCGGGCGATGCGATGTCGGCGAATCACGCCGACCACGAATCGCCAGGCCGGCACGACATGCACGGGCTCGTGATCGGACTGCACGTCACACCGTCGTCGTCGTATCGCGCGCCGGCCGTCGTGCAGCGGCGCACCATCCGGCTCGTCGCGCTGAAGCTGCCCAACGCGCTCGCCGGCTTTCAGACGGCGTACGGGTTCGCGCTCCAGAAGGGCGACACCCTGCCCAAGGCCGACGACCTCAAGGTGCCTGGCCCGGTACTCGAGCTGCGGCGTGGCGAGCCCGTACGGATCCTCGTGAAGAACGCGATGGACGAGTACACCGGCGTGCACTGGCACGGGCTCGAGATCGAGAGCTATCCCGACGGCGTGCCGAACTTCAGTGGCGACGGGGCGCACATCTTTCCGCCCATCGCCCCCGGCGATTCGTTCGCCGCCGAGTTCACCCCGCCGCGCAGCGGAACGTTCCCGTATCACTCGCACCTGAACGAACTGCGCCAGATCGGTTCGGGGATGTACGGCGCGATCGTGATCACCGATGGTCCGCGCGACACGACGCGCGACCACGTGATCGTCGGCGGCGGCGGCGGCGTGCCGATGTTCGACAAGTTCGGCCCCGCCTTCGCGCTCGTGAACGGTCGGCGGGTGGCGAAGCCGATCCGCATGTTCGTCGGCGACACGAACCGTCTCCGCCTCGTCAGCATCCACAGCGACGAGCTGCTGACCTTCCGACTCGGCAGCGACTCGACCGTCGAGCGCTGGACGCCGCTCGCCCGGGACGGCGCCGACCTTCCCGTCGCGCTGCAGAAGCCGGGGCTCGCGCAGATCGAGATGGGACCGGGCCAGACGGCGGACTTCCTGTTCGTCCCGCGACAGGCTGGTGAGCTCGCCGTCGAGGTGTGGATCTCCCCGAGCGGCCAGCGCGTCGTGCAACCGATCATCGTCTCGCAACGCAGGCCCGAGCGTGGCGGCTAGCCCAGCTAATCCCTGGCTAACTGCCGGCGAAGAGCGGGCTAACCGCCCGACCCCATCTTCCGTGCAGTTTCAAGGGTCAGACCCGCTTGAACCCAGACGCCGTTTCGCATTTCCGTATCCCCGCGTTCCCGTTTTCCGGAGTTTCCCATGGGCAATCGCAGTGAAGTTCTCGCCGCACGGCTCGAGCAGGGTGTTCGCGAGCTGACCGCGCTCGCGCGGTCGCTCAACGACGAGCAGTGGAAGACGAAGATCCCGCACGACGGCCGCACGGTCGGCGTCGTCGTGCACCACGTCGGCACGATGTACCCGATCGAGATCGAGCTCGCGCAGAAGCTCGCGGCGGGGCAGGCGGTCGAAGGGGTGACGTGGGACGCGGTGCACGAGATCAACGCGAACCACGCACGCGAGCACGCCGACTGCACCAAGGAGGAAGCGGTCGCGCTCGTGGAGAAGAACAGCACCGCCGCAGCCGCCGCGGTCCGCGCCTTCAGCGACGCGCAGCTCGACACTGCCGCGGGGCTCTCGCTCAACGGCGACGGCCCCCGCACCTGCCAGTTCATGCTCGAGGATCACGCCGTCGGGCATGCGTGGCATCACCTGCTCAAGATCCGTCGCGCGCTCGGGGCATCGACACTGAGAGCGGCAGACCGAGCCGGCGCGGCGGTCGGTTGACAGCTTTCGGAAAGCCGATTGACAGTTGGTCGGCAGGACAGGGGTCAGACATCCTTAGATGTCTGACCCCTTTGTCACCCAGGGTCCGCTTCCTCTACCGGCCGGCGGTGTCGCGCCAGCCACTCGGCGTACATCGCGCTGATGTGCGCGAGCTGCCTCGGCGTGGTGCCCTGCTCCGCGTCCACGCGGCAGTCGAACAGCACGTGTGAGCCGAATCGGTGCACCTGCTGCACCGACAGCTCGCGCGTGAAGCCCCCGCGGAGTACAGGCAGGCCGTGGCGCTCCGAGCGCCCCACGTCGAACGGCAACGCGCTCGTATCCACGCTCGATTTCCGGTGATGTGCGCCGAGCGCGTACACCGCGCGCCGTTGATCGGCGGGCGCAGCGCTCATCGCGATCACACGCGACGTCTCCATGAGCTCGATCGCGGGGCTCGTCGCGCGCAGCGCCAGCAGGAAATGATCCGCGTCGACTCGGCCGACGAGGTCCATCGGAAAGAAGTTCGAGCGATCGCCGGCTGCGACGCCGACGAGAAAGACGGGGCGCGGCCACATGTAGTAGACGTTCAGGCACCGCAGGTCCGAGGCGCTCATGCAGAGCCCATCGCCGCGTGCGGGTGCCCGTCGTGCGTGCTCCCAGGACAGCGCGTAGCGCCACCAGCGAGTCAACGGCGGCACGGTCCTGTTGCGGGAACCGGTCGTCCGGAAGAGCTGGAGTCGCGCGTCGCCCAGCGGTACGCTGTCACCGGGCGTGAGCTGGATCTCGCCGAGCCGCTCCTCCGTGACACGATCCGTGACGACGAGCGTGCAATCGCGCGCGACCAGATCCCCGAACGATTCGTCGACTCGCACGCCAAGGATCAGTGGCCGCATCGACACGGGAACGTGCTGGTCACTGACGTCTCTCGGTCGCGACGACGGGCGATGCAGCTCGAGGCGAACGGGTGACTCGGCCGGATTGGACAGCGCGAACGGCAGATGGCGCAGCGCCTGGCCGTTCCAGAGCAGCGACAGAAAGCGTCTCACACGCCTCGCCGGAGAACGACGAAGTGAAACTCTTCCTGCAGTACCCTGCGCCAGGAAATGGATCTCCCTGACCACCCACCATGCTCGTCGAGGTGGCCCACTTCGACCAGTATGAGTTCCGGCTCCGCCATCCGACGCAGCGTTCGGCGATATGGACGGTACGTCGTGACGTCTCCTCGCAACGTCACGCCGCCGCCCCACGCCGACAGCAGCTGCGTCTTGATCCAACTCCGCCACCGCATCTGCCCCTTGTGCAGGGGATTCAGCAT
>JAEKKK010000071.1 GCA_019510405.1 Gemmatimonadota bacterium | reverse complement strand
CGCGACGTGCTGCGCTGGCGTCCGCGTTTCCCGATCAAGCGCCCCAACGAGCCCGATCCGACGCGCTGGCTCCCCGCCGGCTTCACGCCGTCGGAGTCGCGCCCGATCGTGCAGCGTCGCATCAACCCGCGGCGCATCGCGAAGTGGCGGCGCCCCGAGCGCGAGGAGCCGTCGACCTGGGGCGGACGCTGGTCGCTCGTCCACACGATTGGCACCCTCGGCCCCGAGCACGACGAGCAGACCCTCGCTGAACGCGTCGCGCGGCAGTGGCTCGCGCGCTACGGCGTCGTGTCGCGCGACTGGTGGCGGCGCGAACATCCCGCCGTCGGCTGGCGCGAGATCTACCACGAGCTGAAGCGACTCGAGTTCCGCGGCGAGGTGCTCCGCGGCTACTTCGTCGGCGGTCTCGCCGGCGCGCAGTTCGCCCTCCCCGAGGCGGTCGAGCTGCTCCGCGCGCCCATCCCGAGCGAGAGCGACGAGATCGTCGTCATGGCCGTCTCGGATCCCGCGAACGTCTACGCGCTCCCCCTCGCACCCGGCACGGCGGGCGATCCGCTTGGCCGGCCGCGCGGGGCAGGGGCGCTGCTCGTCACGCGCGCCGGTCGCATCGTCATGACCGCCGAATCGCGTGGCTCGAAGCTGCGCGTCGCCGAGGGCGTCTCCTCGGACGACGTCCGCGAGGGTGTGCGCGCGCTGGCGGAACGCCTCACCGCGCGCACCGGCCACGCTCGCCGCCGCGACCTCGTCGTCGAGACGATCGACGGCGAGCGCGCCGCCGGCTCCCGCCACGCCTCCACCCTCCGCGACGCCGGCTTCAAGAGCATGGGCACCGGCCTCCGCTGGTACGCCGGCCTCGCCTAGGCGAAGGTGCCATGGCCCAACTCACGACCACGCCAGCATCTTCAACGCCGTTCCGCGTACCCGCAGCGCCGCATCCCCGCATCTCCGCGAACATGCGCTCAGCCATCCTCGCCGCCGCGATCACCCTCGCCCTCGCCACTTCGGCCAGCGCGCAGACCGCCGCCATCTACGGCGCCGGCCTCGAGGCGTGGACCGGCTGCTGGTCGGCCGAGCTGAGCCCTGCGCCGGCGGGCGCCGTCCGCCTCGTCTGCATCTCGCCGACCGCCAACGTCAACGTTGCAAACGTCGCGACCATCGACGGCAGCGTCGTCGCGTTCGAAACCATCGACGCCACCGGGAGAACGCTCACGCTGCAGGCGCAGGGTTGTACGGGTACACGCGTCGCCGCGTGGTCGCGCGATGGCCGCCGCCTCTTCCTCAACACGACCGGCGTCTGTCGAGGTGTACTCCTCTCGACGTCGGCGATCTATTCCATCTCGAGCTCCGGCGAGTGGGTGACAGTCGAGGGAAGCACACTGCGCGGGGCGCCCCGCGTTCGTGCCGCGCGCTTCCGTGATGTCGGTGTGCCCGTCGGCCTCCCGGTCGACATCGCTGTCGCGGTCCGCAGGAACGAGCTGGCCAGGGAGAGCACCCGGGCCGCCTTCGGCGCTGCGGTGCACCTGGACGACGTGGTGGAAGCACTGCGCTTCGCCGAGTCCGACGTGGTCGCCGCCTGGGTTCGCGAGGGCGCGCAGCAGTTCGACGTCACGCAGGCCGACCTCGCACGCATCGATCTGCGCGGCTTCCCGCGCGTCGCCGCCGCGCTGACGGGGATCGCCGACTCCACCGCGGGTCTCGCGCGCGCCGCCGATTCGGCGTCGTACGCGGCGTACGCCTGGAACCAGCATCTGACGTCACCGAGCGGCTACGACTACTCCGATTTCGACTACTCCGACTTCGTGCCGCTCGGATACTGGGGCGCCGGCTACGCCGCCTCCTTCCCATCGCGCCGCGGCGGAATGCGCGGCGGCACTCGCCAGGGCGGCGGGACTCCCCCGAGCACCTCCGGCGGCACCGTTCGCCTCGGCCGCCCCCACTGACCCCGTTCCCGTCATCCCGAGCGAGCGGAGCGAGTCTGTCATCCCGAGCGAGCGGAGCGAGTCTGTCATCCCGAGCGAGCGGAGCGAGTCGAGGGATCTGCACCTGCCGAGCGGCGAGCGGTCAGCCAACGCACTCAACGTCCGCGTTCAAGAGGGTCAGAGTCGTTGCACGTTCAAGAGAGTCTGACCCTCTTGAAACGTCGTTGAAAGGCAAACGGCCCCGGACGCCGAAGCGTCCCGGGGCCGTTCCTCATTCCCTCATTCCCTCACCTCACGCCGCCTCTCCGAAGTGCAGCGCCAGCAACACGACCAGGGCGTTCGAGCGTCGCTCGCGCCACGCCTCCGGCGACGCGTCGGGAGGCGTGGGCGTCGCTTCCCAGACGGCCTTGAGCGTCGACACCAGATCTTCCATCTGCAGATCGCGCTCGTGCCCATCCGCGCAGAGCTGCGCGAGGCAGCTCCGCAGCCGCACATCGCCGGACGGAGACAGGTCGAGCAGCGCGGCGCGAAGCTCGACCTCCGCCGGCGTGAGCCCGGTGATCTCGCTCGTCGTCGCCGTCGACGCCGGCTGGCGCGTCGCGCCACGCCGCCGCTCCTTGGAGCGCCGGCGCACCTGGCGTACGGTCTCCAGCGCGCCCGTCACGGGACGACGCTTCCGGTCCGCGATCGCGCGCGCCTTCGAGAGGCGCGCATCGAACCGCGTCCGCGCCTCCTCCGTCGTCTGCGACTCGCGATATCGCTCCAGCAGCATCACCTCGTCGTCGTAGCGCTTCAACGAGCGATAGATCGAGGCGAGGCGCCCACAGATCCAGCCGGGCATCTCGGGGCGGGTCCGGACGCTGGCTTCCAGCGCCTCCTCGAGCAGTTGCGCCGCCATCGCCGCGTCACCGCCGCGCTGGTGGGCTTCCGCTTCGCGCGCGTGATCCGCGGCCGTTCCAGAAAGCTGTGTCGATAGCGATCGATATCCAGGCATTGTGCTCCGTCTGATCTTGCTCACGCGTTGGCGACTACGGTCGCCAGTGCACCGTCTGACCGAGGACGCGAGATGGCTGTCCCTTGTGCCGGAACGCCGTCACTGCGCCCCGCGCCCTTCTACGCCCTCCCGCGACTCAAAGAACAGTTCGATCGACGTGCTCACGATCTCGCGAAGGGCGTCGCCGTCGCGGTCCGCCAGTCGGGTCGTCCGTACCGCGGCGAGCTGCGCCCAGGCTTTCTTGATCGCGATCACGAGTTCTTCTGCCCGCAGATCGAGCCGATGTGCCTCGCGACAGATCGCGTCCACCGCGTGGCCAAATGCCGCCCGGTCCTCTGGCGACGGGCGAGAGTACATCCCAAGGCCCGGAGCGCTCTGTTTGACGAGCGCGTCGAAAAGCTCTCTCTCGGCCGTCCGGACCAGTGATTCGTTGGCCGGCACTCGAGGGTCGTCGCGCCGGTCCGTGCTGCTCGAGGCAGAGGGCTGCTCTCTCGGTGTCACCATCGGACGCTCCGCCTTCCGCGTGGCCGCGCTCCCGCTGCTCACTCGCGTGGCCGCGTATCGCGTTGTAGATGTAATCGGATGTTTGTCGCCTCTCGTCCAATTATAGTGCAACCGGTGGAGAATTCAAGTAACTCATTATGACAAAATGATTTGAAAACTCTCGTCGGTTCGCTTGCGTACGGAATTCGGCCATCCGATGGCGCCTAGTCCTCCGTCAGCAATTCCTCGACACGCCGCGTGACGATCCGGTAGCACTCGCACGACGCGTTCTCCAGCGCGGCGCGGTCGAGCACCGTCACCTTGCCGCGTGAGTAGCGGATTATCCCTGCTTTCTGGAGCGCCCCCGCGGCCAGCGTCACGGCGGGGCGGTGAACCCCCAGCATCTCGGCCAGGAACTGCTGCTTGAGCAGGAGGACGTCCCCGACCACGCGGTCGTGCGTCATCAACAGCCAGCGCGCGCATCGCTCCTCGAGCCCGTGCAGCCGGTTGCACGCCGCATGCTGCGCGGTCTGGTCGAACAGCGCGAGCACGTACCGGTAGAGCAGGCGCCGGAGCCTCGGCGACGCGTCCATCGCGCGGAGGAGATCGGCCGCCTCCATCCGCAGCGCTTCTCCGGGAACCTGCACGAAGGCGCGCGAGGGCATCGTGTCGGCCGCGAGCACGATGGGGAGACCCGTCATCCCGTCGCACCCCACCGTCCCCACTTCCACCGTCCCTTCGCGCATCTCGCTGACCATCGAGATGATTCCCGTCAACACGAAGTACACCTGTGTGATGGGCACTCCCGGCTCGTAGACGGTCATCCCCAACGGCAGCGGAACGTGCGTGAGCGTCGGGAGGATCCGCTCGAGCGCATCGCGCGGCAGCGCAGCGAGCAGCCGGTTGCGCGGGACATCGTGCACGATTGCGGAAAGCACGTCGTGCGAGAGCGTGGTCTGGTCGGACGAAACGTTCATTGGGACTCGGGCGGTAGAGTCTCCGTGCTCAGGCATCGACCGTACCAACCCGTGCCACACTGCCGAACTCGCCCTCCGACACGAGTGCCGCTCGAGCGTCGGCTCCCGGGATCATACGGCTGGGCGGTGCTCGCCGGGCGCGGATCGCGGCGGCTGGACGACTTCCGGGTCGCGCGATGGCGCGGCGGGGCGGATCACGCGCGTCGCTTCCGCCTCCTCCCCGCAATCGAGCGCACGAATGCCGGCGCGATTTTCGTCCTGACGAGGGGCCGGTGAGCGAACTGGATGACGGGTCGGCTTGTGCGGTCCGTTTCGCATGAGATGGTGGCAATGGGGGCAGCACCAAAGAAGCAAAACGTCGTCCATTGTCCCAACCCACGAGTTCCCTTCGAATATGCCAGTTTACCCGATCAAACACCGAAACTGCTTCATCCAAAGATAGTACGCACGGCAAGTAAGTAGGTACTTGCATACACAGATGTTTCCGCTAGACTCCGCGCCATGATCAGCAGAGAACGAATCCTCGAGGCGGCGGCCCGCGTTTACTCCAAACACGGATTCCGCGGTGCTACGACCCGCCTCATCGCCGCCGAAGCCGGCGTCAACGAAGTCACACTCTTCCGAACTTTCGGGTCAAAGGGTGCGTTGCTCGAGGCCGTCCTCGAGGCCAACGACGAGGGCGACCGTGTCGATCCGCTGCCGGCCGTACCCGTACATCCTGAGAACGAGCTCACCGAGTGGGTGAGCGCTCACCGCGAAGGCGTCCGTGTACTCCGCCCCATGCTCATCCATGCGATCAGCGAGCTCGACGAACGACCCGAGGTGGCGGACTTCGCCTGCCGAGGACGCGTCGAGGTCCACGCGCAGCTGGAACAGTATGTCGCACGACTTCAGGAGAACGGGCTCGTCGATCGGGAGGCGGACACCTTCGCCGCCGTCACGATGCTGATCAGCTCCGTCATGGGCGACGCCATGGGCCGCCCGATGTCACCCGATTCCTTTCCGCCCGACGACGAGGCGGCCCGCCGTTACGTGCGCTGCTTCCTGCGCGCCCTCGGCGCCGCGCCCGCCCGCTAGCCGGCTCTCCCTCCCCGACCAGACTTTTCAATGACTGTCCATAGGACCCGACTGCAGAGGCATCGTACGCGCGCGTGCGCGCTCGCCTTGCTGCTGACGGTCGCCGCTCCCGCGCTCGCCGCCGCGCAGCAGTCCGACGAGCCGCCGCCGGCCCGGCGCGCCCTGACGCTCGACGAGGCCATCAACCTCGCAGCCCGCCAGAGCGAGCAGCTCCAGATCGCGCGCGCCGGCATCCGGCGCGCCGGTGGCCAGGTGCGCCAGGCGCGCAGCGGCTATCTGCCGCAGCTCAACTCGAACCTCCAGTACGCCCGCGCCCTGCGCTCGCAGTTCTCCGCGCTCGCCGGCGGTGGGGGCACCGACACCAGCACGACGCCCAAGCCGCAGTCGCTCTGCACGCCGCCCCTGCCGGCCAACCCGACCCAGGCGGACCGCGCCGCCGCCCTCGCGGCGGCCACGACCTGTGCCTCCCCGGTCGGGATCGACTTCAGCCGCGTGGGCTTCGGTGCGCGCAACTCGTGGACGCTCGGGCTCTCCTTCTCGCAGAACGTCTTCACCGGCGGGCGTTTGAGCGGGCTCAATGCCACTGCCACCGCGAACGAGCGGTCGGCGCAGGTCGAGCTCACCGCGGAGCGCGCCCAGCTCGCCCTCGACGTCACCCAGGCTTACTTCGACGCCGTGCTCGCCGATCGCCTGGTGCAGATCGACGATACCTCCGTCGCGCAGACCGACGAGCTGCTCCGGCAGACCACCGTCGCGCGGCAGGTCGGCAACACGAGCGAGTTCGAGCTGCTGCGCGCAACGGTCACGCGCGACAACCAGCGTCCCGTCGTCATCCAGCGGCGCGGCGATCGCGACGTCGCGTACTTCCGACTCAAGCAGCTGCTCCACCTTCCCCTCGATCAGCCCCTCTCGCTCGTCACGCCGATCGAGCAGCCGGAGACGGTGGCGCGCATCATCGCGGCCAACGCCAGCACGGTGCCGAACGCCGCGCAGGTGACGCGCGCCGCCTATGACACCACCGCGCCGCTGCCGACGCCGGACACCGTGACGAACGATCGCGCGCCGGTGCGCCAGTCGGCCGAAGCGCTGCGCGCCCAGGAAGGTCAGCTGCGCGTCGCGCGCGCCGACCGGCTCCCCTCGCTCGCCATCACCTCCGGCTACCAGCGCCTCTTCTTCCCGTCCCAGTTCTTCCCGACGCTGAATCAGTTCTCCGAAAACTGGAACGTCGGCGGCTCGATCTCGCTGCCCCTGTTCACCGGCGGCCGGATCTCGGGCAGCATCGACGTCGCGCAGGCGAACCTCGATCAGGCACGCGCCCAGCTCGAGCAGACGCGCCAGCTCGCCGCACTCGACACGCGCGTCGCGTTCAATCAGCTCCAGCAGGCCGAAGCTTCCTTCGCCGCGAGCCGCGGCACCGCGGCGCAGGCCCAGCGCGCCTACTCGATCGACCAGATCCGCTATCGCGAGGGGATCTCGACCCAGACCGACCTCCTGCAGTCGCGGCTCCTCATGGAGCAGGCGGCGGTGAATCAGGCGACGTCATCTCGCGATCTCGCCGTCGCCCGTGCCCGGATCGTCCTCCTGCGCGATCTCCCGATCAGCGTCCAGGGCGTCGGTGCCGCCGCCAACCGCGCGGTGCAGACGCAGCAGCAACAGCAGCAACAGCAGCAGCAACAGACACAGCAACAGCAACAGACACAGTCCGCTGCCGCCGCCGCCAACCCGGCGGGCGGTGCTCAATCCGGGAGCTTCCAGCAATGATCCGACCGCAGAGTATGATCGCGCGTGCGCCGCGAACCGTTGGCGCGCTCCTTCTCGCCGCGACGACCCTGTCGGCGTGCAAGCGAAACGATGCCGACGCCGCGCCGGCGAAGGTCGAGACGATGCTCGTCGGCCCGGAGAACGTCACGGTGGTCCGCGCCGAGCAGATCCGCTCGGGTCCGGCCATCTCCGGCTCGCTCTCGCCCGAGCGCACGGCGACGATCCGCGCCGAGATGACGGGCTCCATCGTGCAGACCTACGCCGAAGCGGGCCAGCGTGTCCGCCGCGGCCAGGCGCTCGCGCAGATCGACGCGGCGGTGCTGCGCGATCAGGCGCTCTCGGCGCGCTCGGCCGTCGCCACCGCCCAGAGCACCTACGACATCGCCAAGCGCGAAGCGGAACGCAGTGAGGCGCTGAACAAGGCGGGTGCGATCGCCGAGCGCAACGTCGAGCAGGCGCGTAACCAGCTGATCGGGGCGCAGGGGCAGCTCGCCACGGCGCGCGCGCAACTCGCCAACGTGCAGAAGCAGCTCGACAAAGCCAGCGTGCAGGCGCCGTTCGACGGCGTCGTCGCGCAGCGCCAGGCCAACGCCGGCGACGTCGTGTCGCCAGGCACGGCGCTGTTCACCGTCGTCGATCCGGGGAGCATGCAGCTCGTCGCCTCCGTGCCGGCCGAGGCGCTCGCCCAGGTCCGCGTCGGCATGCCGGTCGAGTTCAGCGTGAACGGCTATCCGAATCGCAGCTTCACCGGCCACATCACGCGGGTGAATCCCGTCGCCGATCCGGCGACGCGGCAGGTGCAGATCACCGCGGCGATCCCGAACGCGGGGAACACGCTCGTCGGCGGACTGTTCGCCGAAGGGCGCGTGTCGAGCGAGCAGCGCATCGCGCCGATGGCCTCCCTCGCGGCGGTGGACGAGCGCGGCCTGCGGCCGACGGTCGTTCGCCTCAAGAACGGGAAGATCGAGAAGGTCGAGGTCACGCTCGGCATCCGCGACGCCGCGGCCGAGACGGTGGAGATCACCGGTGGGCTCGCCCCCGGCGACACCGTCCTCCTCGGCGCGGCGCGTGGCATCTCGCCGGGCACGCCGGTGAAGGTCTCGGCCCCGAACGACGTCAGGAAGTAGCCACAGCGAACGCCTCAGCGGCGAAGCAGTTCAGCCGTACCACCGTGTAACGCCCCATCGGGGACTGGTCACACATGTTCATCTCGGATTTCGCGATCAAGAAGCCGCTCGTCACGACCGTGGCGATGCTGACGCTCGCCGTCTTCGGCCTCTTCTCGCTGCGGAAGCTCAAGACCGACGAATTTCCCGACGTCGCCCCGCCGGTGGTGACGGTGGGGATTCCCTACCCGGGCGCGTCGCCCGACGGCGTGGCGAAGGAGATCCTCGATCCGATCGAGGAGCAGATCGCCTCGATCACCGGCGTGAAGCACGTCAGCGGGAAGGCATACGACGGCTACGGCTTCATCATGGTCGAGTTCCAGTTCGGCAAGGACCTCGCCGAGGCGACCCAGGATCTGCGCGATGCGATCTCGGCGAAGCGCGCCGACCTGCCGCTCGAGATGAAGGAGCCGATCATCCGGAAGTTCAACGACACCGACCGGCCGATCGTCTCGCTCGCGCTGAGCAGCACCGTCCTTTCACAGGCCGAGCTGTCGCGGTTGGCGGATCCGG
>JAEKKK010000070.1 GCA_019510405.1 Gemmatimonadota bacterium | reverse complement strand
AACCGCACGCCATTCCCGCCCGGTGGGTGGAAGGTGACGATCCGGCCCGGCGATGGCTGGAAGTTCCGGTTGGGATCCTCGGCGTTCACGCGGCACTCGATGACGTGGCCGCGCAACGGCGGGAGCTCGTGGATGCTGAGCGGCTCCCCCGCGGCGACGCGGATCTGCTCCTTCACGAGGTCCACGCCGGTGAGCATCTCCGTCACGGGGTGCTCGACCTGAATGCGCGTGTTCATCTCCATGAAGTAGAACGAGCCGTCCTCGTCGAGGAGCATCTCGATCGTGCCGGCGCCGACGTACTCGATCGCCTTCGCGCCCGCGACCGCGGCATCGCCCATCCGCTTGCGCAGGTCGGGCGTCATCGCGGGACTCGGTGCTTCCTCGATCAGCTTCTGGTGGCGGCGCTGCACCGAGCAGTCGCGCTCACCGAGGTGGATCACGCGGCCGTACTTGTCGCCCATGATCTGGAACTCGATGTGCCGCGGCCGCATGAGGTACTTCTCGACGTAGACGTCGCCGTTGCCGAACGCCGAGAGCGCCTCGCTGCGCGCAAGCTGGAAGGAGCGCTCGAACTCGTCGGCGTCCTTGGCGACGCGCATGCCCTTCCCGCCACCACCCGCGGCGGCTTTGATGATGACCGGGAAGCCGATCGAGTTCGCGAACGCGAGCGCTTCCTCGACGTCCTCCACGGGACCGGGCGTGCCCGGCACGATCGGGACGCCGACCTCGGTCATCGCCTTGCGCGCCGCCGCCTTGTCGCCCATGACGCGGATCTGCTCCGCAGTGGGTCCGATGAACGTGATGTTCGACGCCGCACAGATCTCGGCGAACTCCGCGTTCTCGGCGAGGAAGCCGTAGCCCGGATGGATCGCATCCGCGCCGGCGATTTCGGCGGCCGCGATGATGCGCGGGATCTTGAGGTACGAGTCGCGCGCCGCGGGCGGCCCGATGCAGACGTCGTCGTCGGCGAAGCGGACGTGCAGTGACTCGCGGTCCGCCTCCGAGTACACGGCCACCGTCTGCACACCGAGCTCGCGACAGGCGCGGATGACGCGCAACGCGATCTCGCCGCGGTTGGCGATGAGAACTTTCTTGAACAACGTGATCGTTCCTCGCGATCAGGACTGCGAGTCGGATTCGAACGACGACCAGCTGTTGTCGCTCGTGCCCGCGACGCCCTGCACGCGGAGCGCGAATTCACTGGGGCTCGTCGCGAAGAAGACCGCGCTCTCGTAGGAGATGGTGCCCTGCGTGTAGTGCTGCATGAGCGACTGATCGAAGCTCTGCATCCCGTACTGCACGGTCCCCTCCTTGATGAGATCGGGGATGTTGAGCGTCTTGTCCATGTCGCGGATCTGGTCGCGGACGGTCTGCGTGTTGATGAGGACCTCACACGCGGGCAGGCGGCCCGGCTTGTCGGCGCGTGGCACGAGGCGGAGCGAGATGACTGCCTGCAGGGCGCTGGCGAGCGAGAACCGCACTTCGGCCTGCTGGTGCGGCGGATAGAACGACAGCACGCGGTTGATCGTCTGCGTCGCGTCGGTCGTGTGCAGCGTGCTGAAGACGAGGTGTCCCGTGTCGGCCGCCTTCAGCGCCGTGTCCAGCGTCTCCAGATCGCGGATCTCGCCGATGAGGATGATGTCCGGATCCTGACGCAGCACGCGTCGCAGCGCCTGTCCGAACGTCGCCGTGTCGGTCCCGACCTCGCGCTGGTTGATGTGGCAGTTGATGTCGCGATGCAGGAACTCGATCGGATCCTCGATCGTGATCACGTTCGCCTTCCGCGCCTCGTTGATGTGCTGGATCATCGCGGCGAGCGCCGTGCTCTTGCCCGAGCCGGTGATCCCGGTGACGAGGACGAGGCCTCGCGGCTTGAGCGCGATCTCCTCGAGCACGACGGGCAGGTTGAGCTCCTTGATCGTGCGCGCCTGATACGGGATCGCGCGCATCGCGAAGCAGAGGGAGCCGCGCTGCTGGTACACGTTGCACCGGAAGCGCCCGATGCCGGGCACCCCGATGGCGAAGTCGCATTCCTTGTTCTCGGTGAACTCCTTCACCTGGCGCGGCGTCATGAGCTGCTCGGCCAGCCCCTTGAGATCCTCCGGACGGAGCGCCGGATGATCGAGCGGGAGGAGGTCGCCGTGGAGACGCAGCGTCGGCGGCCGGCCGACCTTGAGATGCAGGTCGGACGCGTTGCGCTGGATCAGCTGTTGGAGGACCGCCTTGAAGTTGAACATCTGACCCGGCGCGCTGGGCGACGGGGCGGCGGTAGCAGAGGCGGGAGGTGCGGCGGGGGGGACGGAGCTAGCCATTGGGATCGATCCGGAAGAGCGGCTGGCCGTATTCGACCGGCTGCGCGTCGGAGGCGAGAACCTCGGTCACGACGCCCGCGACCTCGGATTCGATCTCGTTCATGATCTTCATCGCCTCGATGATGCAGAGGATCTGCCCTTTCGAGACGCGCGAACCCACCGAGACGTAAGGCTTGGCACCCGGCTCGGGCGCCGAATAGAAGGTGCCGACCATGGGCGACTTGACGTCGTTGCCTCCGCTCTTCGGCTCCGAACCGGCGGGTGCCTCCACTGCCGGTGTCCCTTCGGCCGGCGTGGGTTGGCCGGTCGGCAGCAGGGGCGGCGCGATCATCGGCGCCATCACCGCCTGTGGGGCCACCTGCATCGCACCTCGGCCCGTGGGGCTCTTCGAGATGCGGATCTTCATCCCCTTGTCCGACGAGATCTCGATCGAGTCCACGGTGGACTCGTCGAGGATGTCGATCAACTTCTTGACGTAGCGTAGGTCGATCATAGGCCCATGAGTATGGCGCGACGCGGCATCATGCGCATCGCTCATGCGAGCTCGATCAGCTCGCGCGGGAACTGTGTCAGTATGCGTGGCCCATCCGCGCCGAGGACCACGTCGTCCTCGATGCGAACCCCGCCCCAGCCGGGTCGGTAGATCCCTGGCTCGATCGTGACCACTGCTCCCTCCGGGAGCAGGCCTTCCGCGGTGCGCGCCAACCGCGGCGCCTCGTGTACCTCCAGCCCGATGCCGTGGCCGAGGCTATGTCCGAACTGCGGTCCGAATCCCGCCCGATCAATGTAGTCCCGCGCCAGAGCGTCGGCATCCCGGCCCGTCATCCCCGCTCTGACACCGGCCGAGGCGCGGGAGTTGGCTTCGCGGACCACGTCGTAGACGGCGCGGTGCTCGTCGCTCGCCGCGCCGACCACCACGGTGCGCGTGATGTCCGAGCAGTAGCCGTCGACGATGGCGCCGAAGTCCATCAGCAGCCAGTCGTCGCGCTCGATCCGCCGTGGAGAGGAATGCGCGTGCGGCAGCGCGGCACGTGGGCCGCTGGCCACGATCGACGGAAAGGCGAATCCCTCGCTCCCCGCGTCGCGCAGCTCCTTCTCCAGAACGCCGGCGACGGCGAGCTCGGTCATCCCGACGTGGATCTGGGGGAGCGTGCGATCGAGCGCGGTCGTCGCGACGCTCGCCGCGCGCTCGATCCGGGCGATCTCGCTCTCATCCTTCCGCTCGCGCAGGGTCTCCACCAGATCGACCGTCGGCCGCCACTGCCACCGCGACCCCGATTCGACGAGGCGCTGAAAGTCGCGATGCGGAATGTGGGTCGTCTCGAACCCCAACACCTGGAGTCCGCCGAGCTGGGCAAGCTGCTGCCAGAGACCGGTCCAGAGGCTCGACGGCTCGATGACGATGCGCGCAATGTCGCCGACCTCGTCCACCACCTGCGTCTGATAGCGAAAATCGGTGATGAGGACGACGTCGCGCGTGCTCACGACGAGCAGTGCGCTCGACCCGGAGAAGCCCGTCAGGTAGCGGATGTTCGACAGGCCGGTGAGCAGCAGCCCATCGAGGTGTGCCGCGGTGAGGCCGTCCACGAGGGCGGCGATACGGCGGCGGCGTGGGTCGCTCACGCCGTGCGGCCCTTCAGTGCGGCGACGAGTCCTCGCAACGCCAGCTCGTAGCCCTGCACGCCGAGCCCGACGACACCACCGAGAGCGGCGGGGGCGAGCATCGAGTGGCGTCGCTCGGGCTCCCGCGCATAGACGTTCGTGACGTGTACTTCCACGAAGGGCACCGACACGCCGACGAGCGCGTCGCGCAGCGCGAGACTGCTGTGCGAATAGGCGCCCGCGTTGATCACGACCCCGTCGACGCGGCCACGCATGGCGTGCACGGCGTCGATGAGCTGCCCCTCGCCATTGTGCTGGGCGCATTCGAGCTCGACGCCAAGCTCGGTCGCGACGCCGCCGAGCGAGCGTTCCACCTCGGCAAGGGTGGTGCGGCCGTAACGCTCCGGCTCGCGCAGGCCGAGCAGGTTGAGGTTCGGTCCGTTGAGGACGGCGATCCTCACCGCTGCTTCAACCCCTGCAACCAGGAGTTGAACTGCTCGATGTCGTCAGCCGTGCGTTCGGCCGGTTCGCCGGAGTCCGCCTTCTCCTGCGACGCGGGCCCGCCGGAGGTGCGCTCGCCGTCGGCGTTCTGCGAGAAGAACTGGTCGAACGAGAAGCCCTGCGAGTTGCGCGGTCCGCGTGCGCCACCCTCGCGGAAGACGCTGTCGAGCGAGAGCTCTCCGGTTGCTTGACGCGCCGGGTTGCCCGTGATCGCCGGCGCTTCCGGGGCTCCGCCAAACGCCTGCGAGAGCGCGGACGCGGCCGAATCCTCCGTCGCGCCCGCCGGCTTGTTCCCGAACAGCGCATCGATGGAGCCGCCCGACGGCGCGGGCGCCGACGACTCGGTCGGAGTGCGGCTCGCTTCGGTCTGCGCTCTCGGCGCTGGCTCCGCCGTTGGGGCAACCGCCTCGGTCACCTCCGGCTCGGCGGCGGCGAAATCGTTGTCCGACGGCGGCGCAGCGGCTGCCGCCCGCTCCCACGGCCGGCGTGTCGCGAAACGGGCGAAGAACTCACGCACCGGCGGACCTGCGGCCGGCGCGGGCGCCGCTTCGGAACGAAGCGATGCAACCCGCTCCGCGAGTCGCTCATCGGACGGATTCGCCGCACTGAGCTGCTCATAGACGGCGAGCGCCTCGGTGCGGAAGCCCTGCTTGAGGTACAGCTCCGCCATCGTCTCGGTGACGAACGGGCGCTGCGCCGAATGCACCGGCTCGGGCTCTGCTTCTGACTCGGCCTGCGCCGCCGCCTCGGTGTCCGACGGTGCGCCGACATCGAGGAACGACAGCTCGGATCCCACGGACTCCGGCTCGGGCTCGACGTCGGAGGCAGCTTCGGTGGGCGCCGCTCCTTCCGTTGCGTCGATCAGCTCCGCCTCGGCCGCGATGACTTCCGGCGGAAGCTCGGCGGGGATCTCGGCATTCGCCGGCGCCTCCGCTGAAGCCGATTCGTCCGTCAGCGGCATGTCGAAATCCAGCAGCGAGTCGTCCGCCGGCGCCGGCGTGCCCTGGGCTGCGGCAGGCGGCGCGCTCGCGGCCATCGCGTCGCCATGCGGCGGGAGCACGAGCTCCTCGTCCGCCGGCAACGGTTCCTCGAGCTCGGGAAACGCATTCGCCGCCGGGGCTGCGGGCTCGGGTGACGCGATGCCGGGCGTTGCCTCCAGGCCGGGGAGCGGCGCGACGGCGGCGCCATGCACGCCGGTCTCGTCCTCGAACGCGGACTGGAGACCGGGCTCCTGCGATATCTGAGAGCTTGGCGCCGAGAACTCGGTCGACTCGAAGCCCTCGGCCATGCTGCTTGGCTCGGGCATCAGATCGCGCGTCTCGGGCATCCGGTCGAAGTCGGCCACCGAGGTGGACGCGAAATCCATCGTAGGCGGCGCACTCGTCGCCGCGGCCGTTGGCTCTGCGGGGGGTCCGCCATCCGGCACGGAAACGTCGAGGTCGAGTAGCTCGGGGACCTCGGCTTCGACCACGTCGGGGGTAGCGAAGTGCGCGTCGGGCGCGGCAGCGAACGCTTCCATCGGTGTGGCGGGCCGCGCCGCAGGAGGCTCGACGTATCCGACGGCGGCCGGCGCAGGCTCGCTGGCGGCGACGCGATCCTCGCCGAGCGCCCCGATCAGCCCCTGAATCTCCTCATTCCGCGGATCCGCCTCGAGCACGCGCTCGTACCAGCGACGCGCCGAGGTCGTATCGCCCTGGCGCGCGGCGATGTCACCGAGGTGACGCAGCGCGATCAGGTTCTCCGGATCCAGCGACAGCGCCGTCTGGAACACGCCCTGGGCCTCGTCCAGCCGGCCGCTCTCGAACAGGGCCTGGCCATACACGATGTGGCCGCTCATGTGGCCCGGCTGCTGCGGGAGGTACGCCTCGCAGATCAGAATCGCCTGTTCGAGATCGCCGACTTTCCGGAACTCGTTCGCGAGGGGGGCGAAGTAACGGCGGGGATTCTCGTCGAACTTCTGTTTGAGTTCGTCGATGCGGGCGGAGCTGGCCATCAAAGCCTCGGTAGCGGCGCGCAGGCGGTGCTGGTCGGAAGCGCAATAAGATACCGCGCGGAGGGGACAAGTCAATCAGAAGTGCCACCGTCACTTGATTTTAGCCACTCTCGCCAAATACCTTTTCCAGCTTCCCCACCAACCCGCGCCTACCGTCGCCGAAGGAGTTGTTGCCCGTGCTCCAAGCAATGCGGAGCTCCGCCAAGTTTGTCTTCTGGATCCTCGCGATCGCGTTCATCGGCGGCTTCCTCCTGTTCCAGTCTTCCGGCCTGATCGGCCGGTCCGCAGTAACTCCCACGACGGCGGTCGCCAGCGTCAACGGCACCGATATCCTGTACACGGATTGGCAGCGCCGCAGCAGCCAGCTCATCCAGGAATCGCAGCAGCAGTCCGGCCAGTCGCTTTCGCAGGACGAGCAGCAGCGGCTCGAGAACCAGGCGTTCGACGAGATGGTCCAGGACATCCTGCTCCAGCAGGAGTATCGTCGTCGCGGGATCACGGTGAGTGACGCCGAGCTGCGCGACTACGCCCGCTTCGCTCCCCCGCGCTGGATCACCAGCGCGCCCGAGCTCCAGACGGATGGCCAGTTCGACCCGGCGAAGTACCAGCGCCTGCTCGCCAGCGGGCAGGCCCGCCAGTCCGGGCTGCTCATCGCGCTGGAGCAGTACTATCGGTCGGAGGTGCCGAAGCAGAAGCTCGCCGAGCAGGTGACGGCCGGCGTGTACGTGACCGATCTCGACCTCTGGCGCGCCTGGCAGGACGCGAACGACAGCGCGTCGGTGAGCTTCGTGGTGTTTCGCCCGACGCCCACGGCGGCGGACTCGAACATCTCGGAGGCCGATCTGCGCAAGTACTATGATGCGCACAAGGAGGAGTTCGACCGCGCGGGTCGCGCCGTCGTGCGCGTGCTTTCCATCCCGCGCGTCGTGACGCCTGCCGACAGCGCCGCCGTGCGCAGCCGCCTTCTCGCGCTCCGTGCCGAGATCGAGGGGGGCGCCAAGTTCGAGGACGTGGCGAAGCGTGAGTCGGCGGACACGGTGTCCGGCGCCAACGGCGGAGACCTTGGCAAGGGACCGAAGGGCCGGTTCGTGCCGGAGTTCGAGAAGGCGGTCGAGGGTCTCAAGCCGGGCGAGCTCTCGCAGCCCGTCCTGACACCGTTCGGGTATCACCTCATCCGCGTCGACTCGCGGTCCGGCGACACCACCGCGCTCCGTCACATCCTGCTCCGCATCCAGCCGAGCGACAGCTCGGAGTCGAAGATCGACCGCCAGGCAGATCAGCTCTCGAAGATGGCGGCGGGAAGCGATCAGCCGGCGAAGTTTGCCGAGGCGGCCAAGGCGCTCGGTCTCAAGCCGTTCACCGTGACGGTCACCGAGGGCCAGCCCGCACGCTTCGAGGATCACTACATCCCCAGCGTCAGCGCCTGGGCATTCAGCGGCGTCAAGCCTGGCGAGATCAGCGACCTGTTCGACGCCGAGGACGGCTACTACCTCGCGCAGCTCGACACGATCACCCCGGGGGGCAAGACCTTCGAGGCGGTGAAGGGCGACGTGCGCGCGCGGCTCGCCCGCGACCGCGCCGTCGAGCGGGCGATCCCGCAGGCGAACGCGCTGTCCACGGCGGCACGTGCCAGCTCGCTCGAGTCGGCGGCGGCGGCGCAGAAGCTGACAGTACAGAAGACCGGGCTCGTGAACCGTGCCGGTGCAGCATCGACCTTCGGCTCGGTGGGCGAGGCGCTCGGCGCCGCATTCGCGCTGCCCGTTGGTGCGATCAGTGTTCCGATCCGCGAGCAGGATGGGGTGTTCGTTCTCCGCGTGGACGCGCGCAAGCCGGCCGACCGCGTGGCGTTCGAGGCGAAGAAGAAGGAGCTGCGCGCGCAGCGGATCCAGCAGATCCGGCAGCAGCGGCTGCAGGCCTACTTCGAGGATCTCCGCCAGTCGGCGAAGATCAGCGATCGCCGGAAGGAGATCACGGCGCAGCTCAAGCGGCAGTCGGTGAGCTGACTCGAGCTCGCGAATGGATGAGGGGCCCGCGTGGCGATGCCATGCGGGCCCCTCTCGCATTCAGAACCGATCGCGATGCGCGCGGGCGGCCGCGCGCCGTCGTCAGATGAGCCGCTTCGGCTCCGGGCGCACTTCTTCATTCGGCGCGGGCTGCGTGCGCGCGGGCTCACCCGCGGCGAGGCGCGAGTCGTACCGCGTCGGCTCCGGCTCGGTGATCGAGCGCTCGACGTCGTTCACGTTCTTCTTGAACTCGCGGATCCCCTTGCCGAAGGATGCGCTGATCTCCGGAATGCGTTTGGCACCGAAGAGCACGAGCACGATGACCAGAATGATCATCAACTCGCCGAAACCGAGATTGCCGAACATGGGATTCTCCTAGAAGAGCGACCGGGCGATGAGATAGGCGATCAGGACTCCGAGCAGACTCAACAGAGAGACGTCGAGTGCGACCGGACCGAGCGAGAACTTGAGGATGATGAGATCGAGCGTCACGGGCCCAACCGATGGGGTGACGCCCGTGGTGAAGAACTCCTTGACCGCTCCGGCATGCATGAATCGCCGCGCGACCTGCGTCATCGCACCGCCAGCGATGAACCCGAAGGCGAGCGTCACCGCGT
>JAEKKK010000119.1 GCA_019510405.1 Gemmatimonadota bacterium | reverse complement strand
AGCAACGGGGGACGCTTGGGGCTCTCCTGACTCAGCCAGGAGATCTCGCCCTTCGCCGTCGCGGCGTCGGACAATGACTTCCACATGAGAGGGCTCCCCGCGGCCGCGCCCATGCCGTCGGCGCGGGCCCGGTTGATCACCAGCGCTGCGACGGCCTTGCCCAGTGCGAGCCCGGCGGCGACGTCACTCGCCGTCGCGCGACCACTGAGGAGGGCCGCCTCACGCTGCTGGGCTGCCTTGCGAGTGATCTCCTCGAGCGCACCCGGGAAGAGCAGCTTGAGCATTTCGGCCGTCACCCCCGAAAGCACCGCATCCTCGGACGGATAGGCCGGGAGCGTACTGGCCGGAATGGCGGAGACGACGGCGGGGTCGACTTTGGAGGGCGCGGCCCGGTTGAACTTGTACTTGTAGTACCACGCCGCCTTCAGTGCCTCGTACTGCGCCACGCTGACGTAGCTGTAGGCGCGCGCTGCGTACGGCGGGTTCGAGAAGGGGAAGACGGGATCGGCGAACGGATTCTCGGCGTCCGGCAACGGGTAGCTGCCGGCAGCGGTGGGCGCCGGCGGCAGATTGTAGCGCGCCACGAGCTCACGCTCGATCTCGTTCCACCGGAGGACGCCGGCACCGGTCCAGTACTGCACGTTGACGCGCTGTGCGTCCGTCATGATGGCCTGCGCCGCCTTCACCGCGGTGAGCTCGGCCTGATAGGCGGTGCTCGTCGTCGCCGTCGGATCGGGTACCACGACCTGATCCGGCGAGGTGAGGACGAGCATCCTCCACGTGCCGGCCGCCGGATCGACACTCGTCGCCTCGATGGCCGGGAGCGAGGCGCTGGGCAAGGTGATGGTCTTGTCGCAGCTCGCGAGCGTGATCGCGACCCCGGCGATCACCGCGAGGGAGACAGCGTGTCGGCGCTGGATCGGCGAGCGCCGGCCGACAGCGCGCCGTACGCGCTCAGAGGTGAAGCGCATACGTGAGCCCCGTCATGATGGTGGTGGACTGGCCGACGTTCCGGCCGGAGATGGTGCGGCCGACTCCGAGGTCGAGCCGGAGACCGGAGACGCCCGGGAGGAAGTACATGAGCTCAGCGTGCGCCATCGTGAAGTTCATCCGATTGGACGCAAACGGCATGTCCTGCCGCCGGATGTCGCTGCCGCCGAGCGTACGATGCGTCGTCACACCGACCGGTACGCACCAGGCACCACGCTGCCAACCGACCGTGCCTCGATACTCGGCGATGTCGGGCATGGCGACTTCATTGCTCTCGATCCACTGATTGTTGGCGTAGTAGCCGACGCGATTGAGCGTGATGTTCGATCGCCAGATCCGCTCGGCGTATCCGTCGAAGAACCACCCTGTGCGATCCTGCAGGTGGGCCGCACCGCGTGCGGTGACGCTCTTGCTGTGCAGGCCGATGGACAGCGGCAGGAAGTCCGGCGTGTAGTCGCTCGTCGGGACGCCCGCCACACCGACGGCGAGCAGCTTGAGTCGTGCGCGGCCGCCGATCAATGGATCGAGCAGGCGATACTTCGCCATGAGCGTGAGGTCCTGGCGTCCGCTCATTCCCTGCAGCACGCCTTTGCTCGCCTCGGTCTGCACGTACGGCAACGACGCGAACAGCGTGAGGCGCGGCGAGAGGCCATAGCCGACCGTCGTCGTGACACTGCTCGTCGTGAGCGTGCCGATGTTCTCGTTGCTGCGCTTGAGGCCACCTTCCCAGTACTTGCTCCACGCGTCGTGACCGTACATCACCGTGGCAGAGAGCTCGCGTGGCGCGAGCAGCTCGGCGTCTTCGAGCGTCTGCGCGTGCATGGCACGCGGCGCGGCGACGACGGCGACGATCAGCGCGGCGAGTGAGAGCGATCGCGCGATCGATGACGCACGCGCGGCGGGGCGCCTGAGGAGGGCGCACGTGAGGGACTGAGACATCGCGACGGGGGAGTGGGGAGAGACCGCGAAGCGGGCGCGGGCGGCGCAAGATTGGCAGGACGGCCCGCGCTGTCAAGAAAAAACCCTGCCGCCCATGCACCCTCACACGCCTCGTCGCGTCACTCCTCGGACGACTCTGTGCGCTCCAAACGGTCGCGTGTGAGCCTTTTTCCCTCTGTGATTCGCCAGCGCGCGATCTTCCCATGATCACCCGACAGGAGCACGTCGGGAACACGAAATCCGCGGAACTCCGGCGGACGGGTGTAGCTTGGCGCGGACAGTCCCCGCTCCCAGAACGAGTCGCCGAAGGCGCTCTCCTGATCGCTCATCGCCCCCGGAAGCAGCCGCACGGTGGCGTCGATGACGGCCAGCGCGGCGGGTTCGCCACCCGTCAGCACGAAGTCCCCCAGCGAGAGCTCTTCGGTGGCGAGATGGTCCGCTACGCGCTGGTCCACGTCCTTGTAGTGGCCGCAGAGGAAGGTGAGCTCGGGCTCCGCGGCGTACCGCACCGCATCGGCCTGCACGAAGCGCCGGCCGCGCGCGCTCATCAGGACGATCGGCCCGGTGGGCGCGAGCGCGTCGACGGCCTCGAAGAAGGGCTCGGGCTTCATGACCATCCCTGCCCCGCCGCCATAGGGATAGTCGTCGACGGTGCGATGCCGGTCGTGGGTGTGATCGCGCAGGTCGACGATCCGGTAGTCGACCAGGCCGGCGCCGGCGGCCCGCGCCGGGATGCTCAGGCGAAGCGCGGCGAAGAACTCGGGAAAGATCGTGACGACGTTGATCTTCACTCGAGCAGTCCCTCGGGCGGCGTCACGACGATCACGCGCGTGTCGCGGTCGACTGACGCGATCGTACGCTCGTCGAACTGCAACAGGATGGTCTCGCGCTCGCGCGGCGGCGCGCGGCGCACGTCGATGGCGAGCCCCTGGGGGAGCTCGTAGGTCTCCTCGACGCTACCGATCAGTTGCCCGTCCGACAGCTCGACGCGCATGCCCGGCAGCTCGTGCACGTAGACCTCGTCGTCGGCGGGGGGCGGAAGCTCGTCGGCCGGCACGAGAAGGTAGCGCCCGCGCCAGGTCTCGGCCGCGTTGCGGTCCGGCACCTCGGCGAACGCGATCAGATATCCATCGCTGAACGGACGACTCGAATCGACGTGGAGCTCAGCGCGGTTCGGCGCGATGTCGCCGCTGGCGGTGCCCGCAAAAACACGATGGCCGGACGCGAAGATCGCGTCCGGCGCATCGGTGATCGGTTCCACGACGACCTCGCCGCGGATGCCGTGAGCCTTGCGGACCCGCCCGACGATGATGAACGCGGGCGTCGTCATCGGGCCGAGGGTTACGCCTCTTCGGACTTGGACTCGGCGACGGGAACTGCGGCCGCCTGCAGCTTGTTCGCGAGGCGCGCCTCGTGGCGCTGCTTCAGCACGCCCGCCTTGCGGAGCAGCGAGCGCACCGTGTCGGTCGGCTGCGCGCCGACGTCGAGCCAGTGGTGGATGCGCGCCGTGTCGAGGTTGAGCGGCTGGTCCCCCGTGCGCGGCTGATACTGGCCGACGATCTCGATGAACTTGCCGTCGCGCGGGCTCTTGGAATCGGCGACGACGATGCGATACATGGGGGCCTTCTTACGACCAACACGACGAAGGCGAATCTTGACGGCCATTTGTGTTCTCCAATGGTGTTTCGTGCTGCGCTGGGCTCCTCGCGACGCCGGCATTTCCGGTGCGCACCCAGGGGGACAACGAACTACAAAAGCTAGTAGCGAGTAGCGGGTAGTGAGTACCTGGACGTGAGAAAAGGCGTCAGCGAAGTCCGCCGAACATGCCGGGCGGCATCATGCGGCGTCCGCCACCGGGGCCACCGCCGCCGGCGACCTTCTTCATCATCTTCTGCATCTCGCGGAACTGCTCGAGGAGGCGATTCACTTCCTGGATCGAGCGTCCGCTGCCCTTCGCGACGCGCGCGCGGCGCGAGCCGTTCATCAGCTCGGGCTTCTTGCGCTCCTCCTTCGTCATCGAGAGGACGATCGCCTCGAGGTGCTTCATGCGCTTCGGATCCGCCGCCTGCGCATCCTTCACCTGCTTGAGCATCTTGCTGTTCACGCCGGGGAGCATCTTCAGCAGCCCCTCGAGCGGTCCGAGCTTCTCCATCTGCTTCATCGCGGTGAGGAAGTCCTCGAGGTCCATCCCCTCCTTGCGGACCTTCTTCTCCATCTTGCGGGCGACGTCCTCGTCGAACGCGCCCTGCGCCTTCTCGACGAGCGACACGATGTCGCCCTGCTGAAGGATGCGGCCCGCCATCCGGTCCGGATGGAAATCCTCGAGCGCATCGGTCTTCTCACCGACGCCGATGTACTTGATCGGCTTCTTGAGGACGCCGTAGATCGAGAGCGCGGCGCCACCGCGCGCATCGCCGTCCATCTTGGTGAGGATCACGCCGGTGACGTCGAGCCGCGCGTCGAAGCCTTGCGCGATCTTCACGGCGTCCTGGCCCGTCATGCCGTCGGCGACGAGGAGGATCTCGTCGGGCTTGATGGCGGCCTTGAGCTTCTCGCGCTCCGCCATCATGTCGTCGTCGATCTGCAGGCGGCCGGCGGTGTCGACGATCACGACGCGATCGCGGCCGCGGCGCGCCTGATCGATGCCATTGCGGGCGATTTTGATGACGTCCTGGTGTCCGCGCTCGGCGTAGACCGGAATGTCGAGCTGCTGGCCGAGTGTCTCGAGCTGGTCGATCGCCGCGGGTCGATAGACGTCGGCGGCGATGAGGCGCGTCTGGCGCCCCTCGGCCTTGAGCTTTCGCGCCAGCTTCGCAGCGGTGGTCGTCTTACCGGAGCCTTGCAGCCCGACCATCATGACGACGGTGGGCGGCACCGAGCTCAACTTCAAACCTTCGCGACGCTCGCCGAGCATGGCAGTGAGCTCGTCGTAGACGACCTTCACCAGCTGCTGCGCGGGCGAGACCGTCTTGAGCTGCGTGACGCCAACCGCCTTCTTCTCGACGCGCTCGAGGAACTCGCGGGTGAGGGCGAAGTTGACGTCGGCCTCGAGGAGGACGCGGCGCACCTCGCGCAGTCCTTCCTTGATGTCCGCTTCGGTCAGGACGCCGCGGCCACGCAGCCGCGCAAAGGCGGCCTCCAGTTTCTCTGAGAGCTCGTCAAACATAGCCTTTAAACGTAGGCGCGGAGCGGGCTTGGAACAAGCGAGCCTATAGAAAGCGGCTCAGTCCGGAAACGCTTGTCGCACATGGTCGTCTGCCAGAGCCTGCGCACTCATTTGTGCGCGCACTGCCCTAGGTCCCGGTGCCCGCGCTTTAAATCCGCAGTTACCTTAGAGCCCATGCCGAAGCCACAGCGCAAGGAAGAGATTCTGAAGTCCGAGCTCCCCCCGACGCTGCCGCTCATGGCGCTGCGGTCGACGATCGTTTACCCACTCGGCACGATCGCAGTACAGATGGGAGCGCCAGAGAATCTCGCGTTGCTGCGCGGGCACGAAGAGGCCGGGCTGGTGGTGGCGCTCGTGGTGGCCGGCGGAGACCACGACGACCCGATCGACTCGCAGCGCTTCATCGGCCGCGTGGGCGTGGCGGCACGCGTGCACGAGCGGATCAACCTTCCCGGCGACACCGTCCAGATCACCCTGCAGGGACTGCGGCGCATCGTGGTCGAGGGGATCGACCGGACGGAGCCGTACCCAGTGGCGTCGATCCGTGCGGCGAAGGAGACGCCGGCGGACCCGGCCGAACTCGACGATCTGGTGACGCGCGTGGTGTCGGCGGCGGAGACGCTGGCCGAGCTCGTGGATCGGATCCCGGACGAAGTGCCGGCAATCCTCAAGATGAACGTCTCGGACCCGGGGCGGTTCGCCGACCTGGCCGCGACGAACATGAACTTCCGCATCTCGGACAAGGACGAGGTGCTGCAGCGGCTCGACGTCGGCCAGCGGCTCCGCTTCATCCTCAACCGCCTCGAGCGCGAAGTGGCGCGCGCGCGAGTGATGGAGGACGTGAAGCGCCAGACCGAGATCAAGATCGAGCAGCATCAGCGCGAGTTCTACCTGCGCCAGCAGCTGCGGGCGATCCAGGCGGAGCTGGGCGAGGCCGACCCAGGCGAGAAGGAAGCGGTCGAGCTGCTCAAGAAGATCGACGAGGCGAAGCTCCCCGAGCGCGTGGGCCAGGAAGCGCGGCGCGAGACCGAGCGGTTGCGCCAGCTGTCGCCCGCGTCGAGCGAATATCAGGTCATCCGCACGTACCTCGACTGGATCCTCGCCTTGCCGTGGAACAAGCGCTCAGGCGACGAGGAGATCGCGCTCAAGAAGGTCGAAGAAACCCTCGATGCGCGACACTACGGCCTGAGCGAGGCCAAGGAGCGGATCATCGAGTTCCTCGCCGTGCGCAAGCTGCGCGGCGGAGACCCCCACGGCCCCATCCTGTGTTTTGTAGGGCCCCCGGGCACGGGGAAAACCTCACTCGGTGAAGCGATCGCCGGCGCGATCGGGCGTGAGTTCTATCGCATCTCGGTGGGCGGCGTGCGCGATGAGGCGGAGATCCGCGGGCATCGCCGCACGTACGTCGGCGCGCTGCCCGGCATGCTGATCCAGGCGCTGCGCCGCGTGCAGGTGAAGGATCCTGTGCTGATGATCGACGAAATTGATAAGATGAGTGGTGGGGGCCCCTCCGGGGACCCCACCGCGGCGATGCTCGAGGTGCTGGACCCGAACCAGAACGACGAGTTCGTGGACCACTACCTGAACCTGCCGTTCGACCTTTCGGGTGCGCTGTTCATCTGCACGGCGAACAGCCTGTTCGACATCCCTGCCCCGCTGCGCGACCGGATGGAGATCATCCGGATCGCCGGCTACACGGTGGAGGAGAAGGTCGAGATCGCGTGGCGGTATCTGCTGCCCCGGCTGCTCGAGGAGCACGGAATCAGCGACACCGACATCCAGTTCACCGACGAGTCGCTCTCGTTCATCTCCAACCGCTACTCGCGCGAGGCCGGATTGCGGAACTTCGAGCGCAACCTCGCGGCGATCATGCGGAAGCGTGCGCGCCGCAAGGCGGAGGGCGAGGAGGGAGCGTGGGTCATCGACATGGAAAAGGTCGAGGAGATCCTCGGCATTCCACGCTACGCGGTCGAGGAAGCGGAGTTGATCCCCGAGATCGGCGTCGTCACCGGCCTGGCGTGGACGGCCACGGGCGGTGACCTCATGGTCATCGAGGCGCTGCGCATGCCCGGCAGTGGACGGCTCACCGTCACCGGCCAGCTCGGCGACGTGATGCGCGAGAGCGTGGACGCGGCGTACTCGTACGTGCGGTCACGCGCGGCGCAGATCGGCATCCCCGACTCGGCGTTCAAGGACTTCGACATCCACGTACACCTGCCGGCGGGTGCGATCCCGAAGGACGGACCGAGCGCGGGGATCACGCTGACGTTGGCGATTGCCAGCGCTCTTTCCTACCGCCCGGTGCGGCGTGACGTCGCAATGACGGGCGAGGTGACGCTACGCGGCAAGGTGCTGGAAATTGGTGGGGTGAAAGAGAAAGTTCTCGCAGCCTATCGCGCCGGCCTGCGACAGCTGATCATGCCGAAGGCGAACGAGAAGGATCTGCGCGACGTGCCGGACGAGGTGAAGGCGCAAGTGACGTTCACCTTCGTGGAGCGAATGGACGAGGTGCTCCGGCTCACGCTCCTGCCGCCCGCCGAGAGTGACACGGCTCCGCCGGACGACGCACGGGCACTCGGCGGCAGCCACACCGAGAACGCGGCTCAGCTCCCGGTGGCGACGGAGCCCGGCGCATCGGTGTCGTCCGTCGTATCTCCCGATGGGCCGTCGATGGAAAACGGCGTGCATCCCGAGCCGACGGACGACGCGGTCACTTCCCGAGGGTAATTCCGGCGGGATCGACGACGCTGCTCCCCATCGCGTCGGGGAGATCGCTGTAGATCACGAGCGCACGATCGCCGATGCTGCGCGGCAGGATCGAGACCGTGCGCCCCTTGCTCGCGAAGGTGGCCCCTCCTCCGGGCACGGTGCGCTCGGACGCAGCCGTGCGGAGACGTACGACGCGTGAGAGCGCATCGGAGAACTCCGCCGCGTCGATCGCGGAGTCCCAGACGAGCGCCCACACGATGCCCGTGCCGCCCTTCCCCTCGACCACCATGAAGCGATCGCCATCCCACCCTTCGGCGGCGCGCGCCGACATGGCCGGATCCTTCAGGTAGCGGTATAGCGCCAGACGCGTCCCGAACTCTCCCATGTCGTTCTCGTAGACCTTCGTCGCGCCACGCGGCGCGGGGAGAGTGACGGTGGTCGGCTCGTCGGCCGGGGTGCTCAGGAACTTCCCCGGGTGCATCACCTGCTCGGTGGAGCGTGGGACGTCGGAGAAGAGGTTGACGTTGCCCTTCTTCTCCTTGACGCGGTTCACGAACTCGGCGCCGCTCAGATACGGGAAGAGCAGCGTCTCCTGGATCACCATCGGCGCTTCGTTGAAGACCGGCATCTGATCCTGCCGGTTGCGAATCTCCTCGCGAATGCGATTCCACGAGCCTGGCAGCCGCGACTCCAGCTGATCGGCGCCGCCGAGCATGATCGAGATCTGCTCGAACTGCGCTTCGCCCTCGATCAGCGCCTGCGCGGCGGCGAGACGATCGCTGTTCGCGTTCGACTTCTGAATGGAGTCGAGGTTCGCGTACTGATCCTGCAGCGCGTGCACCAGCTCGTGCGTGATGGTGACGTTGGCGGCGAGCTTCTCCTCGTCGGTCTTCGCCGCCTCCACGACGTACAGCGTCTTTGCCTTCGGGTCGTAATACCCCGCGACCTGCTCGCCGAGGACGCGCAGGTAGAAGGTGCGCAGATCCATCGAATCGGGGATGAGCCCGAGCAGCTTGTACGCCTTCTCCTCGCCGGCAATCTCCTTGGACGGCGCGTCCTCGTTGAACTTCGCGAGGAGGAAGTCCTTCACCTGCTGCTTGGTGCGCGCCTCGACCTTTGGCGGCGTCTTGAACTTCAGGCCCGTCGCTTTCTCGATGCGCGGGACGGCATCGGCGACTTCGCGCGCGTACGGGCCGTTGCCGGCGGCATCGCCGCCGGGCCTGCACGCGGTGAAGAGCAGTACCGCACCGAGCACGACGAATGGCGAGTGGCGCACGGTCACTCCTCCCACTCGACGGTACGGCCGATCATGAGGCCGACGACGCGTGCAACGTCGTGGCCGCGCACGACGATTCCCTCGTCGAGCAGCTGGCGCTCCAACTCGATGTCGAGCGCGGCGCGGTCGGCGCCGGTCGGCTCCTCCGGCGCAGGAGGCGCGGCCGGTGCCGCGGCGCGCGCCGTGGCGGGACGATCGGCGAAGCTCTCGACCGGCGCGGGGCGCGTCAACGCGTCTTCGATCTCCGCGCCGAGCCGTTCCAGGACGGCGAAGCCGTCGCGCGCGATGCGATCGATGTTCTCACTGCCGGTGCCGCGCGGAGCATTCGCCGCGTCGGATGGTGCGCGCCGGCGCCAGGCGCGGCGACGCGCGATGAGCGACTCGAGATGGGGCGAAAATGTCGCGGTGGCCTGCGTGTGTGCGCATGCCTCGTCGAGCGCGTCGATGGCCTTGTCCGGACGACGGCGCTCGGGCACCCAGATATCGGTGAGCTCGATGGCGGCGCGGATGGCCGCGTCGGTGATGACGACGTGATGGTGCAATGCGAGCGACGGAATCCGCGTGCGCAAGATCTCGAGTGTCTCCGCCGGGGAGAGCTCACGGACGGCGATCTTCTGGAAGCGTCGCTCGAGGGCGGGGTCGCCGAGGATCCAGCGCTCATACTCCTCGTCCGTCGTAGCGCCGAGCATGCGGAAGTCGCCGCGCGCGAGGGCGGGCTTGAGCATGTTGGCGGCGTCCATGGCGGAGCCGCTGGCGCTGCCCTGCCCGATCAGGTTGTGCATCTCGTCGACGAAGAGGAGTACGTCGCCCGCGCTGCTCGTCTCGGCGACGAGCGCGCGCAGGCGCTCCTCGTACTGCCCACGGTACGTAGTGCCGGCGAGGAGCGCGACGGAGTCGAGCGAGAGGAGGCGCAGCTCACGCATGGCGATGGGGACCGACCCCGCCGCGATGCGCTGCGCGAGCCCTTCGGCGATGGCGGTCTTTCCGACACCGGCGGCGCCGACGAGCGCCGGGTTGTTCTTGCCCTGCCGGAGGAGGATGTCGATGGTGCGAGCGATCTCCTCGTCGCGGCAGCGAACCTGCTCGAGCCGGCCGGCACGCGCGTCGGCGGTGAGGTCGCGCGTGAACCGCGCGAGGGCGCCGGAGTCGATGCGTTCGGAGTGGAAGGAATCGTCGATCATCGCGGGAATGAGGGGATGCGGGAATGAGGGAATGCGAACACCCCGGCGCCGCGGGCGCAAGGAACACGCCCGGCACCAGCCGCGACAGGCGCTGCTGCGGTGCGTACGCAGTGCGTCGCGATGCGGTTTCCTACCCCAGTGGCGCGCGTTCGGCTGCGCGCCGCTCGCGCGTTCAGTAGGGAGTGAGGAAGACGCGGCCGAGGAGGCGCTCGCCCCAGATGAGCATCACGACGGCGGCAGGAGCGAGGAAGACGCCGAAGGGGACGAGCGGGAGCCGCAGCTTATCCGGCGCCGCGTCAAGTGCGAGCTCGGTCTGGCTCGCGCTCCGGCCGCGACCGCGGCGCAGCATCGCGATCGGGTATACGATGGCGAGGAACGCGACCGCGCCGATGGTCGCGCCGACGAAGATGGTAGCGATGGCACGCGCCGGTCCGAGCGCGGCGCCGACGAAGGCCATGAGGGTCATGTCGCCCATGCCCATCGCTTCGCGGCCGAGTGCCGCCTCGCCAAGCCAGCCGACGATGGCGATGAGTCCCGCGCCGGCGCAGGCGCCGACGAGGGCGTCGAACGGTCCGGCGAAGATCGTGGACTCGCCGAGGAAGGGCGCGAGCAGCGCGCCGGCGAGCATCGTGATGAGTCCCGTGATGGTGTAGCCGTCGGGAATCAGATAGTGCTGCAGATCGGTGATCGCGACGCCAAGAAGCAGCGTGACGAAGAGGCCGAGGCGGAGTGCGGTGAAGGTCGCGCCGTACTGGTGAACGATGACCGCCCACAGAACGCCGACGAGGAGCTCGATACCGGGATAGATCGCGGAGATCGGCTCGTCGCAGCAGCGGCAGCGGGCGCGCAGCACGATCCAGCTCAGAAGCGGGATGTTCTCGAACCACGCGAGCTGATGCCCGCACTTCGGGCAGCGTGAGCGCGGGCGGACCACACTCAGGTCGTGCGGCCAACGGGCGATGCAAACGTTGAGGAAGGAGCCGACGCAGAGCCCGAGGACGAAGGCGTACGCGGTGGCGAGGGCGGGAGGGATCACGTCCTGAGCTGATAGAGGAGGATACCCGTCGCCACGGCCACGTTGAGCGATTCGACGGTGGAGCTGATGGGGAGTGACACGCGGTGCTGGACGCGCGCGAGCCCCTCGGGGGTCAGGCCCGCGCCCTCATTGCCGACGAGAATTCCGAGTCGTGCGGGAGGGGTCATCTCGTCCAGTGGGGTGCCCGCCGCATCGGCGCCCCAGAGGGCAACGGCGTTGGGCGGCAGGAACGTATCGAGCTCGGCCCAGGTACACATCAGTGCCGGGCGATGGAACAGCGCGCCCATCGCACTCCTGACGACTTTCGCGTTCCAGAGGTCAACCGTGCCCGGCATCGCCAGCACGGCGGTGGCGTCGAGGGCGGCGGCAGTGCGGAGAATGGTCCCGACGTTCCCCGGATCCTGGACGGCATCGAGGACGACCAGGCGGGCGCGCTCGGGAAGGGTCAGGTTGGAGAGCTTCGCGTCGGGGATCTCGCCTATGGCGAGCACCCCCTGCGGGGAGTCGGTTTCGGCGGCACTGGCGAACTCACGCTCGTCCACCTCGAGCAGTTCCCTCCCGCTGCGGCGGGCGGCGTCGAGCAGAGCGGACCCGCGTAGCGCGCCGGCCAGCTGTGGTGCAACGAGTATCCCGCGAACGCGAAGGGGGGAGCGGAGGAGCTCTTCGACGGCACGCACTCCCTCCGCGACGAAGAGCTGCTGTCGCTCGCGGGCCCGCCGGCGCCTGAGGTCGCGGGCTAAGGTGAGTAACTTCAAGGCGTTACGTTAAATGCCGTACGGGAATGGCTCTTGCTCTCGTTCCCCACGACCGCTTCGACCGGGAGACACGATGAGAAAATTAGCTGTGTTGGCGCTGGCGGTGACACTGACGGCCTGTGGCGTCTCGACGCAACAGGAGATCGAGATGGGAGCGCAGTACTCCCAGCAGATCAACGCGCAGCTTCCGATCATAAGCGACCCCGAGGCCAACCGATACATCAACCTGCTCGGTGACTCGATCGCGAAGTTGACGTCGCGCACGGACATCCAGGACTGGAAGTTCTACATCGTCGACAGCAAGGAAGTGAATGCGTTCGCCGTGCCGGGCGGGTACGTCTATGTGAACCGCGGGCTGATCGAGCGGACGCAGCGGATGGACCAGCTCGCGGGTGTGCTCGGCCACGAGATCGGGCACGTCGTCCGCCGGCACTCCATCAAGCAGATGCAGCAGCAGCAGGGCGCAAACATCGGCGTCACGCTTGCCTGCATCCTGACCCGCATCTGCGACACGCAGGCGAGTCAGGCCGCGATCCAGGTGGGAGGCACGGCGCTGTTCGCCAAGTTCAGCCGTTCCGACGAGGCGGAGGCAGACGCCGAGGGGATCAAGAACGTGGTGCGGGCCGGGATCAGCCCGAACGGGATTCCCGAGATGTTCGAGATCCTGATCGCCGAGCGGCAGTCGAATCCATCTTCGGTAGAGGGATGGTTCTCGACGCACCCGCTGGAGGAGGACCGCATCGCGTCGACGCGGGCGCAGATCGCGCAGATCAGCCCATCGATCATGCGCACGCTGAGCACAGATTCGCAGCGGTATCAGTCGTTCAAGCAGCGCATCCGCGCATTGCCGCCATCGCCGACCCCGCGCGCGTCGCGCTGAGTCGCGACAGACAGCGACATCGAGATGCGCCGCGCCGTCGCGCGGCGCATCTTTCGTTTCATGGCTGATGCTCCACGCGTGATCGCGCTGACGATCGCCGGCTCCGACTCCGGCGGAGGCGCCGGGATCCAGGCTGACCTCAAGACGTTCATGCGCTTCGGCGTGTTCGGCACCTCCGCCATCACGGCGGTGACGGCGCAGAACACGCTCGGCGTACGCGCGTGGGAGCGCGTGTCGCCCGCGCTCGTGCGCGCACAGATCGACGCCGTGGCGGCGGACCTGCGGCCGGCGGCGATCAAGTCCGGGATGCTGGGCGACGCCGAGGTCGTGCGCGCGGTCGCCGACGGCGTGCGCGCGCACGCGCTCCGGCCATACGTGCTCGACCCCGTGATGGTCGCGACATCGGGCGATCCGCTGCTCGAGCCCGACGCGGTATCGGCGATCGTCGGCGAGCTGTTTCCGCTGGCGTCGCTCGTGACGCCGAACCTGGACGAAGTCGCGATCCTGACGGGCGAGCGCCCGACGGACGTCGCCGCGATGGAGCGCGCCGCGCGGGAACTGGTGTCGAAGCGCGGGGCACGAGCGGCGCTCGTGAAGGGGGGACATCTCGCGGGCGCCGAACTGGTGGACGTGCTGTTCGACGGGCGCACGGTGCGCCGGTTCACCCACGAGCGGGTGGACACCACGAGCACGCACGGCACAGGGTGCACGCTGTCGGCGGCGATCGCGGCGGGGCTGGCGCTCCGTGTCCCGCTGGAGAATGCGGTGGAGCTGGGACTGGAGTACGTGCGCCGAGCGCTGGTCAGCGCGCCGGGGCTTGGCGCAGGGCACGGGCCGCTGAATCACTTCGCCTGAGCGAGTAGCCGCCCCGCCCGAGGGGTGCTGCGCCGCTCATCCCCCGAGCGTCTGCGCCGGGAGGGAACAGCGGGCACCGACTGGCAGCGCATAGAGCGCGCGAAGCGTCGCCCGATCATCATCGCTCAGCCGTTCGGCGCGCACGAGCGGGGCCATCACGGACGTAGGAGCTGCGTGATGGGCGAGGCCCAGCGCGTGCCCGAGCTCATGCCGCGCGACGGCGCGGACATCGTCGACCGAATAGCGCGCACCGTCCGGAGCGAAGATGGCGAGCCGCACGTGCGCCGCCAGCGCGCGCCCGTCGGCGCCTGGCACCAGCGCGGTGCGGCCGGCGGTGAGAAAGGCAAAGTCGCCATCCGCTGCTGCACTCTGCAGATCGCGCTCCCAGGTGACGATCACGTCCGCGTGCGACGAGTCCGATTCGATCACGAATGCGAGACCAGGGACGACATCGCTCCATGCGTCAGCCGCCACGGCGATGGCGCGGCGCCAGTCCGACCCGAGGACGCTGACGTCGGCGGCAATTGCGGGGCGCCGCTGTACCCAGAGACGGATGGCGCCGCGTCGCAGGTCCCATCGGACGGCTCCGCCATGGACGGCGACCGCTGCGCGAAGGGCGTTGGCGACGGAGGGCGCCGCTGTGGGCTCTGCTCCGCACGCGACGCTCTGATTCGCACCGAGGGTGGTGTCGCTTGGCGTGCCAACGGGCGACAGGAGCGTCGCGACCGTGGCGAGTGAAGCGAGCAGCAACATGGCGATGGGCCCTCGCGGAGGTGCATCTCGAGAGGTCGCCAGTGGCCTCTCGAATCCGATACGGTTTCGTGACAGGCAAGATACATTCCCGTGACGATGGGGCAAGGACGACGTAACACGCGCAAGGATCACGACATAGAGCATAAACGCGCGATGGGCCGGGGGATTCCCCGGCCCATCGCTGGATGGCTCTGGCCCTGCCCGACGTTACAGACGATTGGTGTAGCTGAGGAACTTGTACACGCCGCCGAACTCCACGACGGATCCGAACATGAGGCGCGTCGTCGTGTCGCCTTTTGTATCGGCGATGCGAACGATACAGCCGGCGTAGCGCGTGACCCGACCTTCGTGCAGCGCCGTTGGATCGCAGCGGTGGCTCACGTAGGAGATGGGCTTCCCGCCCATCGTGCGAAGGAGCTTCGTGATACCATCAGCGCTGGGATTCTGGATGAGGCTCCAGGCGAGCTGCGGCGGCTGGTGGTACGGTGCGCGCGAGTACGGCGAACCAGGGTAGTAAAGATCCGCGAACTCGCGGCCGTGGACGGCCATGGTGCGGAACTCGTTGGTGTCGCTCGCGACGAGCGCCGTGATGAACCGTCGCACGAGAGCCTCTCGCGAAGGGCTGCCACCGCTGAAGACGAGCGCGCTGTCGCCACCGAGTGCCTTCCGGAAGCGGCGGAGCTCCTCGTCGACCGGGAAGATGGAATCGACCACATAACCCGGGAGCGTGCGGTTGATCGAATCCTGCCGCGCGCGGCGCACCTCGTCGGCTCGTGCGGAATCCCGCGCGGCGGCGCTTCGCGCGGGCGTCGCGTTGGCGATGAGAACCGTGGGCGTCGCGGCTGGCGCATCGTTCGACCGTGGCTGGTCTTTGCACGCAGCGAAGGCCATCGCGAGAAAGAGCGGAGCGATCAGTCGTGCGGAAGCAGCGCGAATCATCTCGAGTGTCATCGGTGTGGGTTCAACGCGCACGGAGCCGCCGGCCACTCGGCCAACGACTCCGTGCGAAGTCGAGCGCAATCAGTTGCGAGCGTAGGTCGTCCAGCCCGCCCACCACTTGCCGCCGGCCCCCGGCGCCACGGCGCCCTGGTACGCGGTCGCGGTGACGAACGTGCCGGCCTTGGTGGCGATGGCGCCGGTGAAGGCGTTGAGCCCGCCCGTGGCGATGGGTGAACCCGCGGCCGGGGTGAAGTCGAATGCTGTGATATCGGCTGGAGCCGTTCCGACGGCGGGGAGGGTCGTGAAGAGTGAGGCCGCCGTGCCGGTGCTCAGCTTCAGGTTGTTCGCGGTAGAGTCGAGCTCGAACTGGTTCGCGGAGAGCGGCTGGAACAGCTTCCCGTTCACCTCGGCGAAGAAGATGTTCTTCAGCTGGAGATCCGCCGTGGCGGAGGGCGTCCCGGTGTCACCCGCGCGATCGTACGTCGCCTGATCGCGGAGGGAGATGCCGTCGGTCGGGAACCGCGCGACGACGCCGTTGACGTAGTAGCCGCCCGTACCGCGACGCAGCATCATCCCGTGGCCGCCGCTCGCGCCGACGCAGGAGGACAAACCGCAGCCGATCATCGTGAAGTTCGCGACGAGCGGGATGGTGAAGGGGGTCGAGTTGAACCCGAGATCGCAGCCCGTGCCGTTGCACCCGTCGTTCTCGATCCCCTCGAGATCGACGGAGTAGAAGCCGGCGCCGGTGCGTGGCGTGAGCTGCACGGTGTTGATGCCGATCAGGTACTGCATCCGCCCCTGCCAGCCCTCGGACATGTCGAACATGTCGTCGGCCGTCTCGAAAGCGATCAGGTGATCGATGTCGAAGCCGCCACCGAAGAATTCGAACGCGTCATCCAGTGGGCTCAGCGACTCGAGAAACGAGGCGCGCGTGCCGGAGCCGAGTGCGCAGAAGGTAAACGAGTTGAACTCCTGGTCCTGGAGCGGGGCGAAACCGGCGAACTCCACGCGGACGAACTGCAGCGTGCCCGAGTTGTCCGTCGCGACATTGCCGCCGTTGTACTGCACGGTGTAGTTCTTCCCGCCGACCACAGTGTTGCCGTCGGTACCCGTCCCCTCGACGTTCACGACGCCGGAGCGATTGTTCGGCGCATTGCCGACGAGGAGTAGCCCGCCCCAATCGCCAGGCTGGCGCTGGCCGGCCGCGCGCGACGAGGTGAAGACGATCGGCGCCGCCGGAGTGCCGACGGCCTGAATCTTGGCGCCCTTCATGATCATGAGGGCAGAACCGAGCGTGGCGTAGTCGCCGTAGATCCTGGTGCCGGGCTGGATCGTGAGCACGGCGCCGTTGGCGACGTGGATGAAGCCCTTGAGGGTATAGGCGGTGTCGGCGTAGAGGGTGCGGCTCGCCGTGATGTCCGTGCTGATCGCGTTGGCGGCGAAACCGAAGTCCTTCGTCGTTACCGTCGCCTCGCCGGAGGCGACGCTCTTCAGCGCACCGCGATTGGTGATGATGTGATACCGGTACGCCGTGTTCACCTTGAGTGCCGTGTCGGTATACGTCACCGGGCCACCGGCCGCCGGCGCCGGCACCGAGCCGACGGCGGCGAACGTACCGGCAGCGCCTTCGGCGCGCTCGATGTCGTAGCTGTTGTCACCGGCCGTGCCGTTGAACGTCAGATCGACCGACGTCGTGCTCTTCGCCGTCGCGGCGAGACCGAGTACGGGAGTAGCGGGAGTCGTCGTACCGGTGCTGTTGTCGCTGCCACACGCAACGGCGCCGACCAGGAGCACTGCCGCGGTAGCGGCGAGTGCCCGACCAATGAGCGTCATGCCAATCCTCGAGAGGAAGTGATGAATCAGGTGGGATCGAAACGGGGAACGCGGCGGAGGTCGCCACGGACGAATCAACGCTCGCCGTGTTGGGAGCGCGTTACGCGGTGGTCACGAACAGGTCACGCGAACGCGATGGTTTCGTCGCGAGCGACGAAACCATCGTCGGGTCCACGTGGTCAGTGCTGCCACTGGAGCCCGAGTCCCACGATGCGGCCGGAGCGATAGAACTCGCGCTCGACCGTCCCCTGGCGCACCTCGTAAGGCGAGTCGAGCAGGTTCTTGAGGTCCATCCGCAGCAGCACGCCCGAGCGGATCGCCTGACGCAGCGAGAGATCGAGCACGTTGCGCGATTTCTCGACGACGTCCGGAAGAGGCGTTCCGCCTGCCGCCACGATGCGCTCACCGATGCGGTTGAACAGCGCAGTGGCGGACAGCCCGCCACTGCGCGAGGCGTAGGTCAGACCCGTGTTCAGTACATACGGCGCCTGCCCCACCATCCGGCGGCTCAAGTTCGTCGCCGACGCCTTCGTGCTGTCGAACAGGTGGATCTGGCTTTCCATCAACGTCACATTGCTGAACAGCGTGAGTGGCTCGAAGAGGCTGCCGAGCGCGCCCAGGTGCTTCCGCAGCTCGAGCTCGACGCCGTAGTTGTCCGCGCTCTCGGCGTTCGTGTAGAACACGAAGGCGGTCCCTCCACTACCGGAGCCGTAGACTCGCTCGATCGGCAGATCGAACTTCTTCGCGAACAGCGCGACGCTGAGGATCTCGCCGGCGCCGGGGTAGAACTCCCACCGCGCGTCCATGTTCGTGACGCGCGTGCGCGACAGGTTCTCGTCGCCCTGCACGTTCTCGCCGCCGACGACGTCGCGGCTGATGATCGGTGACAGCTCGCGATACTCGGGGCGCGCGAGGGTGCGTGAGCCGGAGAGCCGGAGTTGCTGGCGCGAGGTGAGCTGGAGGTTGAGGCCCAGCGACGGGAGCACGTCGTTCCACTTCTTCACCGTGTTGACAGGCGATCCAAGCGTGGAGAACGCGTCGACCTCGAGGTTGTCGCTCTCATACCGGACGCCGCCTATGGCGTGGAGCGCCGAGAAGATCGGGACGTCCGCCATGACGAAGCCGGCAGTCAGCCGGTCGCGCGCCGCGTACGATCCGCCCTGCGAGAGCGGTCCGACGTTGAAGTAGCTGGAGCTCGGCGTGCTGAATCGCCCGTCGAAGATTTCCTCGAGGGGAAGTGCGAGCTGCTCAGGGGTCAGATTGCGCGCACTGATGGCGTAGGAGAAGCTCTGCGCATCGCGCGAGGTGTGACGCGACAGGCCGCCGAACTTGATGACGGTTGGCGAGCCGGCTCTCCCGACAGTCAGCGTGTACTTCGCCGAGTACTCGTGACTGTTCTCGTTGAGATCGGAGTAGGTGCGCACGGCGCTGCCGCTGCCGCCGGCATACCAGTGCAGCACCGCCGGGCCGCCCGCCGGGTCCTGATCGATCGACTGCACAAACGCGGATTGGTCGGGCTCGTAGCGGCGCACGCCGCTCGCGGTGGCCGACCAGTCGAAGCGATGCATCGAACCGATCTGGTGCTCGCCGGTGAGCTGCCCCGAGTAGACCCCTCGCTCCGTGTACTCCATGCGCGTGATCTGCACCGGGATTGCGTCGGCAGCGAAGCTTCCCGCCTCGACGCGCGCATCGTTGTCAGCCGAGCGGTTAAACAGCCCGTTGAACGAGATGCGCGAGCCTTCGTTGATCAGCGTGCTGAGGTTGGCCAGACCGCCCCAGAGGACGCTCTGGCTCGTCGTCGATCCGGTGAAGCGGTCAATCTCCACCGTCTCACCCTTCGTCGTGCCTCGGTCGGCGAGGGCGCGCACCTGGCCGTCCTTCAGATCGGTGCCCGAGGAGATGGTGCCCGAGAACAGGTAGCCGATGCGGTGCCCGAAGAGGACCGGATCGTTGCCACCGACCGACATCGACCCGTTCAGCAGCGGCGATCCGGTGGCGACCTTCGGCGTCCAGGAGTTCCGGAAGGTGCTCACCAGGTAGTTCATGTCGCCCTGGTTGAGATTGATGTTCTGGAAGTTGCCGAGGTTCCGCACGACCGCCGGGAGATCGCGGTTGTGGTTGACCATGGCGAACGACTCGCCACCAACGCTCGTCGCGGACAGCAGTCGCGAGCCGGTCGCGCCGGGCGAATAGCCGCTTCCGAACTGGAAGGCCGTCGATCGCGTGGCGGGGAACTCCTTCGTCCTGATGTCCACCGACGCGCCGCTGAAGTCACCTTGCTGATCGGGGGTGAAGGTCTTCGTCGTCGTGATCGTCTGGACGAGGCCGGCCGGGAACATGTCGAGCGGGACGACGCGCTTCTCCGGCTCCGGGCTTGGCACGCGCGCGCCGTTGAGGGAGCTGGTGGTATAGCGCTCACCGAGCCCGCGCACGAAGACGTACTTGCCATCCTGCACCGTCACGCCGCTGACGCGCTTGACTGCCTGCGCGGCGTCGCCGTCGGGGCTCTTCGAGATCTGCTCGGCGGTCACCGCGCTGACGACACCGGCCGCGTTGCGCTGTGCGTCGAGCGCGCCGCTGACGGAGCCGCGCTCGACCGACGCCGTGGTCACCTGCGCCTCGAGCTGCACGGTGGCAGCGGTAAGGCTCACATTCTGCTCCAGCGATTTCCCCGCCTCGAGCACGAGCCCCGTCACCTGCTTGGTGGCGAAACCGATGCGGCGGACCTGGATCGTCACGGTGCCGGCGGGGACGTTGCCGAGCGAGAAGCGGCCGTCGACGCCGGAGCGGCCGCCGGTGGTCGTGCCGACAACCTGGACACCGGCGTCGGCGATACCGGCGCCCGAGGCGGCGTCGATGATGCGGCCGACGATGCGGCCCGTGCCCTGCTGAGCTTCGCGCTGCGCGGAGAGCGCACACGGCAGTGCAACGAGGAATAGGAATACGAGCCGGCGAATCAGTGAGGGTCGCGTCAGCATCGATGATGGGACCGGAGGGAGTCTTCGAGTGGTGCTTCGTGCTCGATAGTTCGGTCCGGCTGGTATCGATCCAATGCGCATTCGGCCACGGTTCGGTCACGGGCCGTTACACAGCGCGTCGCCGGATCGTTACACGGCGACAAATCACGGTGATCTCACCGTTGCCGTGGCGTGGCGCGCCATCGGCACCCCGCGAGCTCAGAGCGCCGCGACGAAGCGCTCGACGAGCGACTCGAACTGGGAGGCGACGCGCGCGGTCGTCTCGATGACCTCGGCGTGCGAGAGCGGCGTGGGCGATACGCCCGAAGCGAGGTTCGTGATGCAACTGACGCCCGCGACACGCATGCCGATCGCGCGCGCGACGACGACCTCCGGCACGGTGGACATCCCTACCGCGTCGGCGCCGAGGATGCGCAGCATGCGGACCTCGGCGGGGGTCTCGTAGGTCGGACCGAGGAGGCCGCAGTACACGCCCTCGCGCAGCGCGATGCCGAGCGAGGCGCCCTGCTCGCGCAGCAGCGCGGCCAGTGCGCGGTCGTACGGCTCGCTCATGTCGGGGAAGCGGACGTCGCCGGCGACGAGCCTGCCGACGAGCGGGTTGCGGAACATGAGATTGAGATGATCGGTCACGATCATCAGGTCGCCCGGCGTGAACGCGGGGTTGATCCCGCCCGCCGCATTCGAGACGAACAACGTCCGAGCGCCGAGCGCGTGCAGCACGCGGATTGGAAACCCCGCCTGCTCGGCGGGGTGTCCCTCGTACATGTGGAAGCGACCGGCGAGCGCCACGACAGGCCGGCCGGCGAGGCGTCCGACGATGAGCCGGCCTGCATGGCCGGCGACGGTCGCCGCCGAGAAGCCGGGGACGTCGCCGAATGCGATGGCGGTCGCGCTCTCGATGCGGCCGGTAAGTCCGCCGAGCCCGGAGCCGAGCACGATGGCGAGCGCCGGCTCGTCGATCGTGCCGAGGTGACGACGCACGACGTCCGCAGCGCGATGCGCGGCGACCGCGTCGAAGCGTGCGTCGCCGGTCACGTGGAACGCGCGCGCAGGGCGGCGATCTCTTCGCGCGCCTGCGCGGCCAGTCGCACGCGCTCGGGGTACGGAAGGAACGCGCTCTCGAAGCCGTTGAGCGCGACCTCGGCCAGCTCGTCGAAAGTGAACTCGAGGGACTGCGCCGCGTGAACGTACTCGTCGGTGAGCGTCGTGCCGCTCATGAGCCGATTGTCGGTGTTGAGCACGACGTTGAGCCCTCGATCGAAGTACTCGCGAAAAGGATGGGTCGCGTACGACCGGGCGGCGCGCGTCTGGACATTGCTCGTGAGGCAGATCTCGAGCGGGATGCGGCGGTCGTTGCAGTAGTCCGTGAGCGACGTGTCCTCGATGAGCCGCGTGGCGTGGCCGATCCGGTGTGCGCCGCAGACGTGGATCGCCTCGCGTACCGAGCCGGCGTCGTCGCCCTCACCCGCATGGCAGGTGCAGGGCAGATCGTGCGAGCGAGCGTACTGAAACGCCGGCGCGTGGGCGCGCGCGGGGTTGCCGACCTCACCGCCGGCCAGATCGAAGCCGACGACGCCGTGGTGCCGATACGCGACCGCCAGCTCGGCCAGCTCCTGCGACGTGCTGAGCGGCATGTGGCGCAGACTGCAGACGATCACCCGTCCGACGATCCCGTGCTGGCGCTCTGCGCGGGCGAGACCGCGCAGCGGCGCTTCGACCGCCTGCTCGAGCGTGAGCCCTTCGCGGGTGTTGAGTACCGGCGCGTAGCGCACCTCGATGTAGCGCACGCCATCGGCGGCGGCGTCCTCCGCCAGTTCGAAGGCAACGCGCTCGAGCGCCGACTCCGTCTGCATCACGGAGAGGGTGATGGCGAAGCGCTCCAGGTAGTCCTCGAGGTGCCGCGCGTCGTCGACGCGCATGAACTCGCGAAGCGAGTCGGCGTCGGGGGCGGGCATGGGCTTTCCGTGCTCGTGCCCGAGCTCGAGCATCGAGGCGGGACGGAGCGAGCCGTCGAGATGACAGTGGAGCTCGGCCTTCGGCAGGAGCCGCAGCAGCTCGCGGTCGAGCGGTGGCGTCATTCGTCGAAGCGAGCGGCAGGGTCGGCGGCGTCGCGGCCGCGATTCGGGATCAACCGCAACACCGCCCCGGCGAACATCGGCGACTCGGCATCGATCGGCAGGCCGCGGCTGTCGGTGACGAGCACGGCACCCTCGCGCACCGCCCGTGCCTCGTCGGCGTCGTGGAGGGCCACGGCGTCGAGCGCGGTGGCGCCGGTGGGGAGGTCATAGCCGACGCCGTTCACGAATACGCGCAGCGTGGCGCTCATGGCGTAGCTCCGGTGGGACGGATGCGCACTTCGGTCGGGGCGTGCACGGGTTGAGGGAGTGTCCTGAGGTACCGCACCAGCGCATCGAGATCGATCGTGGAGAGATGCTCGCTCCTGATCGCGCCTTTGCTGAGGCCCAGCCCTTCCCCGCCCTCGGCCATGAAGTTGTTGAGCACGATGCTGTACCGCGCCGCAGGATCGATTGGCTTCCCGGTGGCCAGCGTGGCGCTCCGCAACCGATTGCCCGGCGGAGCGGCGGGATCGTACGTCAGCTGAACGCCCGAGACGTGGTATCGCGGATCGTTGCGCGCGACGAGGCGCTCGAGGTACGCGCGCAGTGCATCGCCGGTGACGGTGATGCGGTAAAGCGTGTTACCGAATGGCTGGAGCTCGAACAGCGAACCGTAGGTCGCGGTGCCGGCACGGAGATCGGTGCGGATGCCGCCATTGTTCATCACCGCCACGTCCCCCTTGCCGGCGAAGCGCATCGCGTCGGCGATCAGGTTGCCGAGGGCGAACTGCTGTGGACCTTCGTCGGTGCGCGTGTACGTCTGGGCGATCCGTGCGATCCGCTGATCGATGATCGGCGCGACACGTACGAGCGCCTGATCCACGAGCCGGGCCACAGCGGGATCCGGCGCGATCGAGTCCGGAAGAACGTTCCGCACCTGATGCGTGACGCCGTCGGGACCGAGGTCGATGACGTCGAGCGCCGTGCCGCTCGAGTAGGCCTGCACGATCGGGATGCCCGCGACGGTCGTGTTGACGAGCGAGTGAGTGTGCCCGCTCACGATTGCGTCGATCGGCTCCTTGAACGAGTGCGCGATCCCGATGATCTCGCCGTTGCACGACGCCGGACCGCGATCGCAGAAGGCGCCATCGTGGGCGAGCACGATCACGTAGTCCGCGCCGCGCGCGCGGAGCCGGCGCGCGAGGCTGTCGACGATGGGTCCCGGTTGGAGGAAGTTCAGGTCGGCCACGTTGCGCGCCAGCGTCGTGCTCGCGGTGATCACCGATGCGAGCCCGATGATGCCGATCTTGAGCGGGCCGCGCGTGACGAGCGTGTCGTCGCGGATCCACGGCACGTCGCGTCCGTCCTTGTAGCGAACGTTGGCGCCGAGGAAGTCGTAGTGCGCGTCGCGCATCCGGGCGCGGAGCGTATCCTGCCCCCAGTCGAATTCGTGGTTGCCCAGCGCCGCCGCCGCGTATCCCAGCTCGTTGAAGATGCCGGTGATCGGTTTGCCGAAGGCGAGGTTGGACGCGAGCGTCCCCTGGAACTCGTCGCCCCCGTCGACGAGGAGTACCTGACACTGAGGAGGCGAACACTCCGCCGCGGCGCGACGGATCATCGCGGCGAGATATGCCGCGCCGCCGCGGCGAACGCCGCGGGAATCGACGCGCGGCTCGAGCGCGCCGTGGAAATCGTTGGTTCCGAGGATGCGGAGCCGCGTCGGCGGGCGCGGCGTGCGGCGGGCGAGCGGCGTCGTGTCCTGCTGCGCGGCGCGCGGCGCGCCGGCGGCGACCGGCCCCACGCCGCCGCGGAGCTGACGGTACAACGCCGAGACCGCGCTCGCGGGCTCGATGCGCCAGTTGCGGGTGAAGTAGTCCTGCGGACGCAGCACGCCGGCGCGCCGCACCTCATCCGTGAGGAGCTGGCGCACGTCTTCGGTCGACTTGTAGACGACCGGCGCGCCGACGATCATCGGGTAGTCGCCACCGCCGCTCTGCCGGTAGTTCGTCAGCGCGAGCGTGAAGCTGTCGGCCGGTGCGACGGGCCGGCCCTTCACCTCCAGTCGCGTGACGCGCTCGCCGACGGGACGCGACACGTCGAGCACGTAGTCCGCGCCCGCGACGATGTCGAAGTTGTAGCCGGGGATCTCGCGGTTCACCGTGGGCGCTCCGGACGCGTCGACGGTGAAGTAGCGTGCGCTCTGCTCGAGATACTCACGGAGCTGGCGTCCGCTGATGCGGATCGCGCGGACGGTGTTGTCGTACGGATAGAGCGCCTGGAGTCGAGCCGCGGTGATCGCCCCCGAATCGATCGACGCATCGAGCGAGAAGGCCGCGCCGGCGGCCAGGTCGGCGTGCGCCGCGCGACGCATCACCTCGAGCACGAAGTCCTGCAGCGGCGTGTCGGCGACGCGCGCCGAATCGGCACGCCACGCGACGTCGGTCCTCCCGATCGGCGTCGTCACCCACGCGACGGCGGCGCGATGCGCCGAGTCGGTGGCCGCGAGCACGGCGGGCGATTCGGTGTGGCCGGCCGTGTGGATCAACGTCCCTGTCTTGCCGATCACGCGCCAGCGCCCGTTCTCGCGCGCGAGCCGCAGGTGCGCCGCCGCGACACTCTGCACCCAGTTCTTCGCCTGCACGAGCAGCACGCCGTTGATCGAGGTGTCGGCCATCTCCTTGTGCGAGTGGCCGTACACGACGAGGTCGACCCCGGGCACCTCGCGGGCGACGCGCGCCGCGACGTTGTCGCTTGGCAGTCCGGTCGACGCGGTGTCGTAGGTCGCAGGCTCGGAGAGTCCGCTGTGCATCGTCACGACGATCACCTCCGCGCCGGCGGCGCGCGCCGAATCGACGCCGAGTCGGACGGCGGGCAGGATGTCGCCGATGACGACGTCCGCCGCGCGAAGGTTGTCCCGGTCCCACACCATCGAGCCGGGCGTCGTGGCGCCGACGATGCCGACCTTCACGCCGGCGCGCTCCACCATCGTCCACCCGGGGACGAGGCGTCGCCCATCCGCTCGGCGAACGTTCGCGGCCAGCAGGGGAAAGCGCGCCTGGCGAAGGTTCCGCTCGAGGTACGGCACGCCGTAGTTGAAGTCGTGATTGCCGACGGCGGCCGCGTCGTAGTGCATCGCGTTCATCGCCGCGATGACCGGTGTCGGCCCTGCGTCGCGCGACACCCGCGCGGCGACGAACGCGAGCGCGTTGCCCTGGGTGATGTCGCCCGCGTCGATCAGAAGCACGCGGCCCTCGGCCGCCTGCCGCAGCGAGTCAACGATCGTGGCCGCGCGGGCGAGGCCGACGCCCGGATCGGGGCGATCGCGGTCGTAGTCCCAGCCGCGGACTCGGCCGTGGATGTCGGTCGTCGCCGCGACGACGAGGTCGATCGCGGCGGGAGTCGAGGAGGCGGGGGGAGGCGACGACGCGGGATGCGCACACGCCACCGCGAGGAGGGTCGCGGCGATGGTCGCGGACGTTCGGTTCAGCATGGGAAAAAGCTAGTCGGCGGCCCGGGAAGCGGGGAGCGTTTCGTCCAGTTGACGCATCCATACCGACCGGGCACACTTGACCCGTCCCGACTTTCGCGCGCCCGCTCTATACACGACTGTGACACAGGCCCTCTGCACTGCATCGGTCCGCTCGTCCAGCTTTCATCGCGAGACGAGCATGGCGCGTCGGTTCGTCCGGTGAATCCCCTGATCATCGGGGTGGCGGGCGGATCCGGCTCCGGGAAGAGCACCGTGGCGCGCAACGTCGCGGCGGCACTTGGAGATGCGTCGGTCGCGTTCATCGACATGGACGCGTACTACCTCGACCACTCTCATCTGCCGTTCGAAGAGCGGAAGGCGATCAACTGGGACCACCCGAACGCGTTCGACTGGGACCTCCTGGTTCGGCAACTCTCCGAGCTCGCGGAGGGACGCTCCATCGAGAAGCCGGTCTACGACTTCCAGGCACACGTGCGCGGTGGTGCCGTCGTGCCGGTCCCGCCGGCCGACGTGATCGTCATCGATGGGATCCTGCTCTTCGTCGACTCCAGGGTGCGTGACCTATGCAACGTGAAAGTCTTCGTGGACGCCGACCCGGATATCCGGTTGATGCGGCGGATCAAGCGGGATATGGCGAAGCGGGGCCGGCCCCTGCCGGAGATCCTCGACCAGTACCTGTCGACCGTGCGGCCGATGCACCTGGAGTTCGTGGAGCCCAGCAAGCGCTACGCGGACGTGATCGTGCCCCGTGGTGGACACAACCCGGTGGCGATCGAGATGATCGTCGCGAAGATCATGCAGCGTCTCCAACCGGCCAGCGTGCGATGACAACGGCGACCGCGGGCGAGCGCGTGCTGGTGGTGGACGACGAGCCGGATATCGTCGCCCTCGTGGCGTACCACCTGGCGAAGGCGGGCTACCGCGTCTCGACAGCGAGCTCCGGCACGGAGGCGATCGAAGCGGTGCGCCGCGAGCGCCCGTCGCTCGTCGTGCTCGACCTGATGCTGCCGGGGATGACGGGCTACGAAGTGCTCGAGCAGATCCGCGCCAACGAGCCGACGCGCGACGTGGCCGTCCTGATGCTCACCGCGCGGCGCGAGGAGCCCGACCGGATTCACGGGCTCTCGCTCGGAGCCGATGACTACCTCACCAAGCCGTTCAGCCCGCAGGAGCTCGTGCTGCGGGTCGGCGCCATCCTGCGGCGGGTCGGGGCCGGTGGAGCGACGAGCGGCGACCGCCTGCAGCTCGGTGCGATCGAGATCGACCTCGGCGCGCACCAGGTGAAAGTCGACGGCGCACCGATCGAGCTCACGCCGACGGAGTTCAAGCTGCTGCTCACCCTCGCCGAGCGGCGTGGGCGGGTGCAGGGCCGCGCGCACCTCCTCGAGACGGTGTGGGAAGCGGCGCCCGATATCCAGACGCGGACGGTGGACATGCACGTCCAGCGGCTGCGGGCCAAGCTCGGCGCGGCGGGCGACATGATCGAGACCGTGCGCGGCTTCGGGTACCGGCTCCGGGTGCCGCAGAGCCGGCCGGCGTGACCCTCGCCCGTCGGCTCCTCGCCGGCTCCCTCGTCGTCGTGACGGCGATGGTGGCCGCGGTGGTGCTGATCGCGGGCGGGCGCCTTCGTAACCGGCTGGTCGAGGAGAAGCGCGACGAGCTGGCTCGCGTCGGGCGCGTGGTCAGCGCGGAGTGGCAGGCAGGCACCGACCCGGAAGCGCTGGCCCAACGCGCCGGCGACGCGCTCGGCTACCGCGTCACACTGATCGACAGCACCGGGGTCGTCGTCGGCGACGCCGAGTTCGGCCCCGAAGCGCGGCGCCGATTGGAAAATCACTACAGTCGGCCGGAGGTCGTCGGTGCGCGCGAGCACGGCGTCGGCGTATCGCTCCGTCACAGTGCATCGGCGGGGGACGACGAGCTGTATGTCGCGCAGAAGCATCCGCTGGGCTACGTGCGCGTGTCGCTCACCACGGGCAGCCTCGACGAGATCGTGCGCGGCGCGCAACGCGACGTCCTCGCCAGTGGGCTCCTTGCCCTCGTCGGCGCACTCGCGCTGGCGTTCCTCTTCGCGCGCAGCATCTCGCAACCGGTGGTCGAGCTGCGCGACGTCGCACGCGCCATCGCCGCGGGCGATCTCGCGCGTCGGCCGGCGCTCTCCGCTCCCGGCGAGGTCGGCGACCTCGCGACCGCCCTGCACCGCATGGCCGAGCAGCTCGCGACGCGCCTCGACGCGCTCGAGGCGGACGACCAGCTCATGACCGCCGTGCTCGAGTCGCTCGAGGAGGGAGTGCTCGCCGTCGACGAGCGCGGGATGGTGATCCGCATCAACCAACGCGCGCGCACCCTGCTCGGCGTGCAGGCACCCCTGCCGTTCGTGCGCGAGCTGCTCCCGCGCGAGCACACCCTACGGGAGGCGATCGAGCAGGCGAGCGTCGGCACGAGCATGCCGCCGAGCGAAATCGCGATGCACGATCGTACGATTGCCGTCGCCTCGCGGCCGCTGCGCACCGGGGGCGGCGTCGTCACGGTGCTCGACCTCACCGTGCTCCGCCGGCTGGAGACGATTCGCCGCGACTTCGTGGCGAACGTCTCGCACGAGCTCAAGACGCCGCTGACGGCCGTGAGCGGCTACGCCGAAACGCTGCTCGACGACGGGATCCCGTCCGAGCAGCGGCAGCGCTTCGTCGAGACGATCCGCGACAACGCGACGCGCATGCAGCGCATCGTCGACGACCTGCTCGACCTCTCGCGGATCGAGAGCGGGGGCTGGCGACCGAACGTGAGCACGGTGGAGGTCTCGGGTATCGTGACCGACGTGTTCACCGCGCTCCAGAGCGCGGCGTCGGCGAAAGGGCTGACTCTCGCCGCGACCGTGACACCCGACGCAACCCGGGTGCGCGTCGATCCGACGGCGTTCCGACAGATCGTCACGAACCTCGTCGAGAACGCGGTGCGTTACACGCGTGAGGGCGGCGTCACGCTCCGCACCCGCGCGGCAGACGGCGGCGTGTGGGTCGAGGTGAGCGACACGGGGATCGGCATCTCCGCCGAGCATCTGCCGCGGATCTTCGAGCGGTTCTACCGCGTGGACGCCGGACGCTCACGCGCCGAGGGAGGCACCGGACTCGGGCTGGCCATCGTGCGCCATCTCGCCGAGGCGCATGGGGGGCGCGTCGAGGCAACGAGCGTGGTCGGACGCGGTACGACCGTCGGCGTGTGGCTCCCCGCAGCGTGAGCTGAGCGCGCTTCGGCCGTTACACAACCGCTGCGAGTCGTAGGGTGTATAGTTGCGCACGACGGTGAAGGTTCGAGCACACCTCAACAAGGCTCGGATCCGTGACCCCTCGCCTGCTGCACGCGCTCGAAGTGAGCGACAGCTCGGCCACCCTCTACCTCTCGGGCCGCCTCGCCGGCTACGACGCATTCCCGCTGCGGGGCGTCTGCCGCGACATCCCGGTGCACGTGCGGACGCTGCGCCTCGACCTGCACGGCGTGACCGCGCTCGACGACGGCGCGATGGACGCCGTCCGCGCGCTGGTGCGCTACTGGCGCGAGGTACGTAACGGCAGCTTTCGTCTGGCGTTCGCCAGCGACGAGGACGTCGCGAATATCGTCGAGCCGGAGACTGCACCGCCGACGAGCAGACGGATCGATCAGTTCATCGGACGATCGGCGGCGCTCACCGGGATGTTCCTCTGACCGTCCCGGCGCCTTCAGCAGCGGCGAACTGACGTCGGAGTTGGGGTCAGATACCGAAGGTGTCTGACCCCTTGGCACGTCGAACCCACGCTGAACACCACCGCGCGATCAATGCCATCCGGTCGTCCGCCGAATCGCCCGCGATCGACGCGTCACGCTCGCGCATGCGCGGCCGCGCGCGACGTGCGACGGCCTGGAGACTGGAAATCGTCTGATCGGGCGACATGCCCTGCATCGTGAGTAGATCCGCGTACTCGCGCACGATCTCCCGCACCTCGACTACTTCGCCGCGAGACTCACCGTGCCGAGCCGCTTGAGCAGCTGCTTCGCCATGGCGGGCGGAAGCGGCGCGTAGTCGAGTGTCGCGGCGGACTTCTCACCGTCCACGAGCGCCCAGCGCACGAAGTCGAGCAGCTTCTTTCCCTTCACCGCGTCGGGCTGCGTCTGGTAGACGAGCAGCCAGGTGAACGATGAGATGGGATACGCGCCCGCGCCGGCCGCGTTCACGATGCTCACGCGGTAGTCCGTGTTGGCCGGCAGCGCTGCCGCCGCGCCCGCCGCCGCCGCGGTCACCGCCGCGATGCTCGGCGTCACGAACTGCCCCTTCGCGTTCCTGATGTCGGCGAAGGCGAGCTTGTTCTGCTTCGCGTACGCCAGCTCGATGTAGCCGATCGAACCGGGCAACTGCTTCACCTGGCCGGCCACCCCTTCGTTGCCCTTCGCGCCGAGCCCGACGGGCCACTGCACTTCCTTCCCCTTACCCGGCTTCGCCGCCCACACCGGGCTCACGCTCGCCAGGTAATCGGTGAAGACGTAGCTCGTGCCCGAGCCGTCGGAGCGATGCACGACCAGCACGTCGGTATCCGGAAGCTTCGCGCCCGGGTTCAGCGCGGCGATCCGCGCGTCGTTCCACTTCGTGATCTTGCCGAGGTACAGGTCGGCGAGTGTCGCGCCGTCGAGGCGCAGCGCCTTCGTCAGTTGCGGCAGGTTGTACGTCGCGACCACCGCGCCCAGCACCGTCGGGATGTGCAACACGGCGCCGCCCTTCGCCTTCGCGAGCTCGGCGTCCGACATCGGCGCATCCGACGCACCGAAATCGACCGTCTGCTCGGAGAGCTGCCGGATGCCGCCACCGGAGCCGATCGACTGATAGTTGATCTTCACGCCGGTCTTCGCGGCGTAATCGGAGAACCACTTGCTGTAGATGGGATACGGAAAGGTCGCGCCGGCGCCCGTGAGGTCCTGCGCCATCGCGGCCGTCGCGCCGGTCGCGACGAGCGCGGCGACGACGGCAAGCTTGCTGGCTACACGCATTCGAGCTCCTTGAAGTAGTCGTTGGTGTACGCCAGCAAGCTCGCCCTGCCCCGTCCGCGATCCGTCGCGATCACGTAACGGATCCGTCACGCCATCAGAAGTTGACGTTGAAGTGGGCGTAGTAGGCCTTCAGCGCGGCGGGGGCCAACGACACGCCGTTGTTCGAGGGGAGCTGCTCCTGATAGTCGAACGCAAGCTGCGCCTTCTGCGAGATGTCGACGAACAGACCGCCGATGAAGTTGTGATACGCGTTCGACGTCGCCGGCGGTGTGACGAATCCCTCCGAGCTCACCGTCGGCGAGACGTGGTCGTAGCGGAGCACGAGACCCACCGGCGACTTGTGATTCACGTTCGTGAACGCCCACGGCCGTACCAGCGTGAAGCCCGACAGCAGACGGCCCCTCGTCTCGGTCGCGAGGCGGGGCGACACGAGGGTGTTCTGCCCGATCTCGCCACCATCGTGGCGCGACGCGAACTCGGCGCCGAGAGTGAGCCGCGGGTCCCGGATGCCGGCGAAGAAGCCGAATCGGCTCCGATCGAGCGCGTCGCCGATCGCACCCTGCTGTCCGGCGCCACCGTTCACGAAGGCGCTCGCGAATGCGCCCTTGTAGCCCCACCCCAGCACGGTGAACGTCTGCAGCAGCGAGCCATTGGGCTCGTTCATGAGCGGGGTATAGGTCACCCGGATTGCGTAATCCTTGAAGCGGTCACGCTCGCGCCCCGTGTAGCCTGGGCCGTTCACGATGGTCGTGTAGATCTCTCCCATCTTGTTCGGGAACGTCACGGTCCCGCCGAGCCCGACGTCGGCCGACGCGAAGTAGCCCGAGCGTTCCACCGCCGCCTGGCTCAGGTAGCGCGGCCAGAAGTTCTCGAGGTACGGCACGACGACGTTCTCGATGATGCCGACCTTCCCCGCCAGCACGAGGCCGTTCGACAGCTTGGAGCTCTCGTACTGCAGGAAGGCGTACTTCGCGCGGATGGTGTACGCGTTGCTCGACGAGTCCAGGCTGCGGAACACGTCGGTGGTGATCCGGATGCTGGTGTGGTCACCCGCCGGCATGCGGAAGGTGAGATATGCGCGATCGACGTTGAACTCGCTGTTCACCTGATTACGGAACTGATTCGGCGTCGTGCGCACCTGATAGTTCCAGAAGCCGAAGATCACGCCGGAGAAGTTGAGCCCGGGCGTTGCCGGCGGGAGCGTCTGCGCCGCGGGAGTCGGTGCGGGGGCCGGCTTCGGCGCGGCGCCGCTGTCCGGCTTGGCGTTCTGGGCGACGAGCCGGCTCGAGACAATCAGTGCCGCCAGCGCGGCACGTCGAACGCAGGCAGCGATCAATCGAATGGACATTGGTCGGTGTCGAGTCGACCGCGGTGATCGCGCCGCTCGGCGCACACCGTGGTCGAGCGCGGTTTGTTACATGGCGTGTAACAAGCTCCGCGCATGCAGTCACAGCCGCAACGGCGGAATGTTGCGATCTCGTAACGGCGCTTTCGTCGGTGGAGCAGAGCGAGGCGGTTCCCACCCTCTCGTGCGCGCCGTGACACGACCGTTACAGGGCCCGCATTGAGTCGAGACGCACTCCGGTGAGCTTCCGTACACAGATGCAGACACCTTCGCTGCCTGCTACCGTGACGACGCCGGAGTCCAGGACGCTGCCGACCCTCGCCACACCGCTGGCCGGTTCGCCAGCCGCGCCGCCCTCACGCGTCTCCATCGAGGGGACGGTCGTCGCCGACCGCGTCTATCGCGCGGCGATCTTCGGCTTCGCGCTGTGCGTGCCGATCCTGCTCCTCCTCATCTTCGTCGAGGTCGGCGTCGCCGGATGGCCCGCCCTCCGCCAGTTCGGCTTCGGGTTCCTCACCTCGAGCACGTGGGATCCGGTCGCCGGCCAGTTCGGCGCCGCGCCCGCCATCGCGGGCACGATCATCACGTCGATCATCGCGCTCGTCATCGCGACGCCCCTCGCGCTCGGCGGCGCGATCTTCCTTTCCGACTTCGCGCCGAGCTGGGTGCGCCAGCCACTCGCCTTCCTGATCGATCTGCTCGCCGCCGTGCCGAGCGTCGTGTACGGACTCTGGGGGGTGTTCTTCCTCCTCCCGCTGCTCCGCGAAGACGTGATGCCCTTCCTGCGCGACACCCTGCATCTCGGCGCCACCCCCTTCTTCCGTGGACCAGCGTACGGGCCGAGCGTGCTCGCGGCGGGGCTGATCCTGTCGATCATGGTGTTGCCGTACATCGCCGCCGTCTCGCGCGAGGTGCTGATGGCCGTGCCGCGCTCGCAGCGCGAAGCGGCACTCGCCCTCGGCGCGACGCGCTGGGAGACGATCACCGGCGCGGTAATCCCCTTCGCGCGCTCGGGGATCATCGGCGGTGTCATCCTCGGCCTCGGCCGCGCGCTCGGCGAGACGATGGCCGTCACGATGGTGATCGGGAACCGGCACGAGCTGTCGGCGTCGCTCTTCGCGCCCGGCTACACCATGGCGTCGCTCATCGCGAACGAATTCTCGGAGGCGACCAACGACGTGCACCTCTCGGCGCTGATGGCCGTCGGGTTCGTTCTCCTGCTGATCACGCTCGTCGTCAACGGCATCGCGCGCTGGCTGGTGTGGCAGACCGGCGGGAGCCGCTCGTGACGGCCACGGTAGCTCGCATGGACGCCGTGGCCCGCCCACGCGCGCGCGGGTTGGGTCGGCGCCGCGCCATGAGCTACGTCATGGTCGCGCTCACCGTCGTCGCCGCGGGGCTCGCGATCGTGCCGCTCGTGGCGATCCTCGGCTACCTCATCAAGCAGGGCGCCGGCGCCCTGTCGCTCGAGTTCTTCACGAGCATGCCGAAGCCAGTCGGCGAGGCGGGGGGCGGGATGGTGAACGCGATCCTCGGCACGCTGATCCTCATCGGCATTGCCTCGAGCGTCGGGCTGCCGATCGGCATCGGGGCCGGCCTGTACCTCGCGGAGCGCGGCGGCACTCGGCTCGCCAACCTCGTGCGATTCCTCGCCGACGTCCTGAACGGGCTCCCCTCCATCGTGATGGGCATCTTCGCGTGGGAGTTCCTCGTGCGGCCCATCGGGCACTTCTCGGCGCTCGCCGGCGGTGCGGCGATCGGCGCGATGATGATCCCGCTCGTCACGCGGACGACGGAAGAGATGGTGCGCACCGTCCCGCAGTCGCTGCGCGAGGCAGCGCTCGCCCTCGGCTTCCCGCGGTGGCGGACCTCGCTGCAGATCGTGCTGCGCACCGCGCTCGGCGGCATCGTCACCGGCGTGCTCGTCGCGGTGGCACGCGTCGCGGGAGAGACCGCGCCCCTGCTCTTCACCGCGTTCGGCAATCAGTTCTTCTCGACGAAGCTGACGCAGCCCATCGCCGCGCTGCCCCTCCAGGTGTTCGTCTACGCGATCAGCCCGTACGACGAATGGCATGCGCAGGCGTGGGCGGGGGCGCTCGTCCTCATCGCGCTGATACTGATCATCAGCGTGATCTCGCGCTTCGTGGTGCGCTCGAAGCATGGGCGGGCGAATGACTGAGGCGATTGCTCGAAACGCCCTTCCCGCTGAAGACGCGCGACGCGCGCTCGAGCGGCCGGCCGCGCCCGCGATGCAGACGCGCGCCCTGCAGGCCTACTTCGGCTCGACGCACGCCGTCCGCGACGTGTCGCTCGACTTTCCGGCGAACGAGGTGACGGCGATCATCGGCCCGTCGGGGTGCGGGAAGTCGACGCTGCTCCGCTGCCTCAACCGGATGCACGAGACGATCCCCCTCGCCCGCGTCGAGGGCGAAGTGCTCTTTCACGGGCAGAACATCTACTCTCCCGACGTCGATCCGATCGCGCTGCGGCGGCACGTCGGCATGGTCTTCCAGCGGCCGACGCCCTTCCCGACGATGTCGATCCGCGACAACGTCGCGGCGGGGCTGCGTGTGCAGCCGGGCGAGCGACTCGACCGAAAGCAGGTCGACGCGATCGTCGAGCAGGCGCTCAAGCAGGCCGCCCTGTGGGACGAGGTGAAGGATCGGCTCAAGGGGAGCGCCACGGGCATCTCCGGCGGGCAGCAGCAGCGGCTCTGCATCGCCCGCGCGCTGGCGACCTCCCCGAAGGTGCTCCTGCTCGATGAGCCGACCGCCTCGCTCGATCCACTCAGCACGCAGAAAGTCGAGGAGCTCGTCTACGAGCTGCGCAAGTCGATGACCGTCATCATCGTGACCCACAACATGCAGCAGGCGGCCCGCGTGTCCGACCGCACCGTGTTCATGCTCTCCGGCGAGATGGTCGAGACGGCATCGACGCGCGTGATGTTCACCACGCCCTCCGATCCGCGGACGGAAGCCTACATCACCGGACGGTTCGGATGAGCGCCGCCCTGCAGCCCGCCGCGCCTGCGCCGACCGCGACCACCGTCACCGGCCGGATCGACGTCGAGCACTTCGACTTCTGGTACGGCAAGACCCAGGCGCTCCACGACATCACCCTGTCGATCGCGCCGCGCGCCGTGACGGCGCTCATCGGGCCGTCGGGGTGCGGCAAGTCCACCTTCCTCCGTTCGATCAATCGCCTGAACGAGCTGATCCCCGGTGCGCGGCGTTCCGGCGAGATCCGCCTCGACGGCGAGAACATCTACCAGAAAGGGATGGACGTCGTCACGCTGCGCCAGCGAGTAGGCATGGTCTTCCAGCGCTGGAATCCCTTCCCGAAGTCGATCTACGACAACGTGGCGTACGGCCCTCGCATCAACGCGCAGCCGAACCGCGTCGACCTCGACGCCATAGTCGAGTCGGCGCTGCGCCGCGCGGCGCTCTGGGACGAGGTGAAGGACCGCCTCCGCGACAGCGCGCTCGCCCTCTCCGGTGGCCAGCAGCAGCGGCTGTGCATCGCACGTGCGCTGGCGAACGACCCGGAGGTCCTCCTCCTCGACGAGCCGGCCTCGGCGCTCGACCCGATCGCGACGCAGAAGGTCGAGGAGCTGGTCTATGAGCTCAAGCGCGATCTCACCATCGTCATCGTCACCCACAACCTGCAGCAGGCGGCACGCATCTCGGATAGGACGGCGTTCTTCTATCTCGGCAAGTTGATCGAGATGGGAGACACTCAGCGGCTCTTCACCAGCCCGCGCGAGGAGCGCACCGAGGCCTATATCACGGGGAGATTCGGATGAGCCCTGACGTCCCGTTTCGCCACTTCCACGACCAGCTCGCCGCGCTGAACCGGCGCCTTCTCACGATGTCCGAGAAGGCGGAGGCGCTCGTCGAACTCTCCGTCGACGCGCTGCTCAGCCAGGATCAGGACAAGGCCGACGCCGTCATCGCGGGCGACAAGGAGGTCGACGCGATGGAGCTGGAGATCGAGGCCGCCGCGCTCGAGCTGCTCGCGCTGCAGCAGCCGATGGCCCGCGACCTCCGCTTCATCGTCAGCGCGATCAAGGTCACGAGTGACCTCGAGCGCGTCGGCGACCACGCCGTGAACATCGCGCAGACGGCCCAGCGGCTCGTCGCGCTGCGCTCCACGATCACCCCCGATCCCGAGATCGAGGACATGGCCCGCCGTGCCCGTTCCATGCTCGGCGACGCGATCGATGCCTTCCTCCGTGCCGACGGCGCACTCGGCCGCGACGTCTGCGCGCGCGACGACCAGGTGGACGCCCTGCACGAATCGGTGTTCCGCATCCTGCTCACCCACATGATGGCCGACCCGCGGACGATCAATCCGTCGCTCGAGTACCTGCTCGTCAGCCGGAACCTCGAGCGCGTCGCGGACCTGGCGACGAACATTGGCGAGGACGCGGTGTTCCTCGCCGAGGGAAAGAACATCAAGCACGGCGGCGGTGCGCCGGGGAGGGTTGCGGCCGGCGCGTGAAAGTGGTGAGTTGTTGTCCATGCCTTCCGGTCCTCGCCGCATCGCCGCAATCGACATCGGGTCCAACTCGGTTCGCCAGATCGTCGCCGACGTCACGTCGGACGGCGTGATCACCGTCGTCGACGAGATGAAGGAGGCGCCGCGGCTCGGCGCCGACCTCGATGGCACCGGCCGCCTCGGCACCCCGTCGATGGAGCGCGCCGCGCAGGCGATCGGCCGCATGGCGACGCTCGCGCGGCAGCTCGGCGCGACGCGCGTCGAAGCGGTCGCCACCAGCGCCGTGCGCGATGCCTCGAACGCCGACGAGTTCATCGCCCGGGTGCGCCAGGAAGCGGATCTCCAGGTCCGCGTCATCGGCGGCGTGGACGAGGCGCGGCTCTCCTACCTCAGCGCGCTCGCGCACTTCGACCTCGGCGCCGGCCGCACCGTCGTGATGGACATCGGCGGTGGATCGCTCGAGCTGGCGCTCGCAGCCGACGGCGTACTCGACGACCTGACGTCGCTGCCGTTTGGTGCGCTCCGCCTAACGGAGCGCTTTCTGCGCGACGGCGCATCGCCGAAGGCGCTCCGGAGGCTGCGCAAGGAGGTCTGCGCCGCGCTCAAGAGCGTCCTCCCGCGCGCCGACTGGCGCGGTGCGCAGGTCATCGGCTCCGGCGGCACCTTCACCAACCTCGCCGGGATTCATCTCGCGCGGCGCGGGATGCTTGCCGCGCGCAACGTCCACGAGACCGTCGTGCCCCGCGTCGACGTCGAGCACATCCTCGACACGCTCGCCGCGATGTCGACCGAGGAGCGTCGCAGCGTACCGGGCCTCAACCCCGAGCGCGCCGACATCATCGTCGCCGGCATCGCCGTCGCCGCCGAGGTGCTCGCGCGGCTCGAGTCCCGCGAGATGACGGTGTCGCGCTACGGCATCCGCGAAGGCCTGCTCCTCGAGCTCGCGCGCGTGACGCCGACCGTCGCCGATCCGGGCGCGGCGCGCGAGCGGTCGGTGCGCGAGTTCGCCGAGCGATGCCACTACGAAGAAGGCCACGCGACGCAGGTGCGCCGGCTCGCGTTGCGCCTCTTCGACGCGCTCGGAGAACGGATCGGCTGCGTGCCGGACGACCGCGCCACGCTCGCCGACGCGGCGCTGCTGCACGACGTCGGCTATCACATCAACTACGATCGGCACCACAAGCACTCGTACCACCTGATCGTGCACGCGGAGCTGCTCGGCATCTCGCCGGACGAGCAGGTCGTGATCGCCAACGTCGCGCGGTATCACCGCGGTGCCCCGCCGCGCAAGAAGCACCGCAACTTCGGGGAGCTCGACAAGGCGCTGCGCGATCGCATCGTCCGGCTCTCGGCGCTCCTCCGCCTCGCCGACGGACTCGATCGCGGCCACGTCGGCGCGGTCGGCGACGTGCGAGTGCGCTGGCTGCGTCGCTCCATCCGCGTCGCGCCCGCGCCGGCGCCGAACGCGGGAACGATCCGGCTCGAGTTGTGGGGCGCCCATCGGAAGTCGCAGCCGCTCGCCGAACTTGCCGGCGTACCGGTGGAGATCGTCGGACCAGACCGCTCCGTCCTCTCGTCGGACGACGTCGCCGCCGACGACGAATGATGCGGGGCTGCGGGGCGGCGGGGGGTGCGAGAATGAAAACGACCTCGAGAGGCAATCGCTCCCCGAGGTCGTGTCGGTTCCGCAGCCCCTCAGCTCCGCGTCTCCTCAGCCCCGCTAGTCAGCCGATGGCTGCCGCGTCGAGAGCTCGTTGAACGGCCCCGCCTCGCTGCGCACCGCGTCGGCGGCGCGGCCCCACGAATCGGCGAGCAGGCGGACGTGCGTCGCACGCACCTCGCCCTGCGGGCGGCGCTGAATCCACCGCCCGTCGGCACCGAGGTCCCACGCCTGCCGGTTGTCCTCGAGGCACGCCGCGAGCAAGCTGCGCATCCGCTCCTGCAACGCCGGCGTCTCCACCGGCACCACCGCCTCGACGCGGCGCAGGAAGTTGCGCGGCATCCAGTCCGCCGAGCCGATGTACAGCTCGTCCTGCCCGCCGTTGAGGAAGTGCCAGACGCGCGAATGCTCGAGGAACCGCCCGATGATGCTCATCACGCGGATGCGGT
>JAEKKK010000276.1 GCA_019510405.1 Gemmatimonadota bacterium | reverse complement strand
GGAAACAACCGCTCGTCCTGCTTCGTCGACGATGAGGACCGCCGGCACTATATGGCGGCACTGATACACGCCAGCGAGCGGGCCCGCTGCGCCATTCATGCGTACGTGCTCATGCCGAACCATTCGCACCTGCTCGTGACGGCGGACGACGCGCGGGCCCCTGCGCGCATGATGCAGTCGCTCGGGCGGAAGTACGTCCCGTACTTCAACAAACGGTACGGGCGCACGGGCACGCTGTGGGAAGGACGTTATCACTCCTCGCTGATCGACTCGGAGCGGTACTTCCTCCTGTGCAGCCGATACATCGAGATGAACCCTGTCCGTGCTGGAATCGTGAACGAACCGGGCACCTACCGATGGTCGAGCTTCCGAAGCAACGCAGAAGGGCACCCGGACACCCTCGTGCGCCGACACCCGGTGTACCTGTCGCTGGGGCGCGGCGCGGCAGCGCGGCGAGCGGCGTATCGCGCTCTGTTCGACGTGCCGCTCCTCTCCATCGAGCTCGACACGATTCGCCGCGTGAAGAAGAGGAGAGCGCCCTCGGTGCCCGACTCATCGAGTCTGACCCCTTGGAGTCTGACCCTGTCTAGGGGGTGACTTCCAACGCCACGCTCTGCACCGCGGCCGAGCTGCCGCCGAGCATCAGGTCGAACGCGCCCGGCTCGACCACCCACTTCATCTCCGGCCCGTAGTAGCCGAGCGTCTTCCCGTCCACGTCGAACGTCACCGTGCGCGTCTCCCCCGGCTTCAACGTGATGCGCTGAAAGCCGCGCAGCTCCAGCAGCGGGCGCGTCACGCGACTCACCCGGTCGCGCACGTAGAGCTGCACTACTTCGTCGCCCGCGCGCGCGCCGGAGTTCGTCACGTCCACCGACAATGCGGTGCGTCCGCCGGCAGAAATCCGCGACGCCGCCACGCGCGGTGTTCCATACGCGAACGTCGTGTACGACAGCCCGTGCCCGAACGGCCACAGCGGCTTCGTCGAATCGAACAGGTAGCCGCGGCGCGACGTCGGCTTGCGATTGTAGAACATCGGGAGCTGCCCGACGTCACGCGCGATCGACACCGGCAGCTTGCCGCCGGGATTCACGTCGCCGAACAGCACGTCCGCGACCGCCGTCCCCGTCTCCTGCCCGAGATACCACCCTTCCAGGATCGCCGGCACGCTCGACGCCAGGCGCGTGATCGACAACGGACGCCCGTTGATCAGAACGAGAACGACCGGCGTCCCCGTCGCCTGCACGGCGCGCACGAGCTCCTCCTGCTGCCCGACGAGATCCAGCGACGTCCGATCGCCCATGTGCGTCACCGACCACGCCTCGCGCGACGTCATCTCGTTGTCGCCCACGACGACGATCGCGACGTCGCTCCCCCGCGCCAGCGCGACGGCCTCCGCAATGCGCGTCTCGTTCTGCGCGCTGTCGCCGAGCACGACACGGTCCGTCTGCCACCGCGTGATCGACCGCACGCCACCCAGATGCGGCTGCGCGTCGCGCGTGAACGTCGAGTCTTCGGTGAGCCGCACCCCTTCGGCGTACCGCACCGTCGCTCCCGCCCCGGCGCGCTGCCGGATCCCTTCGAGAATGCTGACGGAGAAGCGCGGCGTCCCCGCGTAGCCGCCGAGCAGCGTCTCGCCGGCGTGCGGGCCGATCACGGCGATGCGACGCGCCGAGTCGGCGCGCAGCGGGAGCACGTTGTGCTCGTTGCGCAGGAGCACGATCGACTGCCGCGCCGCCTCCAGCGCGAGCGCCCGATGCGACGCGGCGCCCGAGATGCTGTCCGCGCGTGCCGCGTCGACGTACGGATTCTCGAACAGGCCGAGCGCGAACTTCGCGCGCAGCAGCCGGCGCACCGCCGCGTCGATCGCACTCTCCTTCACGCGACCGGCGTGCACTTCATCGACGAGATGCGGATACGTGACACCATCCGGCAGATCCACGTCCACCGTCGCCGCGAGGGCGACGCGAGCCGCCTCGGCCTGATCGGCGGCCACGTGGTGCAGGCGGTCGAGTTCCGGGATCGCCTGCCAGTCGGAGACGATCGTTCCGTCGAACCCCCACTCGCCGCGCAGCACGTCGTGCAGCATCCACCGATTGGCGTGCGACGGCACGCCATCAATCTCATTGTACGACGGCATCAGGCTGCCGACGTGCGCTTCCTTCACGGCCGCCTCGAAGGGCGGGAAGAAGAAGTTGCGCAGGGTGTTCTCGCCGAGCGGCGCGGGCCCCGTGTTCGTCCCCGACTCGGGCTGCCCGTGCCCGGTCATGTGCTTGAGCGTGGCGATCACGCGATCGCTCGGCATCGACGGCGACGCGCCCCACGTGCGTCCCGTCCCCTGGAAGCCGCGCACCGCGGCGACGCCCAGGCGCGACGCGAGGTAGGGATCCTCGCCGTACGTCTCCTCGATCCGTCCCCAGCGCGGCTCGCGGGCGACGTCGATCACCGGCGCCAGCACCTGCTGCGCGCCGCGCGCCCGGATCTCACCCGCTACGGTCGTGAATACGCGCTCCACCAGTTCCGGATTCCAGCTGCTCGCCAGCGCGATCGCCTGCGGGAAGCTCGTCGCTTCCGGACCCTGCAGGCCATGCAGCGCCTCCTCGTGAAACAGCACGGGGATCCCGAGCCGCGTGCTGTCGCGCATCCAGCGCTGGATCGCGTTCGTGAACTCCGCCTCCGCCCGCGCGCCGTGCAGATCGCTCGGCCGCTCGATGCGCCCGATCCCGACCCGGAACCACCGTGGCGCATTCCTGGGATCGAACTGCGCCGTCGCCCGGTCAGTGATGTTCGCCTTTCCCTGCCAGATGCCGAGCATCTGCGCGACCTTCTCCTCGAGCGTCATGCGCGCTAGGAGGTCGTCCACGCGCCGCTCGACGGGAAGCTGCGGATTGCGGTACGCCGGCGCGGACGCAGCGGCGCGCCCCTGCGCGCCGCCGGCGCCCGGAAGAAGCGCGAGCACGGTCGCGGACGCGAGCATCCGACGAAACTGGATCATGATGCGAACGGTCACTGGTGGCTCATGCGGCAAGACCTGGCTCCCGAACGAGGGTAGGACCACTCATGTGGACGCGACCATCGGCTGGCTTGGCGAGTCGGCGACGAGCGCCGCAAGGGTGGCGATCTCGGACCGCATGTCGTCCGGAGTACCGATGCCGGCGCCGATGCGCAGGAGCTGAATGCGTACGTTCTCGAGTGCGGCCGTCAGCGTCGTGCGACGCGCGCGCGTCGTCTCCAGCGCGTCGCGCATCTCGCCGAGCAGCGCGTCGCGCCGGTCGCGCAGTGTGTGCTCGTTCGCGCGGCCATCCTCGCGGGCGCGCCCATTCCCGCTCGCGACGGGCGCGTCGCTCACCCCCGACACGTCGGGGGCCATGGCTGGCGGCCGCGCGCCGCCCGCATCGGTGAGGGCGCGCGTGATCTCCGCCTCCCGCGCCCGCAGCGCGTCGCGCGCCTGCACCACCGTGCGCAGCGTGTCGCGAAGATCCGGATAGCGCGCGATCACGCTCGGCGGCGCGAGATCCTCGAGACGCGGCTCGGTCACGACGCGCGCGCCGGCCCGCTTGGGACTCGACCGCCCGCGTCCGAGCGAGGCCAGGCGGAAGAACGCCCGGCCGAACGGGCTGCGCCACAGCCACGCGGCGATGCGAAACGCGCGGCGCTCGCGGCGCGGCGACGAGCCGAGCGCCACGACGAGGCTCACCGTGTTGACGAGGTCGAGCAGCACCATCGCGCCGATGAAGTACGGACGTATTTCCGTGCTGGCGAGGCGCCGACTGAAGAAGAGCTGCACCGCCACGCGCAGCACCATGCCGACGAGCAGGGTCGCCCACGCGCGGCGGCGCGTGCGTCGCCAGGCCGCGATCCGCCGCGCGTCGAACAGCTGACGCATCTCCTCCGCGTGCGCCACCCGCTCGAGCTCGAAGCCGCGGCGCACATCGGAGATGTCGAATCCCTCGCCGAGCAGCTCGCGCGCACGCCGCACGAGATCGATCGACAGGAGGAAGAGGCCCAGGACGATGCCGAACACCAGCGGCACCAGCCGGCGCGTCGTCGGCAGGCCGTAGATGATCGTGAAGAGCGCGATGATGGAGCCCAGCCACACCGCCTGCTCCGCCGCACGCAGGAAGCTGCGCACCGGCGGCGCGACGTCCGGCGCACCGCCCAGTCCCACCCCTTCCGACAATGCCTCCGCCAGCGCCTCGGCGGACTGGAACCGATCGCTCGGCTCACGCGCCAGGCAGCGGTCGATCGCCGCGGCCAGCGCGGACGGCACGTCCGGACGCGCCGACGCCACCGGCGGCGCCGCCTGGGTGAACCGTGCGACGAGGATCGCCTCGAGCGTGTTCGCCTCGAACGGCGCGCGCCCCGTGAGCGCGAAGAATCCGACGCCGCCGAGCGCGTAGATGTCGCTGCGTCCGTCCACCGGCTCGCCCGCGCCCTGCTCCGGGCTCATGAACGCCGCCGTCCCGATGAGCTGCCCCTCCTGCGTGAGCTGCTTGCTCGTCGCCGCGCTCGCCGTCGGGCGCGCGATGCCGAAGTCGGTCACCATCGCGCGTCCGCTGCCACGCTCGATGAGGATGTTGTCCGGCTTGATGTCGCGATGCACGATGCCGCGGCCGTGCGCGTAGGCGAGCGCCCACGCCACCTCGCGCATGATGCGCGCTGCCTCGCGCGGGGAGAGCGGCCCGATGCGACGCACGCGTTCCGCGAGCGACTCGCCGTCCACGAACGCCATCGCGATGAACACGATGTCGCCGTGCGCCTCCACGGCGTGGATCGGCACGACGTGCGGATGCGAGAGTCCCGCCGCGGTGCGCGCCTCGCGCAGGAACCGCTCGCGCAACACCGGCTGCGCGGCGAGTACGGCGGGGAGCAGCTTGAGCGCGACCAACCGGTCGAGGGAGAGATCGCGCGCGAGCAGCACGACGCCCATCCCGCCACGCCCGAGCTCCCGCTCGAGCGCGTAGCGCCCGGCGATCGCGCGCTCGAGCGCGCGAATGTCGGCGCTCGTGTCGGTGGCGGCAGCGGTCACTCGTCTCCCTCTGTGTCTAGCGGCCGCCCTTCAGGCTCTGGGCGCGTTGCACCAGCGTGACCCGCTCGAGCCGCACCGGGCCGAGCAGCCCCGACTCCAGCAGGCGCGAGTCTTTCGTGAACGGACGGAAGTCGGTGAAAGTGTACGTCTTCGTCACGCCGGGCTGAAGGTCGCCGATCATGCGATTCGGCCAGAGGTTAGTGACTCGCACCTCGATCCGGTTGGTGCCGGCGTGCAGCGCGCGCGTGATGTCGGCCCGATAGGGCGGCTTCCAGAGGATGCCGCCGATCGGCGTGCCATTCACAGAGAGCTCGGCGATCTCGTGGACCGTGCCGAGGTCGATCTCGATCGTCGCGCCCGGCTGGAATGCCGCCGCCGGAACATTGACGTCCTTCGCGTAGGTCGCGGTGCCCGAGAAATACTTTACCCCGGCGTCACGGGACGTCGTCCACGACGCCAGGCTGTCGAATTGCACCTCCGCCGGCGCGCCCCGGTTGGGCTGGAACCGTACGGCCCATGGTCCGGACGCTGTCGCGAGCGGCCCGGAAAGCGTCGCAAGCACGGTCCTGCTCGACAGACCGAGCTCGCGCGACGCGACCGACGTCGGCCGGCGGAAGACGACGAACGTCGATCCATACGGATCGAGGTGAAGCGAGAGATCGGTGCGTCCGTCACCAATGGTGTACGACGCGGACTGCGTCTCGCCCGTCGCCGCGTCCCACAGCTCCGGCTCGCGCCCGCTCGCGCGGAACGATGTGGCAACGTCCTGCTCGGCGTCACGCTGGTTCGCGACGAAGTAGATGTCGACGTCGCCCGCACGCCGATGGATCCAGGCGAACTTCGCCGACGAGTCGCCTCCGAACGTCACGTCCGGCGCGACACTCATCGCCGCGAGCACGTCGCCGACGGGCTTGCCCCAGTACACCCTGCCGCTGCCGTACCCGTGCTCGGTCACCGACGTGCCATCCACGTTGCCCCACACGGCGCGCGCGATGGCACGCACGCTGTCGTCGCCCGCTGCGCCGTCGCTCAGGCTCGGCGATCCGCTCGGCGGCGCTGCGATCACCGTCGCACCCGCCGCGACGAGCGCGCGAAGCTTGCGCGCCATCGGCAGCGTCAGCTGCGTCACGTCTGCCGGCAGCACGAGCGCGCGATAGCTCATCCCGCTCGGCAGCACGAGCCGGCCGGCGCGCACCTCGGCCTTCGCCAGCACTTCGGCGTTGAGCCAATCGTAGTCGTAGCCGGCGGGAAACGCCGGCTGCACCGGCTTCCAGTACGGCACCGCGTTCGGCGCGCCCTCGCCGTAGAAGTACGCCAGATCCGCGACGAAACGTCCCTGCTGCAGCAGGTGCGACGCGCGCGCCAGATACGTGTTCCACGCCACCGCCTGCTCGGCCCACGTGTTGTTGCGCGAGTAGTGCTGCCCGAAGAAGCCGAGCGTCATCCCCGGCTTGTGCGTCGAGTCGGTGAACGGCTGATGCACCGAGGTGTGGATGACGAAGCGGTTGATGCCGTGCGCCAGCGCGCGATCGGCCAGGCGCTTGAGATAGAACGGCGACTGTGAGAACGCCGGCACGAGCGGGGGCGGCATCGTCGTGAACGATTCCGCGGCGACGATCGGCTTGCCGTAGATGTGCGCGCTCGACGCGGCCTCCTTCATGTCGGCCATGTGATTCGGGCCGTCGTCCTGCCCCGGGCCGGGCGTCCAGAACTCGGCCATCGGGATGGTCGCGCGTCCCTTGTCCTGCAATCCTTCGCCGCTCGTCGGGAAGTCGGCGCCCATCGCCTCGGCGTAGAGGCCGAGCCCCTGCTTGCGGAGCGCGTCGGCGATCGTGCCGTAGTGGTTGTCGGCGAAGAGGTCGGCGACGGTGCGGCGGAAATCCCACAGGAACTTGTCGCTCTCCGCCGCGCTGCCGACGACGCGTCCGACCAGCACGGGGAGATAGCGCGTCGGATCGTAGCCGCGTCTCGCACGGAACTGCGCGATCATGTCGTCCGTCCAGTTCTCCATCCCCGCCTCGTAGCTGTCGAGCAGCAGGTAGCGGAAGCTCTTCCCGTAGAGCGGGCCGAGTGCGCCGCGGATCTGGCTGGTGTAGTGATCGATGTACGATGCGACGTGCGCGCGATTCAGCTTGTCGACCTCGTAGCCTGTCGCCTCGGGCGACGCCGGATGATTCTTCGTCCCCTCGAGCGAGTAGCCGAGCCGCAGCACCGCCCAGCGTCCCGCCGGGACGCTCCAGTCGAGGGTCCCGTCGCGCTTCATGTGCGAGGTGATGTCGATGACGTCGGCGGTGCGCACCGCGGCGTTCGTCGTCGGCGTGGCGAGTGCGTGCCCGTAGTCACTCAGCAGACCATAGAGGGCCTTCTCCTGCCACCGGTTCACCCGCGGCCCGCCGGTCAGGTCGAGCTCGGACAGGTCGATCGACTTCGCCGCCGGCATGCCGAACGACGCTCCGATCGGATTGGGCCGCGGCCGGTTCATGACGACGCGATAGAAGCGCGCCGTCGTCGGCGCGAAGGTGTAGGTGCGTGCGGCGAACACCGCGCTCGTGGGCTCGGCGCCGGGCAGGGTGACGAGCGTCGTCCAGCTCTTGCCGTCCTGGCTCGACTCGAAGCGCCCTTCGGGGATCGGCAGTCCGCCGACGAACTGGATCGCCGGCGCGCCGGCGAGCGTGAGTGCTTCGGCGTGATACGGCGTCGCGAACTCGAGCTGGACCCAGGTCTCCGGTGCGCCTTCTGGAAGCGCAAAGGGAATCGTCTTCGAGTAATCGCCGTCCATCAGCGCCGCTGCGTCGACGTCGCCCGCCGGCGTGGTGAAGCGCGGACGTGCGTCCGCGAGCGAGGCGTCGCTCTCGGGCAAGCGATACGCGATCACCTTCACGTCGGCGTAGTACGTCAGGTCGGGCGCGGCAGCCGGCTCGGCGGCCATCGGCTTCGCGCCGGGCAGATCCTTTTCCGGCGGAAAGCCGAAGCCGGGTGCGCTGCGCATGCCCTGGAACGGTCCGTTGTTCGACGGCGGTGCCGCGAGCTTCGCGGCGAAACGGCGCGGGCCGCTGACGCGTGTCTCGCTCCAGACCAACTTCTTCATCGCCTGCTCCGGCTTCACCCACGGCCCGCCCGTCTCGCTCCATCCGCCACTCGCCGCCATCGTCATCTCGAGGCCGAGCCGGTCCGCTTCCTTCGCGGCGTGCTGGAATGCCTGCTTCCACTGCGGCGTCATCCAGACGAGCCGGTCGTCGACGAACTGCGGCGTGCCGAGCGATCCGTCGAACATCTGCATCCCCCCGATGCCGACGCGCTTCATCCACTCGAGATCGGCGGTGATCCCCTGCGTGGTGACGTTGCCGTTCATCCAGTGCCACCAGACGCGGGGCTTCGCGGCGTCGGGCGGTGTGCGGAACGTCTCCTCGAGGCGCGATGCAGTGCCGGTTTGCGCCTCCGCGCCGGCAGCGAATACCGCGAGGGCAAAGAGGACCGTCGTGATCCCGCGTGTCATGATCGAGGGGGTCGGAGTCGTTGAACGTTCAAGCGGGTCAGAGTCGTCGAACGCTCGAGTGACTCTGACCCACTTGATCGGTTTGATCTATTGGGCGGCGGTGCCGGCGACGAACGAGGCGCGCGTTTCGGCGCTCTCCTTGTAGCCGTAGCGGATCGCCTTGGCACGAACCGTCGTCGGGCCGTGCAGCGCGAACGGCCCCGTGTAGAGCTGCCACCGCGCGCTCGGCCCCGTGTCCGTCGTGTACGCGATCGACGCGCCCTGCGTCGGCACGTAGATCTCCACCTCGGTCGGACCGGAGAAGGTCTGCACGCTGTCGCGCGTCGGATGCTGCCAGTTGCGCGATCCGCGCTTCAGGATGAACGGCGCTGCGGTGAGCGGCTGCACGCCACCCGGCCACATGCGCTGGATCATCTCCGGCTCGTTGATCAGCCCCTGATCGTCGATGCGCTTCATCCAGTCATCGACGGCAACGCGCATCCGCTCGAGCGTCGCGCGGTACGCCGGGTTCGCCGAGAGATCGTGGATCTGATCCGGATCCGCCTGCGTGTCGTACAGCTCTTCGGGTGGACGCGAGCGACGCATCCAGAGCGCCGCCGGCCCCT
>JAEKKK010000275.1 GCA_019510405.1 Gemmatimonadota bacterium | reverse complement strand
TGATCTGCCGCACGGGGCGCGGGACGAGACGAAGGCGACGCCACATCGTGTTCAGCCCAACGTAGCGATCGTAGCCGCCGAACAGCTCGTCGCCTCCATCGCCGGTGATCGCGACGGTGACGGCGTCTCGCGCGAGGGTAGAGACCAGATACGTCGGGATCTGCGACCAGTCGGCGAAGGGCTCGTCGTACACCGTCGGCAGGAGATCGATGACCCGCATCGACTCCTCGGCCGAGAGATAGTGCTCGGTGTGGATGGTGCGCAGCTGCGCGGCGACGGCGCGTGCGTGCCGCGCCTCCTCGAACTTCGGATCGAAGAATCCGATCGAGAAGGTGCGCACGGGCCTCGTGCTCTGCGCCTGCATCATGGCCACGACGGTGGTCGAGTCGATCCCGCCGGACAGGAAGGCGCCAAGCGGCACGTCGGCGATCATCTGGTCGGCGACCGCGCGCCGCAGGAGCACGTCGAGCTCGTCGATCAGCTCCTCGTCGGACTTCTTCGTCGGGCGGGCGACCCCGGCGCGTGCGTGCGTGACGGCCGACCAGTACGGAGTGACCGAGGGGACCAGGCCGTCGCGCGGGCGAAAGGATATCACCGTGCCCGGAACCACCTTGCCGATCCCGCGGTGGATCGAGTAGGGCGCAGGCACGTAGCCGAATCGGAGCAGCAACGCGAGTGCGCCGAGGTCGGTCTCACCCTTCCAGTGCGGGTGCGCGCGAAGTGCCTTGAGCTCGGAACCGAACAGCAGCGAGTCGCCGCTCACGCCGTAGTAGAGCGGCTTCTCCCCGATGCGGTCGCGCGCAAGGATGAGCTCCTGCTCCCGCACGTCCCAGACGGCGAGGGCGAACATGCCGGTCGCCTCGCGCAACGCGGCCACGACGCCCCATGCCTCGAACGCCGCGAGCAGCACTTCCGTGTCCGACGTGCCGCGGAAGATCGCACCGAGCGCGCGGAGGCGATCGCGCAGCTCACGGAAGTTGTAGATCTCGCCGTTGAAGGAGATGACGAAGCGCCCACTGGCGGACCACATGGGCTGCGCACCGGCGGCGGACAGATCCAGGATGGAGAGCCGCCGATGGCCGAGTGCGATGGGCGTGTCGGCGGGGACCCAATGGCCGTCGGCGTCGGGACCGCGGTGCGCGAGCCGCTGCGTCATTTGACGCACGGACTCCCTGCGCTCGGCAGCCGACAGCGTTGGTGACCAGAACCCCGCGATCCCGCACATACCGACTCTCCCTCGTGGTGCGCCCGTCCGCCTGCCCGGGGCCGCTCTGGATCCGCCGGCCAGAGTCGGGCGGCGAACGATAAACGCATGTGGCCGCTCCGACTAGCGCTTCAGGCCGGTTTGTCGCAGCTTTTGTGACCCGCAGCACAATTCGGTGAGGGCGGGGCCCTGAGGAAGACGATCCAGCGAGAGCGGGCGCTACATGATCGCAGTCGTGGCGAGAGAGGAACGGTCGCGACACTCGGCCCTGCTGCGCCGCGCGTTGCTCGCGCTCGTCTTGAGCGGTATCACGGTCGCGTGCGCTGGCGGCGCCGCTGATCAGGTCGCGTCGTCGCTCACGCCGCCCGTGGACAACTCCGAGATCGACGAGGCCGAGCTTCCCGGCGCGGCGCTCGTCGCGCCGACACTGATCACGACGCCGACGTACGAGGGGAGTGGGGAGCTCGTCCATCCCGACGCAGTCGTCTTTCCGGAGCGTTGGCAGGGGCGGCGGTACTGGGTGTCGGGCACGCCGTACCCGATCGGCAATCCGAAGTACGAGAACCCCTCGATCTATGAGGGCTACAGGGCGAGTCAGATGCTGGTGCCGGAGGGGGCGAAGAATCCGCTGGCGCAGCCCGGCGCGCTGGGCGGCTACCTCTCGGATCCGGACATGCTGTACGATCCCGTTCGCAACCAGCTCCGCATGTACTACCGGCAGACGACCCTGACGGCGGATCTGCTGTACCTGATCACGAGCGATAACGGGACGGAGTGGTCTGCCCCGCAGCGCGTGTTCACCGGCGAGCGGTACGGGGTGATCTCACCCGCGATCGTGCGTGAGAGTGCGACCTCGTGGCGAATGTGGTCGGTGAACGCCGTGGCGCAGGGGTGCTATTCGCTCGGCGCGGAGATATCGCTGGAGCAACGCCGCTCCTCCGACGGCATGACGTGGAGCGAACCGGAGCCCGTGACCCTGAACATCCCGCGCCGCGTGCCCTGGCATCTGGACGTGCAGTACATTCCCGCCAAGCAGGAGTACTGGGCCCTCGTCGCGGCCTATCCGGAGGGGACGACGTGCTCGCAGACGTCGATCTATTTCGCCCGCAGCGCTGACGGCACAAACTGGACGGCCTCGCCGAACCCCCTGCTCGGGCCCTACGAGTTCGCCCCGCTGAACGACCTCGTCTACCGGTCGACGTTCCACTACCACGAAGCGAGCGACGCGGTCACCGTCTGGTTCTCGGGCGCGCGGCTGGGCGACGGCGGATTCCATTTCGCGACTGCCTCGGCGCGATACCCGTATGCCGATCTCGTTCGGCGCGTGACGGGCGCCTCGCCGGCGATGATCGAGCGCGAACGGGCCGGGCTGCTTTCCGTCCAGCTCATGGCGGCGCGAACGGAGTTCGAGCACGCGTTTCCCTGAGCGGGTCGAGGGGGCTTGGCGCTTGCACGGGGCCCGGCTAGGATGTCGCAGCCCGGAAACCTGCCGGACTCTTCCCGCCCTTCGTCGTGCACATGATTCGACTTTCCACGCGCCACGCCCTCGTGCTGCTCCTGCTCGCCGGAGCCGCCTGCTACGATCGACCGAACGGAGCGCTGTCGTCCGACAAGCAGACGATCAGCAAGGCGACACCGGATTCGTCGCACAAGGTCACACCGGCGGGTGTCGTCGCGGTCACGGCCGATGCCGCGGCGAAGAAGGCCAGCGCTGCGACAAAGGCCGATGCCGTGCCACCGGGCCGCAATCACCGGGACAGCGTGGCGCTGGCGAGCATGACCAAGCCCGACTCGGTGCTCGATCGGAAGTGGCCGGTGAAAATGCCGGAGCCCTTGCCGGGCGCGATCCTGCCGAAGAACCGCATCGTCGCGTACTACGGCAATCCGCTCTCGAAGAAGATGGGCGTGCTCGGCGAGTATCCGAAGGATTCGATGCTGCAGATGCTCGATCGCGAGGTGCTGCGCTGGGCACAGGCCGATCCGACGCATCCCGTGGTGCCGGCGCTGCACCTGATCGCCACCGTCGCGCAGGGCCTCCCCGGAAAGGCGGGGCTGTTTCGCCTGCAGATGCGCGACTCGATGGTCAACGAGGTGTACTCGTGGATCAAGGCACGGAACGGGTTGTTCTTCATCGACGTCCAGGTGGGGAAGAGCAGCGTCCAGGCGGAGCTGCCGCGACTGCGCCCCTTCCTCGAGAATCCCGACGTGCATCTCGCGATCGATCCGGAGTTCGCGATGGCGACGTCGGGCAAGGTGCCGGGCACGGTGATCGGCACGCTGGACGCGGCGGACGTGAACTGGGCGGTGAACTGGCTCGACGAGATCGCGCGGGAGAAGAAGCTGCCGCCGAAGATCCTCATCGTGCACCGGTTCACGCGGAAGATGGTGACGAACGCCACGAAGATCCGGTACACGCCGCACGTGCAGGTGGTGATGGACATGGACGGCTGGGGCCCGCCCTGGCTCAAGTTCGACTCGTATCACGACTACGTGAAGGCGGAGCCGGTGCAATTCACCGGATTCAAGCTCTTCTATCACAACGACACGAAGAAGGGCGATCCCCTCCTCACGCCGGCGGAAGTGCTGCGCCTCACACCCAAGCCGCTGTACATTCAGTATCAGTAGAGCGCCGCAGAGCGCTGCGTCTCCCCGCGCGGCGCAACCCTGACGTTTCGCGACCATGACTCAGCTCCAGAGCACGCGTTCCTTCACGGATGCCGTGGGAGTCGAATGGGCGGTACGCGAGATCGGATCGCCGAAGATGTCGCAGACGCTGACGAAGCTGCTGGAGCACGACCGACGCAGCGGCGGCTGGCTGGTGTTCGAGTCGAACGACGGTGAGAAGCGGCGGCTCGCGCCGTATCCCCCCGACTGGCGCACGATGACGACGTTCGAGCTCGAACGCTGGTGCATGAAGGCGCGCCGCGTCCCGCCGGCACCAGCGCGCCGCGCGGAAGACCGCTAGAGGATATTCACGGCGCGGCCCGCGAGGACGACGACCGCCGTCAGCGAGATCAACGACTGCAGCATCATCGCGAGCTTGGCCAACGACGTGAGCGGCGGAACGTCGGTGGGTGAGAACGCCGTGCTCGTGTTGAAGGCAAGGAAGAGATAGTCGACGAAGCTGGGGCGCCACCCTTCTTCCTCGGCGAGCGACACGTCGCTCGATGGCGGGGTGATCGTCATCTGCGGGAAGAGGAACGCGCCGCGCGTGTGGGCGTCGCGCCGCTCGCGCTCATTCGGGCCGCCTCCGTCGAGCCGCCAGTACCAGCTGGCGAAGACGATCACGTTGCTCGCCCAGAGCACGGTTGCGGAGAGCAGCAGCTGGGTGGCGCCCTCGGTCTTCATGATGAGACCGACGATCAGCGCGGCGATGCCATAGAGCAGGCCGATCGCGAGCGCTCCGAGCACGCCGTACGACGCCCAGGCGTTCTGGCGATGCATGCCGAGGTGGCGAAAGATCGTCGCCGCAATCACCAGCGTGAGAACCACCGCGGCGAGGAGCCAGGGGGTGCCCGGTCGCAGTGCCGCCGGGAGGGCGAAATGGAGCGCAACCGCTGCCAGCGCGGCAACGATGACGGGCCAGCGCGGCTCCGGGCGCTCGATGTCCGGGGTGTGGCTCAGCATGCGAGAGCTTACGGAGCCGGCGCACTCCCCGCGAGAGGGAGCGGTCAGCGAGGCGCGACGAGGTCCTCGTACTGCGGGTGGCGATCGATGTACGCCTTCACGTACGGGCAGCTGGGGATGACCCGCATCCCCTCGCGGCGGGCGTAGTCGAGCGCCGACGTGGCGAGCGCCGCGGCGTAGCCTCGCCCCTCGAGCGCCTGCGGCACTTCGGTGTGAATGAGATCGAGGTCGGCGCCACGGTGCCGGTAGTCGAGCAGCGCGGTTCCCTGCTCCGTATGGATCTCGAACCGACCCGTGGCCGGATCGTGGGTGACCTGTGGAGAGACGTCAGGCATCGGCTTGGGATGAGGAGACGTGGTTATGGGAACGTCTCCATGCAAGGAGCGCGCACCGCGCGCGGCGGCATGGGGCGAGCGACGACGTCAGGTCCCGCCGTACCACTCGTAGCCCTGATCGCTCCAGTAGCCGCCGTTCTGCGCCGGCATGAACACGACGCGCGTGAGGTACTTGGTGTTCTTGTAGCCGAGCTTCACGGGAGAGTGCAGCCGCGCGGGCGCACCGTGCGCCGGCCCGAGGAGGTAGCCGTCCATCCCGTAGGCGACGAGCGTCTGGGGATGCATCGCGCTCGCCATGTCCCAGCTCTCGTGATAGTCCTCGTCGAAGCTGGTGAAGTCGACGAACTGCGCGTCGTCGGTGGCCTGTGCCGCGCGCGCCAGGTCGCTGACGCGCACGCCCGACCAGGTCGCCCGCGCGTTCCACCCCTCGACGCAGAAGTGATCGACCTTCTGCGTGATGCGTGGAAGCTTCATCAGGTCGTCGAGGGTGAGCGAGAGCGGCCGGCGCACCGCGCCGGACACCTCGAGTCGCCAGACACCCCGCGCGGCGGTGTCCCAGATGGGGACCGTCTTCGAGATCCGGTATTTCGGGAAGCTCGCTCCAGCGATGGGCGCCGACGGCGACACGTGATTCATCGCGGTGTGGCGGAAGAGCGCTTCCTCGACGCGCTGGTTCCCGCGTTCCGCGAGCGCGAGAAGCTTCTGCGCGCGCTCGGGATTCTTGTTGCAGGCCGAGAGCAGCGCGCCGCTCAGCGAGGCAGCGGAGATGGTGAGGAAGCGCCGGCGGTCCACGCTCATGCGGGAGGCACCTCGCGCGGCGCGGTGCTCTCGCGCGCCGATCCGAAGAGGTGATAGAACGGGCGCGCGTTGCGCGCCTCCGGCGAGCGCGCCCGGTCGTACCAACCCGTGACGATCGCGCGCAGCGAGTACGGATCGACGGTGAAGACCATGAAGACGTGCACGAGCGCGAGCACGATGAGGAGCGCCATCGCGACGAAGTGGACGAAGCGGGCCCACTTGTAGTTCACGAACAGCGCGGTGATGAAACCGAGCGTCACCGGCTTCCAGATGGCGAGCCCGCTCAGCACGATGATGATCCCGAGCACCGGCATCGCGAAGTACGCGCTCTTCTGCAGCGCGTTGTGCTTCCCCTGATGCGGGTGGTCGCGGCGCACGAAGAGGTAGAACCGCAGCATCTCCCATGCGTCGCGCGCATCGCCGCGGCGGGGAACGATGTCGCGCCATTCGCCGTGGAAGAAGAGGAAACCCAAATACACCAGGCCATTCAGGACGAGGAGCCACATCATCGCGAAGTGCCAGTGCCGCGCACCGCCGAGCCAGGCGCCGAAGGTGAGCCATGGCGGAATTGGCGTTCCCTCCCACGGATTGAGCGGGAACCGCTCACCGGGCCGCGCGAACGCGGGGTGCGCGTTGAAGATGCGCATGCCGCTGCCGGCCATGATCACGACCGCCAGCACGTTCACCCAGTGGGTGAGTCGCACGACCCAGTGATTGCGCTTGACGAGGGAGGCCACAGCGGGAGGCTCGATGGGACGAACGTGATCGAAGGAACGGCGGCGCGAGGCAGCCAAAGTATGCCGCCGACGCTCGGAAAGTTCTACGACCAGTCCCGACGATCGGATCTCAGACCGTATCCGGGGCGGCGAGGTCGCACGGGTGGATGGCGAGCCCCTGCTCCACCTGCAGCGTGGCGTGGGCGATCCCGAAGCGATCGCGCAGGAGCCGCGTCGCGGAGGCGAGGAGGGCGTCCTCGCCGCCATGGCAGGGGCGGATGAGGTGCGCGGTGAGGGCGACGTCGGTGGTGCTCATCCCCCAGATGTGGAGATCGTGCACCTCGACGACTCCCTCCAGCCCGCGGAGTGCCGCATCGACCTCAAGCGGATCGATCCCCGCCGGCACCGCGTCGAGGGCGAGGTTGACGGAATCCTTTGCCAGCCCCCAGGTGCTCCAGAGGATCGCCGCCGCGAGGAAGAGCGAGACGAGCGGATCGATCCAGAGCCGTCCGGTGGCGCGAATCAGCAGGCCTGCCACGACGACGCCCGCCGACGCGCCGGCGTCGCCGAGCATGTGCAGGAAGGCGCCGCGAATGTTGAGGTCGTGCTCGCGTCCGCGCATGAAGCCGAGCGCGGTCCCCAGGTTGATGACGATGCCGATGGCGGCCACGGCCGACACGATGCCGCCGGCGATCGGCGCCGGGTGACGCAGGCGATCCACCGCCTCGACGATGATCGCGCCGACCGCGACGAGCAGCAGCCCCGCGTTCGCGATCGCGGCAAGAATGGAGAAGCGCCGCAGGCCATAGGTGCGGCGCGGTGTCGGGCCGCGGCGCGCGAGCACGGTGCCGGCCCACGCGAGCACGAGCCCGAGCACGTCGCCCAGGTTGTGCCCGGCATCGGAGATCAGGGCGAGGGAGTTCGTGCGGAGCCCGAACACAATCTCGGCGACGACGAACGCGACGTTGAGCGCGACGCCGATGGCGAATGCACGATCGAAGCTCGCGGGCGCGTGTGAGTGCCCCGCGTGCGAGTGCCTCGCATGGTCATGCGAATGCTCCGCATGGTCGTGCGAGTGACCCGCATGGTCGTGATGAGCGTGCGCCATACGGTGAAGCTAGTGGCGGCCGGCAGACACGGCCATGTGCCCTGCTACTGCCGCGGCGGCGGAGCGGCCGGAAGCTGGGCGAGCCGGCGCTTCATCTGCTGAAACTGCGGCGAGTCGGTGCGCAGCGAGGAGAGCTGCGCAGCCGGGGTCGCGTCGAGCATGCGCTGGATGTCGGCGATGCGGTCCTGCGTGCCAGGATGGTCCGCGAACCACGCGTTCGCCCCGCCGGAGCCACCCGAGCCTTCCTCGGCGAGCAGCTTCTGGAAGAAGGTGAGCATGCCACGCGGATTGATGCCGGCGCGGATCACGTTCTGAAAGCCGCCCTCGTCCGCCTGAACCTCGTCCTCGCGGCTGTTCTTGGCGAAGTACGCCGAGCCGCCGACCTGGATCGCCGCCTGCGCTGCCTGGTTCTCGCAGACGCGCGTGAGGATGCATACGAGGCCGACGCCGACGTTGGCCTGCTGCGCCTGCTCCATCTGCTTCACCGAATGGCGTCGGACCACGTGCTCGATCTCGTGCGCGAGCACGCCGGCGAGCTCGCTCTCGTTGCTCGCCCGCGCGAGGACGCCACGATTGACGTAGATGAAGCCGCCCGGCAGCGCGAACGCATTGATCACGTCGGTGTTGACGACGGCGAACTGCCAATCCAGATCGGCGCGCGAGGTGCGACTCGCGATCGACCGGCCGAGCGAATTCACGTAGCTGTCGACCTGCGCATCGCGCAGCATCGGAAGCTGCGCGTTCACCTGCGCGGCGGTCTGCTGACCGATCTGCACCTCCTGCTGCTGGGAGACGGAGGAGCACCCAGCCGCCATCGCCATCATGGCGACCGAGGCCACGGCGCACGCGGCGCGAATGAGAGCTCTGCTGTCGTTCATGGTTGGTCGCTGGTGACGAGTGGAGGCGACGTGCCGGAGAACGGTCTGCAGCGTCGGCAAACGCACGACTCACGCCACTTGCCGTGACCTGTGCCGACGTACGGGAGTTTCGGTCCGGTGCCGTACTCTGTCGCGCGTCGTACGCTCGTACATGCGCTGCGCGGCGGGTGAGACACTGGTCGCGGTTTTGCGCCCCACCACTGCATGCCTCTTCGACCTCTCAGCAGCATTCCTCATGACGTGGGCCGCGCACTGGACGTGCGCGGATGGTCGGTAGTCTCACGCGATGGCGCGACACTCGGCACGGTGGCCGAGCTGATCGTCGACGTCGAGTTGGGCGCTCCCGTCTACATCAACATCGAGCCCGTCGACGCGGATCCCGGGAAGGTGGACGAATGCTGGATCCGGGTGCCTTTCCGGCACACGTCACTCGACGACGACAGCTGTCGGGTGGTGTTGAGC
>JAEKKK010000274.1 GCA_019510405.1 Gemmatimonadota bacterium | reverse complement strand
ACGTCGCGCAGCGCCCAGAACCGGTCCGCCTCGCTCGACGTCCGCGCGCGCCCCACCCAGTCCGCCACCTGCTCGGCCAGCGTCGTCGACTGGCGGCCCGCGACGTTGTAGCTCTTGCCGACGCCGCGCAGCGAGAGCGCGGGCGCTGCGATGCTCCGGCCGGCCGTCATCCCGAGCGAAGTCGAGGGATCCGTGCGCGCTGTCATCCCGAGCGAAGTCGAGGGATCCGCACCCGGTCTCGCCAACGCGCTAGATGACGTCGGCATACTGTCGGTCCTGGTACAGGAAGAACAGCGTGCCGACGACGAACATCGTCACGCTCACCACCGCCGACACCCCGATCGCCAGCCAGTGCACGTCGCCCCGCCCGAGCAGCGCGGCGCGCAGCCCGTCGAGCAATGGCGCGACGGGATTGAGCAGGTACAACCGGCGCACGGCCTGCGGCACGGCGGAGACCCCGTACGCCACGGGCGACGCGTACAGCAGCAGCTGGATCAGGAAGGGCAGCACGTACTGCACGTCGCGGAACCGCACCGTGAGCGCGGCCGAGACGAACCCGACCCCGAGGCCGAGCAGCTGCACCAGCAGCATGAACAGCGGCACGAGCGCGAGCGACTGCACACCCGGCAGCTCGCCGCGCAGGAGCAGGACGAGGAGCAGCATCACGACGCCCACAGCGAAGTCGAGCAGCGAGGCGAGCACCGACGCCGCGGGAAGGATGATCCGCGGGAAGTACACTTTCGTGACGAGCGCCGTGTTGCCGATCAGCGAGATGCCGCAGCGCTGCAGGGTGTTCTGGAACGCGTTCCAGCCGAGGTAGCCGGCGAACACGAACAGGAAGTACGGCGATCCGTCACTCGGCAGCTTCGCGATCAGGCCGAAGACGACGGTGAAGATCCCGCTCGCGAGCAGCGGCAGCAGCACGACCCACGCGACGCCGAGCGCGGTCTGGCGGTAGCGCAGCTTCACGTCGCGCAGCGCGAGCGTGAGCCAGAGGTCGCGGTAGCGCCACAGCTCACCCAGGTCGAGCGGGGTGCGGCGCGTCGTCGAGCGGATGCGGCGGAGGGGCGTCGTGACGGGAACGGCGCCCGACGGGTGCAGCGGCAGCGTCATGCGGCGAAGTTGCGAGCGTAGGCCGGATCGATCGGCGCGCCAGGCAGCTGGGTGAGCCGGCGTGCCTGCTCCACGGCGAGGGCGTACGACTGTCCCGCGATCGCGAAGCCGACGGCGGACCAGAACACGAGCCCCGAGACGCCGTTGAAGACGTTCCCGAAGAACGCCGCGGCGAGGATGGCGATGACCGCCGCCGCCGCACCATTCGCCACGGCGTCACGCCGGGCACTGCGCTCACGCAGGATGAGGAACACCACGCCGAACAGGGCGAAGGTGTAGAGCGTGCCGCCCATCCAGCCCATCACGCTGAAGATCTCCAGCACGCCGCTGTCGAGCGCCCCGACGGTCATCTTGCGGTCGGCCGACACCTGGAGCTTGCCCGCGCCGCCAAGGAGTCCGAGCCCGCTGCCGACGGGGTCGTGCTGGAGACGGCCGACGACGTAGTTGGTGATCTGCAGTCGCTCGCGATAGCTGCGGTCATCCTCGATGCTGGCCAGCGACGCCGCGCGGCCGGCCACGGCGCGCATGACGCGCGGGTGCGTGATCGCCGGCGCGGCGAGCAGGAGGACGACGGCGAGCGCGATCCACTGGCGCGGCAGGTTGCGCAGCGGTTGGCGAAGCTGGAGCACGAGCGCGCCGAGCAGGAAGGCGGCCCAGGCGGAGCGCGTCTTGGTGAGCAGGAGCGCGGTCAGTCCGAGCGCGAGCGCGAGGAACTTCCAGCGCTGCGGCGCGGGGAGGCCGATCAGTACGGCGAAGATGAGGAACACGCCGTACGGGCCCGGCGCGTTCAGCGTGCTGAAGACGCGGATGAGGAAGGGCACCGGCACGCCCACGCTGTACATCTCCGCGCCGACGACCCAGGCGCGGTCCCACGCGGGGGGATCGACGAACTGCACGAGGGCATAGAGCCCGGTGGCGAGCAGCCCCCACAGCGCGACCTTCGTCATCACGCTGCGCATACGCGGGAAGCGCCGCCACTCGAGGGCGAGGTGCAGTCCAAACAGGAGCGGCGCGCCCCAGTTCAGCAGGTCGTACGTCGCCGCGACGACCGACTGCTGGAACAGCCCGACGATGTACGCGTAGAGCAGCGCCGTCATCGCCAGCGCGAAGGGCACGAACGTGGTGCGGCGGAGGCTCGTGGCGTACCGCAGCAGGGTGAGTCCCGATACCGCCGTCGCCAGCACCGGCCCGACGAGCAGCGGGCTCGCCGGATGGAAGCCGAAGTGCAGGTCGAACACGCGCCGCAGGAAGGGCGTCAGGATCCAGGTCCAGAAGACGAATCCGACGTACGTCGCCGGGCTGCGCGCGTAACAGAAGACGGCGACGAGGAGGCAGCCGAGCGGGAAGGTGATCGTGAGTGACCGCCCGCCGCCCCCCGCGAGGGCCATCGTGACGTAGCACGAGAACGCCGCGACGGCGGCCCACGCCGCCAGGTCGCTGTTGCTGACGGTGGCGCGCCACTGCCGGAGCCGATGCCCGCGGCGCCAGGGCGCCCGCCCGGGCGCACTGGCATCACCCGGTCGGCGCGGTGCCACGTCAACCGATCGGGCTATGCTCGGCATCGATGAAGAGCTTCGCCCGCGAGTCGTACGTCAGTCCGCCGCGTCGCGGATTCGGTGCCTTGCGCCCGCGCAGCTGCCGCCGCGCGGCGACGAGCGCATACAGGATCAGGTTGACCGTCAGCGCGGAGATGAGCCCGTGCAGGAACACGTCGAACCAGGTGGACGCCGCGGCGAGCGGCGCCGCCGAACGGACGAGCGGCGTCTGGTTCAGGTGCACGATGCGCGTGAACTCCAGCGCGGTGCTGGCGTCGAGCACTTCGGGGAAGCGCTGCGCCACGCTCGAGCTCATCGACGGATCCGCCGCGCTGAACGAGAACATCACCGCGAGCCAGAAGCCGACGAGGATGAGCGCGTTGAGGTAGAGGATCCGCACCGAGAGGAAGCGTGGCCGGTGCTGCTCGCGCAGCCGCGTCCACGGCGCGTCGATCAGGAGATAGGTGCATACGCCGATCACGATGGTGATCGCGAGCACGACGGGCGCGAAGGCGAGCTCGCCGACGAGGCCGAGCAGCCCGAACCCCCACGCCGGCCCGGTGCGACGGATCAGCGGACGGCTCGCCGTCGCCGATTCGATCGCGCGCCGCGCCCGCCAGGCGAGCGAGTGTCGTGAGCGCCGCATCGCGTGTCTCCCGGGCTCCGCGCGGTCAGGCGTAGTACGCGCCGTAGCGGCCGAAGTCGTAGCCGCCGCGATAGCGCGAGTTCCGCCGCAGATCCACGCTGTTGAGGATCGCCCCGGCGAGGTTCGCCTGCACGTGCTGGAGCTGCAGCACGGCGAACCGGAGCGCCTGGCGCTCGGTGCGGTCGGCGCGCGCCACGAGGAGCGTCGCGTCGGCGTGCGCGCCGATCAGCGCCGCGTCGGTGAACAGGTTCAGCGGCGGCGTGTCGAGCAGGATGTAGTCGTACTGCGTGCGCAGCTTCTCGAAGAAGGGAGCGAGCTTGCTCGACGTGAGAAGGTCCGCTGCGTTGTGGCTGGGCACGCCGCCGCTCGGCAGGATGTCGAGATGTCCCGCCCCCTCGAGCTCCACGTGGTGGATGCATTCGCTCGGCGTCGCGCGGCCGTACAGCAGATCGAAGAAGCCGGGGGTCGCCTTGATGCCGAACAGCGTGTGCAGAGCGTCACGGCGAGGTTCGACGAGCTGGTCGTCTTGCCGTCGCCCGGGAGCGCGCTCGTCACGACGATCACGCGCGGCGGCTTGGAGGGGTTCACGTAGCTCAGGTTGGTGCGCAGGGCGCGATACGCCTCCGCGGCCATCGTCTGCGTCTCGCCCGCGCTCGCCGTGGACTTCGTCAATGCGGCGGCCGCTTTGGGCGATTCGCCCGAGACGAGCGCGCGGTACGCGTTCGACCGCGTGTCGCTGCGCAGCGTCGGGATGATTCCGATCACGGGGGCGCGCACGATCGCCGACACGTCGCGCTCGTCGTGCACCGTCGTGTCGAGCCAGTCGCGCAGGAAGGCGACGAGCACGCCGATCAGCAGGCCGGCGAACAGCGCGACGGCGAAGATCGCCGGCTTCGACGTGCCGAGCGATCCACCCGGCAGCTCGGCGCGGTCGAGCACCGAGGCGGTCGAGTCCTGTACCGCGGCGGTGATCTCTGCCTCCTTCAAGCGGCCCTGCACCTGCGTCATCACGTCTTCCACGCCCTTCTGCTCGCGCAGCAGGCGCGAGTACTCCACCTGATGCGCCGGCAGGAGCTGCACCGAGGCGCGCAGCATGGCGATGCGCGTGTCGAGGGCGCGCACCTGCTCGCCCAGTCCGTCGGCGTAGGTGCGCGTCGTCGCCTCGATGTCGCGCTTGGAGGTCGCGATCTGCGCTTCCACCGACTTCACGTCCGGATCGTTCGGCCCGAGCCGGCGCAGCAGCTGGGAGCGCTGGTCTTCCTGCGTGCGCAGGCGCTCGATCGCGATCGAGCTCGGGCTCGACGTGTTGAGCTGGCGCACGAACGCCGGCGCCGAGAGCAGCCGCTCGTACGCGAGCCGGCCGTCGGCCGTGTCCTTCACGCGGAGCAGTGCATCGAGTGAGGCGAGCAGCGCTTCGCGGTCGGTCACCGACGTCACGCGCAGCTCCTGTAGTCGCTGGATCTCGCTGCTCGCCTGGGTCGCCTCGTTCTCCACGCTGATGATCCGGTTCGCCTGGAGGAACTCGCTCACCGCGAGCTCGCGCGAGCGCATCTGCTTGCCGAGCGTGTCGAGCTGCTGGCGCAGCAGGACGACCGTGGAGCGCGCGCTGGCTTTCTCCGCTTCGAGCCGCTTCCGGACGAAGCGCGCCGCGGTCACGTTCGCCAGCTCGCGCACGAGCACGGGATCGTTCCCCTCGTACGTGACGAGGACGATGTTCGCGTTGAGGTTGGGCTGCGTCACCTGGGTGCGCGCCCGCACCACCGCCGACGCCTCCTCGAGCGACGAGAGGCGGAGGGTGACGTCGCCGTTGGCGAGTGCGGTCGGGGTGAGCCGGACCGTCGCGCCGGGCAGCGCGATCACGCTCGCGATCGGAAAGGTGCCGATCGCCGTGCCGGACAGGTCGCGCACCGTGACGCGGTCGTTCGACGCCTGCACGAACAGGTAGCTCTGCAGCGGCGCGTGGGCGTCGACGTGCGCCCACTGGACCACCGCGCTGCGCGGCGTGCGGCGCGGCGCGACGAGCTGGAGGCGCAGGCCGAGCGAGTCGGCGACGTCGTTGGCCAGCGAGCGGCTCGTGAGCTCCTCCATCGCCGTGGCGACGAGCGTCACGTTGTCGGTCGGGATGCCGTACATCGCACTCGCCATCGTGCCCGGCTTGGCGTCGATGCGGATCGACGCCGTGGCCTGATAGACCGGATCCATGCGCCGCACCGCGACCGCACCGGCGGTCAGCGCGAGCAGCACGCATCCGAGAATGAGCCAGCCGCTGCGCGCGATCGTCGCCCAGGCGCGGCGCGGGTCGATCTCGGGGGCCGGATCAGCGAGAGCTGGAAGTGGTAGAGCTTCCATGGGACGAGTGGGGTAGGGGACGCCTTACTTCTGGCGGACCAGGTAGTAGATCGTCACCAGCGTCGCCATGAACTGCACGAACTCGTACGCGGCGCGGATGTTCATTTCGTTTCGGACGGCGAACGGCGGGTCCTGCACGTACAGTTGGTCGCTCGCGCGGAGCCCCAGGTCGCCGACGCGATCGGCGACGGAGATCTCGCGCGTCGCCTGGCCCGGCCGCACGATGTAGGTCTTCGTGTCGCCGCCCGTCTTGATGGCGCCCCCCGCTTTCGCGATCAGCGAGAGCACCGTCGTGGACCCTTCGACGAGCTGCACGTTCGGGTTCTTCACCCCGCCCATCACCGTGATGGAGCGGAGCAGCTGGACGTCGACGCGCGACGGGTCGATGCGGCCGGCGAAGGCACGGGCGATCCGCTGCTGGAGCGAGTCCGCGCTGAGTCCCTGCACGTCGAGCTGGCCGACCGTGGGGACGAGCACGACGCCGCGCTCGTTGACCATCAGGTCCCCCGACTGCTCCGGTGCGCTCCAGTTCTTGAGGCGAACGACGTCCCCCGGCTCGACCGACCAGCTGTACGTGCCGTGCGGCACGGGGGCGACGTCCGCGCCGTGCGGTACGCCCGCCGAACAGGCCACGACGCCGACGAATGCGACAAGCGCTCCCAGACGAGCCGCAGAACGGGCTCGCGGGCGCGACGTCCGGCCCGCGGCGTCGCGGGACCGAGTGCGAAGTGGAGTTGTCACCAGACCAGGGGTATAGAGCCGCGAGAAACGGCGTCGCGACCCGCAAGGTGGGAACGGCGCTACAGTGCGCCGCGCATGCTGAGGACGGCTGGAAGCGTCCTGAGCAACAGGGAGAGGTCGCGCCACACCGTCCAGCCGGTGATGTAGCGCTGCTCCAGCTCGACGATCGCCTCGAAGTCGGTGATGTCGTTCCGGCCGCTCACCTGCCACGGGCCGGTGATCCCCGGGAGCACCTCGAACCGCACGTAGTGGCGGGTCTTGTACCGCGTCACCTCGCGCGGCAGCGGCGGCCGCGGCCCGACGAGCGACATCTCGCCGCGCAGCACGTTCCAGAGCTGGGGGAGCTCGTCCAGACTGCTCCGCCTCAGGAAGCGCCCGATCGGCGTGATGCGCGGGTCGTCCGGCGCCTTGAACAGCCGCGGGTCGCCGTAGACGTTGGCGGCGAGCACCTCCGGCGCGCGCGCGTCGGCGTCGCGCACCATCGTGCGCAGCTTGAGCATCTCGAACTCCTCGCCGCCCAGCCCCACTCGGCGCTGCCGAAAGAGGATCGGCCCGCGCGACGTCAGCTTCACGGCGAGCGCCGACACTGCCAGCATCGGCGAGAGCAGCACCAGCCCCGCCACCGCACCGCTCACGTCGAGCGTCCGCTTGGCGACGAGCTGCCACCCGAGCAGCGCGGGGCTCGAGAGGAGGGAGATCGGCCCCTCGCCGCGCCGGATCAGCGTCGGGTTGTTCATTTCGCGCAGCGGCCGGCGCCGCAGCCCGAACACTCGGCAGCCCGCCGCCGAGCCGGCGATCAGCACGTTCTGGAGCGCTTCGTCGGTGAACGGGCCGACGAGGATGATCGCGTCCGACTTCGAGCGATGCACCTCTTCGTACAGCTTGTGCCATCCCTCCTGCTGGTCGCCCGGCCACTCCGGCTCCAGCACGTACACCGCCGGCGGGTCGAGCGTCGGGTCGATGTGCTCGGCCAGGAAGGTGCGAATCTGCTGCTCGACGCCGACGAGGATCGTGCGCTCCTGATCGAGCCGGCGCGGGTCGTGGCTCTGCAGCGCCCCCGCCATCGCGCGCCGCTGCGCGACGAGGGCGAGCAGCAGCGCCGCGACCACGCCGCCGAGGAGCAGGCTGCGGGCGAGGACCGACGCCGTCCACAGCTCCGGCCAGCGCGGCAGCACGACACCGAGCACGATCGCGATCGCGATGCGCCCCGTCTGGCTGCCCATGCTCGACGTGGAGTACGAGCGGGTGGCCACGAGGCAGAAGACGAGCGACGTGACGCGGCGCAGCAGCGCCGGCGGCGTGCTGGGAAGGAGGAAGTGCACGAACTCGAGCTGCGCCGACGGCGCCGCGATCGGCAGCTGCGCGAGCACGACGAACACCACCGCGACCGTGAGCGCATCGGCGGCGAGCATCGCGCCGGCAAACCCGAGCTCGCGCCAGAATCGCCGGCGCTGCAACGCGAGCACGCGCTGCCGCCCGCCGAGCCGCACGAGCATCCCCGGCGAAGTCGGCGTACCCGGACCACCACTCCCACCGCCCGACGACGACGCGCCGCCGGAGCGCCCCGCGCCCCGCGTCGCGGTCGTCGTCATCGTCCGAGCCTCGTCGCTCGTCGCCGGTTGCGTCACGTCGGTGGGCCGTGTCGAAGAAATTGCGGTGGGAAGCCAGCCGATCTCCGGCCTTTGACCATCGGAGCGCGGCCGAGGCAACGAACCGCCGTTCCGGTCATTTCGCGCGAGCGGAGCGCCTGACGGTCATCCCGAACGAGCGAAGCGAGTGCTCTGTCATCCCGAGCGAGCGAAGCGAGTGCTCTGTCATCCCGAGCGAGCGAAGCGAGTCGAGGGATCTGCACTCGACGCCCGGAGATCACTTCAGCCATCAGGGCAGCCCAGCGGCGAGCGACAGCTCAGCTGTCAGCGATTGAGGTGAGCCCAGCGGCGAGCGGGGCGGCGGCGAGCGGCGAGCCATCAGCCATAGCGGTCAGCATTCAACAGTGCCTTGTAGCGTTTACGGAGTCTGCGCGTGTACCAATTGACGGCTGACCGCTCTCGCCCACCGCTGTCCGCTCGCCGCTTTCCGCTCGCCGCTGGGCTCACCTCATCGCTCAACCACTCGTGCCGTTTGCCGCTGGGCCGACCTCATGGCTCAACCGCTCGTGCCGTTTCCGCATTGCCGCACCGCCTCACTTGACCTCCCCCTCCACCACTCGCTCCCTTTCCGGCATGAGTAGCTCGCACCTCGAGGGCCACGACCTCGCCGCCCTGCTCGACGACGGGATCCGCTACGATCGGAGCGGTGTCACGGCGCGCGCGCGGGCGTGCTTCGTCGAGATCACCGAGCGCGCACGCGAGCGCCCCGACATCGCCGCGGAAGCGTGGTGGCGGCTCGCCAACGTGCAGCGGCTGCAGTCGCAGTGGGACGACGCGATCGCGAGTGCACGCGCCGGCGCCGATCTCGCCCGCGCCCACGCGCTGCGCGACGCCGAGGCGGACGCGCTCAACATCGAAGCGGCGGTGTGGGCCACGCGCGGCGACACCCAGCGCGCCCGCGCACTGCACGAACGGATGCTCGAGCTGGCGACTCGACCGATCACCCGCGCGAAGGCGCTGCAGAACCTCGGCGGGCTCGCCGCCGAAGAGCGCCGCTTCGAGGAAGCGGAGCAGCTGTTCGGCGCATCGCGCGACGCCTATCGCGAGGCCGACGATCTGCGCGGCGAGGCGTGCAGCCTGCTCAACATCGGCCGGCTCCAGGCGGAGCGCGGCGATCCCGCGCTCGCGAAAGACACTCTCGAGGCGGCGGTGCGCCACTCGCGCGCGTCGGGCGACATGGAGATGCACGCCGCGGCGCTGCTCAACCTCGGCATCGCGCTCGGCGCGCTCGGCGAGCACGCGACCGCCGAGGAGCGCATCACGACGGCGTACGGACAGTTCACCATCGCCGACAACGCGCAGCAGCGCGTGCGCTGCCTGCTGCAGCTCGCCGCGCTCGCGTCGGAGCGCAACGAGCCCGAGGCGGCGCGCGTCTGTCTCGAGCACGGCCGGCAGATCGCCGCGCAGACCGAGCTGCCGCGCGAGCTTCGCCTCATCGACGAGCACCTCGCGCGCCTCGGCCAGCCCTGACGATCTCGGCCGTGCCGGCCGCTGAGCGCGGTGGGAAACGGCACACCTTTGGCAATGGGACCTTGTACGCAGAGCCCCATGGCAACGACGGCCCTGGCTGCGCGCCGTCCGATTTCACCGAAGGTGCAGCATGCGCTCTCGCATAGTGTTGGCGGCCCTTTCGGCCGCACTGCTCACACTCGCTGGATGCTCCGACGCCAGTAACAGCACCGGCCCGCGCCGCTTCGACCCCGGCGTCCTACGCACGGACATGTATCCCGGGCCGGACGGCTCCTGCCGCAGCGGCTACCACGTCGCCACGCGCTCCGATGGGACGCAGGTGTGTGAGGCGGATTGAGGGAATGAAGGAATGGGGGAATGAGGGAATGAGAAACGGCCTCGGGAGGCAGAAGCTTCCCGAGACCGTTCGCACTTTCTCATTGCCTCATTCCCCCATTACCCCATTCCCGCATCAACGGCCATTCCCATCGAGTGATACCCCTTGTCCACGTACAGCGTCGTCCCGGTGATGCCGCTCGCGAGGGGGGAGCAGAGGAATGCCGTCGCGGTCCCGACTTCCTCGGCGGTGAGATGCTCGGTGAGCGGCGCATTCTGGCCGACGTACTGCACCATCCGCTCGATGATCCCGATCGCGCTCGCCGCGCGCGATGCATAGGGGCCGGCCGAGACGGTGTTCACCCGGATCCCCCACTTCCGTCCCGCCTCGAAGGCGAGCGTGCGCGTGTCGCTCTCCAGTGCCGCCTTCGCGCTCGACATCCCGCCGCCGTAGCCGGGAATGGCGCGCTCGCTCGCCATGTAGGTGAGCGACGCCACCGCGCCCCCGTCGCGCATGAGCGGCCCCAATCGGGCGATCATGCTGACGAGCGAATAGGCGCTCGCGCTCACCGCGGCGAGGTAGCCGTTCCGCGACGTCTCGAGGAGTGTCTTCTTCACTTCCGGACCATTCGCGAGCGAGTGCACCACGATGTCGAGTGGGCGCTCCCCGAAGTCCGCCACGAGCCGCTGCGCGAGCCCGTCGATCGAGCAGTCGCCGACGTCCTTGTACCGCTTGCTCGTGCGCAGCTCCTCCGGCAGTTCGGCATACGTGTCGAACACTGCATCTAGCGGATAGATCTTTTCGAACGTAAGAAGGGAGCCATCGCTGAGCCGCCGCGACTCGTCCATCTTCCCCCGCTCCAGCAGATTGAGGAAGATGTTGAGCGCCGGCGGCCACGTTCCCACGCAGACGCTGGCCCCCGCCTCGCCGAGCGCCTTGGCGATCGCGAACCCGAACCCTCCGTCGTCGGCCACACCGGCGACGAGCGCTCGGCGGCCCCTGAGGTCGATGTTGAGCATGCCCTAGTATGCCCGGGCGACGCAGCCCGGCCAATCCCCGGCCTGACCGTCCACGCCGGGGAGCACGGTCCGTGCAGCGGACCGCTCACCGGCCGGAACGTCGGAACCGCCCGCGCAGTCGGAAGGGTCGAGATGGCGTCGCTGCTCTATGTGGATGATGAGGAAACCATCGGCCGCGCCGTCAGCCGATGGTTCGAACGTCGTGGCCACGAGGTGCACGTCGCGCGGTCGATCGAGGACGCGAAGCAGATCCTCGCCGAGCACGAGCCTGCCGCCATCTTCCTCGACGTGTGGCTCGGCAGGGAGAGCGGGTTCGAGCTGCTGGGTTGGATCGAGGACGAACATCCGGAGCTCGCCAACCGCGTAACGTTCGTCACCGGCGAGCTGGCCGACGCGCAGGAGCGCGCGCGCGCACCGGAGCAGACGGACCCGCGCGAGGACCACGCATCCGTCTGGCGGATCCTGGGGCGCCCCGTGCTCCAGAAGCCGTTCGAGCTCGCGCAGCTCGAGGTGCACGCCTTCGGTCTCGTGGATGCGCCAGGAGAGACCGGCACGTAACGTGTACGCGTGTCGCGACACGTGAACCGATCGACTACTCCCGGCACCCGCACGGAAGCGCGCGACAGCGCCTCGCTTCCCGAAGTGGAGTCTCCGCTCGTCGAGCAGCGCCCCGACACGCCGGCGGAGGGGCCGGCCTTCGCGCGCGGCCTCTGGCGCATCGCGGCGGCCGACGTCTCCAGCGGCAACGCGGTCACCCTGCTCCACGATGGTCCGCGCACCTATGAGGTGATGCTCGAGATGATCGCCGCGGCGCGCGAGTCCGTCGTGCTCGAGAGCTACATCTTCCGCTCCGACGCCACCGGACAGCGCTTCGCCGGCGCGCTGATCGAAGCGGTGGAGCGCGGCGTGAAGGTCCGCCTCCTCACCGACTGGATCGGCATGCGCGGCATCCGGTACAGCTTCGTCGCCGGCCTGCGTCGCGCCGGGATCGAGCACCGCGTGTTCAACACGCCGGGGCTGCGCGCCTGGCTCGGTTTCGTCCCGCGCGATCACCGCAAGCTGCTCGTCGTCGACGGCCAGATCGGCGTCACGGGGGGTGTCGGCATCGGCGACGAGTGGATGGGCGCCACGGCGCGCCACCGCGGCCACTGGCGCGATACCGCCGTGCGCATCGAAGGTCCCGCCGCCCGGGACATGCAGTCCGCGTTCGACACGATGTGGGAGCGCGCGCGGAAGAAGGAGCGCCGCGGGTCGCACCGGCTCACGCGCCGCATCGCGCGCGGCGCGCACCTCGACCCGGCCACCGCCGAGCCGGCGCTGATCGGCATCGTCGAAGGCGAGCCGTTCCGGATGCGCATCGCGCGCGCCCTCCAGATGCAGGCCATCTCGGCGGAACGCTCGATCTGGATCGCCAACGCCTACTTCGTTCCGAGCTGGTCGGAGATCGAGGCGCTCATGGGCGCCGCCCGCGACGGTGTGGACGTCCGCATTCTCGTCCCGCAGCGCAACGACCACCCGTGGGTCACGCTGCTCACCCGACGCTACTACCGTCGCCTGCTCACCAACGGGGTGCGCATCTGGGAGTACAAGGGCGCGATGATGCACGCGAAGACGAGCGTGGTCGACGGCCGCTGGGTCCGCGTCGGCTCGACGGACTTCAACCCACTCGGCGTGGCGATCAACTACGAGCTCGACGCGGTGATCGAGGACCAGACGCTCGGCGCGCAGGCGGAGGCGATGTTCCTCGCGGATCTCGAGCGGTCGAAGGAGATCACGATGCGCAGCCGCAAGGTCGGACGGTGATTGGCGGGGATGCGGGATGCGGAGATGCGGGGATGCGAAACGGCGCGAGCTGACAACCGTTCACCGTTCACCGTTCACCGTTCACCGTTCACCGTTCACATCCCCTCAGCGCTTTCCCGCCACCAGACGGGTCAACGCCTCGGGCCGTAGATGATCCTCGTCGAAGAAGTCGGCCAGGGTCACTCCGGCGACGCGCGGATCGTAGCTGCCGAGCACCAGCGCTCCCGCACGGGTAGCCGACGCGCGTAGATCACGCTCCACGTCAGTGATGTTCCGGCCCGGCAGTCGCCGCGCCGCGTCGTACACCTCGGGCGGGAAGGGGACGAGCAGCACCGTGACGTTCACCCCTTCCCCGTTCAGATAGCGCACGAACTTCTCGATCGC
>JAEKKK010000273.1 GCA_019510405.1 Gemmatimonadota bacterium | reverse complement strand
TGGGCGGGACTGGCAGTGGGCGCCGCAGCCGAGTCTGTAGCGGTTGCGGGCGAACCACTTGTAGAAGCGGTCGGCGAGCGCGCGGGCGAAGGGAATCTTGAACAACCAGGAGAAGAGTCGGCCCTTCGGCAGCTCGTCGAGGAGCTTCTCGATCGCGGACGCGCCCTGCCAGGTGGTGCCGTCGGCGGCGATGAGCTGAAGGGCGTCGGCGTAGGCCCGCATGGGGATCCACGGGAAGCGCGCCGTGACGCCGGGTTGCTGCGAGGGGGCGACCTCGAGCCGATGATGCTTGTCCCACTTCATCAGCAGCTTCGAAAGGCGCGTGCACACCTTGCAATCGCCGTCGTACACGACGGTGAAGGCGCGGCCGAGGCTCGGCGCGACGCCCTCGTGGCCGGCGACCGTGAAGCGGACGACGGGAACCGTCACGCGGCGCTGCCCGCGGGGGTGGCCGGCTGCGCGGTGTCGGCGCGCGACGCCGGCTCGATGGCGATGTGTGGCGGGTGATGCAGCGTCGCGTGCACGGTGCACAGCTCCGCGACGCGCCGTGCGGCCGCGATGCGATTCGCCGGGAGCGACGGCCAATCGAAGCTGACGGCGAAGTCGCTCACGCGATGCGGCTCGTCGGCGAACTTCCACCGCACCTCGATCGTGAGGTCGTCGAGCCCGTGCTTGGCATGACTGGCCCAGGACTCGATCACCGAGAAGATGCACGTCGCGAGCGCGCTCGCGAGCATGTGGAACGGAGAGTACGCCGTCTGCGCCGTCGGTGCCTCGATCGTCAACGGGCCGGGCACGGGCTCCAGGCGAATCGCGTCGTCGGCAAGCAGCGTGATCTTCATGGCGCACCGCTGGGGTGCAAGGACCGAACCGCTGCCGACGCGCGCTCCCCTGTCAGCGCGGCGCGGGCTGCTGCTGGGTCAGGCAGTGCAGGGTGCCGAACCCCCAGACGAGATCGACGGCGTGGATGCCGACGACGTGCCGGTCGGGCATGAGCTCCGCCAGGGCATTCAACGCGATGCGATCGTTCCGATCGTTGAACGTCGGCACGATCACGACGCCGTTGGCGATGTAGAAGTTCGCGTAGCTCGCCGGGAGCCGGTCGCCGTTCATCGTGACGGGGCGCGGGAAGGGAAGCCGCACGATCTTGAGCGCGGCATTGGCCGCACCGGCCAGCTCGAGGCGCCGCATGTTGTCGACCGAGCGGCGATGGTTCTCGTCGTCGGCGGGATCCTCCTCGTACGCGAGCACGATGACGCCCGGCGCGACGAACCGCGCGATGTCGTCCACGTGGCCGTGCGTGTCGTCGCCGACGCATCCCTCGCCGAGCCAGATCGTCTCGCGGATGCCGAGGTGCTCGCGGAAGGCGCGCTCGTAGGCGTCGCGATCCATGCCGGGGTTGCGCACCTGCACGTCGGAGAGCAACCACTCCTCGGTGACGAGCAGCGTTCCTTCCCCATCGGTCTCGATGCCGCCACCCTCGAGCACGAGGCGCGCGGAGGGCTCGTCGGGGCGCGCGGGCTCTTGACGCGGCAGCCCGGTGATGCGCTCGATGGCACGCCCGACCTCGGCGTCGCGCGCGAAGTTGGGATACTTCGCCCACGCGTTGAACGCCCAGTTCATGAGGTGCACGCGCCCCGCTTCGTCGTGAACGAAGGTGGGCGCCGAGTCGCGCAGCCAGACGCGATCGGTCGGCACGAGGTGCAGCCGCACGTTCTGCGAGACGCCGTGTGCGCGTAGCTGCTCCTCGCAGTCGGCGCGCACCTGCTCGTCATGGCAGAGGATCTCGACGCGCTCGTACTGCGCGAGCACGCGCGCGATCTCGGCGTACACCCACGGAATGGGTCCGAGCTTGCCGGGCCAATCGGGCTCGTGGTGCGGCCAGGCGAGCCAGGTGGCGTCGTGACGGGACCACTCGGCGGGGAAAGTGAATCGGGGCATCGTGAGGGGTTATCGGTTCTCGGTGATCGGTTGTCAGCCGGCCTCGCTCAGCCTCCGCGTCCCGAGGTCGGCTGTGAACCGTTCACCGTCAACCGTCAACAGCGTTACGCCCCGAGATATCTCGACAGTATCGGGGCGTACGCGTCGATCCGTCGGTCCCGCAGGAAGGGCCAGTTGCGGCGCGTGTCCTCGATCAGCTTCGGATCGCACACTGCAGTGAGGATCTCGGTGCCCTGACCCGCCTCGGCGAGGATGCGGCCGAAAGGGTCGGCAATGAACGAGTGGCCGAAGAACTCGATGCCCTCGGTGCCAGGTTCATCCTCGTGGCCGACGCGATTCGGCGACGCGACGAAGACGCCGTTCGCGATCGCGTGCGAGCGCTGGATCGTGCGCCACGCGTCCTGCTGCGCCGTGCCGAACTCCGACTTCTCGGCGGGGTGCCAGCCGATGGCGGTGGGATAGAACAGGATGTCGGCGCCGAGGAGGCTCGTGATCCGCGCAGCCTCCGGGTACCACTGGTCCCAGCAGATCAGCACGCCGATGCTCGCGTAGCGCGTGCGCCAGACGCGGAAGCCGCTCGCCTGCTTCGCGACCTCGCCGATCCGGTCGATGCGATCGTCGTGCGCCGCGTCGCCGGGCACGAAGTAGTACTTCTCGTTGAAGAGCGGATCGTCGGGGATGTGCATCTTGCGATACACGCCGAGCAGCGAGCCGTCCGCGTCGATGATCGCGGCGGAGTTGCGGTAGACGCCGCGCGCCTGCTTCTCGAAGAGCGGAACGACGATGACGACCTCGAGCTCCTTCGCGAGCTTCTGCATCACATCGGTCGTCGGCCCCGGGATCGGCTCGGCGATGTCGAAGCGCTCGAACTTCTGCGACTTGGCGAAGTAGGGCGCGTTGAAGAGCTCTTTCAGGCAGATGATCTGCGCGCCGCGCGCGGCGGCGGCGCGAACGTGCGCGACGCTGGCCTCGAGGGTGGCGGCCATGTCGGGCGACGCGGAATCCTGGATGATGCCGACGGTGAACGGGCGGGTGGTCATGAGGCTCTCGTGGGACTGGTCAGGCGGGGAAAGCTAGCGCTTAGGGGAAGACGCGTGCCGCCGAGTCGCTACTCGAGCACCGCCATGACGACGTCTCGCACGTTCGTGCCCGTGTGTCCGCGCCGGTGCAGCGCCCCGACGGCGTCGAGCACGGCGTAGGAATCGTGGCGCGCGAGGGAGATCTCGGGGGCGCGCCCGCTGGCGCGAATCGACTCCCACACCGTCGCATCGGCAAACGCGCCCGCCGCGTCGGTCGGTCCATCGCGCCCATCGGTGCCGGCGGCGAGCAGCGTGACGTGGCGCGCCGCCTCGCCTCCCTCGGCGAGCACGCGCGACGCGGAGAGCGCGAGCTCCTGGCACCGGCCACCGCGCGGCGGCTCGGACGCGGCCGCGGCGACGCCGTGCGCCGGCGTGGCGCGCGGGTCGAGCTGCACGGTGGTCTCCCCGCCCCAGACGACGCAGCCGCGCCAGCCGTCGCGCGCGCGCTCGAGGAGCGAGGTCGCGAGGGCGGCGCCGCACCGCGCGGCATCGCCGTCGAGGACGCTGCCATTGTCGATCACGGGGAGGCCGAGCGATCTCGCGTGCGCCGCGGCGGCCTGCGTGGAGAGACGATTGCTGCCGATGACGCGGGTCGCCACGTGGGCGAAGGCGGGGTGCGTGCGCTTCGGCGTCTCCGGCGTGATGCCGCGCAGGACGCCGGCGAGGTAGTCGCGCATCGGGCCAGCGATGCGCTCGTAGAGGCCGGTCCGCTGCAGGATCGCGATCACGTCGCGCGCCGAATACGCGTCGGGAGTGCATGGGCCCGAGGCGATGTCGGCGGGGTCGTCGCCCTCGACGTCGCTGATGATGAGTGCCTGCGTGCGCGCGGGAGCGAGCGCGAGCGCGAGGCGTCCGCCGCCCCAGCGCGTGAAGCGCTTCCGGACGGCGTTCATCTCACGGATGTCGAGTCCCGAGCCGAGGAGCAGGCGGTAGAGCTGGACCAGATCGGCCTCGTTCATGCCGCGCAGCGGGGCGCCGATGAGGCTCGTCGCACCGCCGCTGATCAGCACGAGTGCCACGTCGTCGCTGCGCATGCCGCCAGCGACTTCACCGATGCGATGTGCCGCGGCGAACGATTGGCGCCCCGGGATCGGGTGGTCTCCGACGAGAGCGGAGATCGTGGCGTAGGGGGAGGAAACCGCTTCCGGCGCGACGACGACGCCGGCGGCGATCGTGTGCAGCCCCTTCTGCAGCGTGGCCGTGGCGGCGCCGGCCATCGCGTGCGCCGCCTTGCCGAAAGCGTAGACCCAGATGCGCTGGCCGCGCCGTACGTCGAACTCGCGCAGCGCGGCGTTGGTCAGCGGACCGGGCGCCGCGCCGGCGACGGCCGCGTCGTACAGCTCGACGAGCAGTGCGCGGCCGCGCGGCGGGGAGTCGTGCGAGACGGGAGTGAAGGTGGAGGAGTCGGCGTGCGGCGTGAGAGAGCGGTCGATCACGGTGGAGCGCTGGTCAGTGGGGCGGGAGCGTCTTCCTGACCGCTTCCGCGAGCTCGTCGTATGCCGCGGCCGAGAGCTCGTTGAACGGAATCATCCGGTGTGCAATGCGTCCCGTCGGATCGACGACGAAGAGATTGCGGCTATCGAGACCGCCGCGGATCGAGCCGTACTGCTTGCCGACCTTCTGGCCGACGTCGCTGGCGAACAGGATCGGCGTCTGAAGGTCGCGGGCCCAGGATGCGAGTGCGGTGTCTGGGTCGACGCTCACGCCGAGGACGACGACGTTGCGTCCATCGTTGAACAGCTTGGCGTACTGATCACGGTACGCCTCCATTTGGACCGTTCAGCCCTTGGTCCGTGCCTTGTAGAAGAAGGCAATGACCACGGTCTTCCCCCGCAGATCCGAGAGCCGGATCGAGTCGCGGAGCAGGCCGTAGCGGGTGGCGGCGGGCAGAGCGAAGTCGGGCGCCATGGTGCCGACCTCGGGCGCCGGCGGCGGTGGCGCAGCGGCGGGCTGCTGCGCGCGAGCGGTCGCGGCCGTGACCAGCAGCGCGGCGAGCGCGAGAGTCGACGATCGTCGAACGGACATGTTGGGAATCCTCCGGGGTGAGCGGCGCCAGTATGGGGAGCCACCGGGTACTACGCAATGCGAAGCCCACCGTTGGGCGTACAACTTAGTGGACACCCTGGTCCTCGGCGCTGGACGACGGGCTTCACTGACCCCCCCCTAGAGGGGCTCGAGCGGTGGCCCGTACCCTGCCTCAGTACGGGCTGGACCAGAACGCTCACGGCCTAGGGAGGTATCGATGCGCAAGCTTGGAATGACACTGTCGGTAGCCGGACTGGCGCTGTTGGGCGCATGCAGCCGCGGTAGCGACGCGCGTTCCGACGACGCGCTGAAGAACGATCTCGCACTCGCAGCGCAGGCGCAGCCCTACCAGGCGCAGCAGTTCGTCTCGCCGACCGAGCAGTACACCAACCCTTACGGCGCCCAGCAGTACAACGCCGCGCGGTCGCCGTACTACGGGCCGGCGCCCGTGTACAGCCCGGCGCCGGTGTACCGTGCTCCGGCGCGGACCACGTCGACTCGGCGCAGCAGCGGTTCCTCGGGGACCTACTATCCGGCCCCGGCACGTGAGCCGGTTCGCCACACGAAGCGTGACGCGGCGATCGGCGCCGCGGCGGGCGCGATCCTCGGCGCGACGACGAGCCGCGACAAGGTGAAGGGCGGCCTGATCGGCGCGGCGGCGGGTGGCGTCCTTGGCGGAATCATTGGGCACACTGTCGACGTACAGAAGTAGCCCTTGGAGAAGGGAGGCTGCGGCGCCGGTGGGGCCCCGCAGCCGGACAAGTGCACGACGATCCTGCGTCGCTGCCCACGCCGAAGTCTGGCGTGGGCAGTGTCGTTCGTGCGATCATCTCCGCTTCGGGCCGCATGAGCCGGCCGACGGCGGGCTCAGAGTAAGGCGCGAATCCCGCTTCCGAGGGCGATGATGACCGAGCACAAGGCAGCGAACGGAGGAGGAGCCGAGCACGGGCACGCCGCTTCAGAGCGACGGAAGCGGCGCACGGTCGCCAACCTGGCGATCGGGGCGATCAAGGCGCAGCACGCGGCCTATCGCTCGCCGCTCGAGCGGCTCGTCGACCGGCTGAACTCGATCGCTGGATCGACGCCGTTCCTCATGGTGCACGTGCTGTGGTTCGGCCTCTGGATCCTCTGGAACACAGGCGCGCTCGGTCTCCGGAAGTTCGATCCGTATCCGTTCGGCTTCCTGACGATGGTCGTCTCGCTCGAGGCGATCTTCCTCTCGATCTTCGTCCTCATGGCGCAGCAGCGCGAATCGGCGATCGCCGAGCTGCGCGAGGAGCTGAGCCTGCAGGTGAACCTGCGCGTGGAGCAGGAGGTGACGAAGACGCTGCAGCTCGTCGCCGGGCTCTACACGCGCATGGGGCATCGCGTGAGCGACGACCCGGAGCTGCACCACATGCTGCAGCCGCTCGACGTGAAGGGGATCGAGCGTGATCTGCTCGAGCAGATCGAGGCGGCGACGGCGGCGCGGCACAATCCGATGCTGGACGAATAACGGCCACTCCCAGTACTGAGTACGAAGTACCAGGTCCTTGGACTGGCATAACGGCTCCCGGAAGGATCGGAGGTCGCCCTATCCGAAAGGCACACGGCCGTACTCAGTACCAGGGTAAGCACCGGGGTCAGAGTAGGCGAATCGCCTACTCTGACCCCTCTCTTCGCGCTCCCATGACAAAGGGGTCAGACCCCTGCGGTATCTGACCCCGATATCTGCCCCCTCATTCCGGGAGCAAGTACGCCAGTCTCGGTACTCAGTACCTGGTGCTCAGTACCGGGAGTGGTAGTTCAGGACTTCTTCGCCAACGACCGCAGAACGTACGGCAGGATTCCGCCGTTCTTGTAGTAGTTGAGCTCCTCTGGCGTATCGATCCGGCAGACGACCTTGAACGACTTCGCCGCGCCGTCGGGAGCGGTGGCGCGGACGGTGAGCGTGGCGCGCGGCTTGAGGCCGTCGTCGAGCCCCTCGATGTCGTACGTCTCGAAGCCGGTGAGGCCGAGCGACTGACGCGTCTCGCCGTTCGTGAACTCGAGCGGGAGCACGCCCATCCCGACGAGGTTCGAGCGATGGATGCGCTCGAAGCTCTCCGCGATCACGGCACGCACACCGAGGAGCACCGTACCCTTGGCGGCCCAGTCGCGCGACGAGCCCGTGCCGTACTCCTTGCCGGCGACGATGACGAGCGGAGTGCCCTGCTGCTGATACTCCATCGCCGCGTCGTAGATGAACACCGGCGCTCCGCCCGGTGTGGTCGTCGTCCACCCGCCCTCGGTGCCCGGTACCATCTCGTTCCGCAGGCGGATGTTGGCGAAGGTGCCCCGCATCATCACTTCGTGGTTGCCGCGCCGCGCGCCGTACGAGTTGAAGTCCTTGCGCTGCACGCCGTGCGCGATGAGCCACTTTCCCGCCGGGCTCGCGCCCGGGATGTTGCCTGCCGGCGAGATGTGATCGGTCGTGATGGAGTCGCCGAGCACGGCCAGCGCCTTCGCGCCGGCGACCGGCTTCACGCCGGGCGGCTGCATCGTCATCCCCTCGAAGTACGGCGGATTCTTCACGTACGTCGAATCGTCCTGCCAGGCGTACGTCTCACCGCCCGGGACGCTCAGTCCCTGCCAGTGTGCGTCGCCCTTGAAGACGTCGGCGTACTGGTGCGCGAAGAACTCCTTCTTCACGCTGCGCAGGATCTCGTCCTGCACTTCGGCCGGCGACGGCCAGATGTCGCGCAGGAAGACCGGGCCGTCGCTGCCGATGCCGATCGGCTCGCGCGTGAGGTCGAGGTCCATGCGGCCGGCGAGCGCGTACGCGACGACGAGCGGCGGCGACGCGAGGTAGTTGTAGCGCGTGAGCGGGTTGACGCGCCCCTCGAAGTTGCGGTTGCCCGAGAGCACGCTGGCGACGAACAGCTTGCCGGACTCGATCCCCTGCGCGATCTCGTCGGGGAGCGGTCCCGAGTTGCCGATGCACGTCGTGCAGCCGTAGCCGACCAGGTTGAAGCCGAGCTTGTCGAGGTACTCCGTCACGCCGGCCGCATTGAAGTAATCGGTCACGACCTTGGAGCCGGGGGCGAGCGACGTCTTCACCCACGGCTTCACCGAGAGGCCCTTCTTCACCGCGTTGCGCGCGAGCAGTCCCGCGGCGAGCATCACGCCCGGGTTCGACGTGTTGGTGCAGCTCGTGATCGCGGCGATGACGACGGCGCCGTGGCGCAGCGTGAATTTCTGCCCCTTGTAGTCGCACGGTACTCCGCCGTGCCCGTGCTGCGGCTGGTCGCCGCCCTCGCTGTCCTCGACCATCACGGCCTTCGACAGGCCCGGCGCGGCGCTGACGGCGGTCGCCGTATTCTGGCTCGCGACGCCGGCGAGCGTGCCGGCCTTCTCGAGGTCCACCTTGAGCGAGTCGAGGTACATCTGCTTCGCCAGCTTGAGCGGCACGCGGTCCTGCGGTCGGCGCGGGCCGGCGAGGCTCGGCTCCACGGAGCCGAGGTCGAGCTCCAGCGTGTCGGTGAAGACGGGATCGGGCGTGTCGTCGGTGCGGAAGAGGCCCTGCGCCTTCGTGTACGCCTCGACGAGCGCGACGTGCTGCTCGCTGCGTCCGGAGAGCCGCAGGTACTTCAGCGTCTCGGCATCGACGGGGAAGAAGCCCATCGTCGCGCCGTACTCGGGCGCCATGTTGGCGATCGTCGCGCGATCGGCGAGGCTGAGCGAGCTCAGTCCGCTCCCATAAAACTCGACGAACTTCCCGACCACCTTCTTCTTGCGCAGCATCTCGGTGACGGTGAGGACGAGGTCCGTCGCCGTCGCGCCAGGAGGCAGCTTGCCGTACAGCTTGAACCCGACGACCTCCGGGATGAGCATCGACACGGGCTGGCCGAGCATCGCGGCCTCGGCCTCGATGCCGCCGACGCCCCACCCCAGCACGCCGAGGCCGTTGATCATCGTGGTGTGCGAGTCGGTGCCGACCAGCGAATCGCAGTACGCCTCGCCGGTCTCCTCGTTCACGAACACCGTCTTGCCGAGGTACTCGAGGTTGACCTGATGGCAGATGCCGGTACCCGGCGGGACGACGCGGAAGTTCTTGAACGCGTCCTGGCCCCAGCGGAGGAAGACGTACCGCTCGACGTTGCGCTCGAACTCGAGATCGGTGTTGATGAGGAAGGCGGCGTCGGAGCCGTACTCGTCGACCTGGACGGAGTGGTCG
>JAEKKK010000272.1 GCA_019510405.1 Gemmatimonadota bacterium | reverse complement strand
TATACGTCGGTGCCGTTCCCCGTGCGACTCCGGTTGCTGTTTCGGGACAACACGACGCGCGATGTCGCACTCCCCGTCGAGATCTGGTCGGGCGTCGACCGCTACGAAGCAGTACTCGAGGTGAACGGGCCGGTCGTCGGAGCGCGCCTCTGGCCGGAGGGCATCGTGCCCGACTGGAATCCGACGAACGACGCGTGGGGTGCTCCCGTTCCGGGCGTGCCCGGGTCACCTCCGGCGACCACGGGAGGCTTGAGTGGGGAGATCGGCGGCCCCGCCGCCCCCTGACGGTCACTTCTGCGCGACCGCACGTTGGCGAGCGCGGCTGCGCCGCCCGGTGTCGGGGAGTTGCCCGATGGCTCTCCGGTTCGTCGAGGGTTAGATTCTAGGCTTGGTTTCACTGGTTGGTGCTGGCTCCGGATGTCGATCGAGACGTCCGGAGCCATTTGTCCCCCGTTCAGGCATTGGTCGTCGCCTGGAGTTGTTTTTACACAGTGGAGTTTGACATGCCTGAGTTTGGCGCATGGGCGAGCCGGTGGTGGATCCCGGTGTTGTTCGTCGTGATTGCGGGACACCTCACGAACGTGTGCGTGACCCTCTTCCTCCATCGCGCCCAGACGCATCGCGGCGTGCGACTGCACGGCATCGCGTCGGTACCGATGCGCATCTGGCTCTGGCTCACGACGGCGATCATCACGAAGGAATGGGTCGCCTGCCATCGTAAGCATCACGCATTCGCCGACCGTGAAGGCGATCCGCATTCGCCGCTCGTCGAGGGCCTGCGTGAGATCCTGCTCAAGGGCGCCTTCTATTACCGCAAGGCGGTCCGTCAGCCCGGCATGCTCGAGAAGTACGGCAAGGGGACGCCGAACGACTGGATCGAGCGGCACCTGCTGACGCCCCTGAACTGGACGGGCATCCTCGTGATGCTCGCCATCGACATCTACCTGTTCGGCTTCTTCGTCGGTCCCGCCGTCTGGGGCGTCCAGATGATCTGGATCCCGCTCTGGGCCGCTGGCGTCATCAACGGCATCGGCCACGCCCTCGGCTATCGGAACTTCGAGGTCAAGGACGAGAGCCGGAACATCTCGCCCATCGCGATCTGGCTTGGCGGCGAGGAGCTTCACAACAACCACCACGCCGATCCCAAGAGCGCGAAGTTCAAGGCGAAGTGGTTCGAGTTCGACATCGGTTGGGCTTACATCCGCACGCTCCAGCTCTTCGGCCTGGCCAAGGTGGAGTACGCGCGGAACTACGGCTCCGCCGCGCTGCGGCACGACGAGAACGCCGTCGACGCCGCCGCCTGACAACTACGCCGCCTACGGCGGCCATCAGTGGTTAGCAGTGATCGAAAGGCACACCGGCCCGGGCCGGTGTGCCTTTTTCTTCGCGCTCCAGACACGCCTCTCGTCTGCCGCCGCGAACCGTGAACCGCGAACTGTGGTTTGAGGTATAGATTTGGCATCCCCGCAATCCGTGAGGTCTCATGCCTAGCACCGTCACCTGCGTGCGTTGTGGCCAGACACGCGCTGGTTTCGAACGTCCGCCCTTCCCGGGCCCGATCGGGGCCCGCATCGTCGAGAGCCTCTGTCAGGAGTGCTGGGGACTCTGGTTGAAACAGCAGACGATGCTGATCAATCATTACGGGCTCAACGTCATGGATCCGCAGGCGCGCAGCTTTCTGACGAAGAACATGGAAGCGTTCCTCTTCAAGAGCGGCGGCGAGGAGGACGTGGATACCTCCAAGAAGGGGACCATCGCATGGTAGCGCGCGTCGCTCGCAGCCTGCTGCTCGGGCTTGGCGCCGTCTCGGCGCTCAGCGCCTGCGCGACGACGAGCCGCGGACCGACGCCCAGTGCAGCGAGTGCGACCGGCGTGCGCGCAGCGGCTCCATGGGCCGACTCCGTGCTCGCCACCATGTCGCTGCGCGACAAGGCCGCGCAGATGGTCTGGCCCTGGGTGCTGGGCGACTACACCGCGGCCGACGACCCGACGTACGAGCGCGTGCTCGGACTGGTGCGCGATCAGCACGTCGGGGGCGTCATCATCTCCGTCGGGTCCCCAACGGAGATCGCCAGCAAGCTGAACGCCCTTCAGCGCGCCAGCGGTCTTCCATTGCTCGTCGGAGCCGATCTCGAGACGGGAGCGGCATTCCGGGCCCGTGGGGGTTACTTCCTGCCGAACGCGATCGACCTCGGTGGAGCAACGTGGTTCCCATATCAGATGGGGATCGGCGCCACGCGCGATACGACGTTTGCGTACGAGATGGGCCGCGTCACCGCACGCGAGGGCCGAGCACTCGGCATTCACGTCGCGTTTGCCCCGGTGCTCGACGTCAACAACAACCCGAAGAACCCCGTCATCAGTCTTCGGTCGTTCGGCGAGAACCCGCAGCTCGTCGCCCAGCTCGGTACGGCATTCGTGCACGGCATCCAGGACAACGGGATGCTCGCCACAGGGAAGCACTTCCCGGGACACGGCGACACGGAGCAGAACTCCCATCTCGAGCTCGCGCGCGTCAACGCGTCGGCGGCGCGTCTCGACAGCGTGGAGCTCGTCCCCTTCCGCGCTGCCGTTCGCGCGGGGGTGCGCGGCATCATGACGTTCCACGGCTCCTTGCCTGGCCTGGATACTTCGTCGCTGCCCGCAACCCTCAATCCGCGCATCATGACCGATCTGCTGCGCGGAAAGCTCGGGTTTCAGGGCCTCATCTTCACCGACGCGCTGGACATGAACGGCGTCCTCGGAAAGATGACGATGGCGGAGGTGACGCAGCGGGCCGTCGTGGCCGGCAATGATGTGCTGCTCATGCCAACCGACATCGCCGGAGCCATCGATGCCGTCGTCGACGGTGTGCATCGCGGACTATTCCCGGAATCGCGGATCAACGAGTCGGTGCGCAAGCTGCTCCTGGCCAAGCAGGAGATGGGGCTCCCACGTCAGCGATACACCGATCTCCAGGCCTTGCGCTCGGTCGTCGGTGACAGCGCCAACCTCGCGGTTGCACGATTGGCGGCAGAGCGCGCGATCACGCTCGTGAAGGATTCTCTCGGGATCGTGCCCTTCGGCCAGATGCCACGCACATCGCGCATCGTCAGCGTGACGATTGCGCCGCGGACCGATCTCGGCGCCGGCATTGCCTTCAACGCCGAGCTCGCGCGGATGTTTCCATCGCTGCGCTCGCTCTCCCTCACCACGGATCAGGTTTTCGATGCGACGGCGGCGGTGGCCGCGCCCGGCCAGACTGGACGCGCCGCAGCGTACCTCGCGAGCCCCCAGCCGCGGCTCGTCCCGGCGCTGGTCGAGAATGCACTGCGTGGCGCGCAGGGCGCGGATCTCGTGATCGTCTCCTCGTACTTCGGGGCGAGCTCTTCGACGTCGCGGCTCTCTGCGCCGGAAGGGATGGCCGACCTGCTCAACGGACTGCAGAAAGCCGGCACGCGGGTCGTCCTCGCGACGTTCAGCAATCCCTATCTCGCGCAGGATCTGCCGGCAACTTCGGCGTATCTCGTCGCGTGGGGCAGCGCGCCCATCGTGCAGCGTGCCGCTGCGCGCGCCCTGCTGGGACAGGCGCCGGTTGGTGGTCAGCTTCCGATCACCATTCCATCAGTCGCGCCATATGGGACGGGACTACATCGCGACGCGTTGCCACTGACCGCGGCACCGGCCACACCGTAGCGTCTGATCGCGCGCGCGACCGCGATGGGCGTCGCGCGCGCCAGCCCGCTTCTTGCGCGAAACAGCTGCGTGTTCAACCGCCGCATGCGCGCACACCGCATCGGACACGTCGTCCGTTGACGGCGCTGCTCGCCCACGGTATATCAGCACGCGCGCTGAATGCATGCGGGGTGAATCGCGACCACCTCCGATCGGCGAGCGAAAGAGCGCTATTGACATTAGTGACACTTCGTTACTAATTCGCGTCCTATGCGCGAGCGCCTTCCACCTCTGGTCAAGCCAGCGACCCGCAAGATCACGCTGGCAGTCGACGTGGTGGTTCTCTCACCGCGCTCCGACGCGCTCGCCGTCCTGCTCGCGCGCAGCGCTCCCGGTGGCCGGGAACGATGGTCGCTGCCCTGGGATGCGCCGATGCCCGGCGAGGCGTTCGAGGACGCGGCGTCCCGGATCACCGAAGCGTCCCTCGGTTCCGCACCGGCGTTGCTCGAGCAGGTGGGTGCCTTCGCCGACGCCCGGCGTCATCCCGGTGACGCGGACGTGTCGGTCGGCGTCGTAGCACTGACTCCACCAGCCGAGTTGTCGTCGCTCGCGAGCGCGGAATGGTTCTCCCTGTCGGCTCTCCCTCCCCTGGCACCCCGCCACCGGGCCATCGTCGATCGCGCCATCACCGTGGCGCGTCAGCGAGTGGACCAGTCGCCGCTCGCCTTTCGACTGTTGCCGCCGACGTTCACGCTCAGCGACCTGCAGGGGATCTACGAGCTGCTCCTTGGTCGCCGCCTGCACAAGGCGAGCTTCCGTCGTGCCCTCCAGGCCAGCTACCTGGTCGAGCCGACCGACGAGTGGCGGAGCGAGGGCCGCGGCCGGCCCGCCCAACTGTTCCGCTACGCCCCGCGCAAACGGCGGGGGGCCCGGCGCGGGGTCCGCTTCGACCTCTTCACCGAGGGCTGACGAAGGCTCGATACCGTCGCGTTACCCGTCCGGGCGGCAGGCCGGGCTTGCTTCCTGGCACATTAGTCGCAATATGTTATTTAGGCCAAATGCGGAGCATCGATGCTCGATTATCTCGATAGCCTGTGCGCCGCGCTACTCGCCCGGAATGGCACCGAGATCCGACGCCTTTTGCGACACCCGCTTGCACGCGCCTTGCCGCGGCGCGTGCGAGAGGAAGGCTATGCCATCGCGCGCGCCGGCCCGGAGAGTCTCCGTGCTCCCGTACAGACGCTCCACTTCTACCATCAGACGCTCCACCTCCTCGGCGCCCGACCGGCTACTCGGAGCGAGGCGGGGCTGACCGGCGGCGCTGAGCGCACCGGCGAAGAGCGTCAGATCGAGATGCCGTTCCCCCTGCGCGCCGCCGGCAGCTGATCGCCCCTCAGTCGGCGCGCGATCGCGCCGCCTGGAGTCGCAGCAGGCTGCGCGCCAACGCCGCGTTGTCCTGCGCCAGACGAAACAGCTCCGACATCAGCTCGTCCCGGTCGTCACCCGCGAGCTCCGCGATGATGGGAGCCCGATGGCCGTAGCGGCGCCCCGGATCCACGCGTCGCTCCATCACGACGCGGCCCCGGTGCGGCCGCTTGCCTGTCTCGTCGCCCGCCGTGGCGCGCACCGCATCCAGCTCGACCTCGACGTATCCGCCGCCGGGCATGGGGCGCCGGTACAGCGTATCGCATGACGCACTGTCATGCGCGCCGTGCTCGGCGCCTTGATGCTGGTCCAGCATGAGTTCCTCCCACTCGACTGCGTCTCGTACGTTCGCGCCGCGGCGGGGACGCCGCGGACGCGTCCTGCAACGTCGCCATCGCACGCGCGAGCATCCGCGCGTTCGGCCGCGTGGCGACCGCTTCACCCCACAGATCGCCGGTGCGCGCCACGCGCGCCGGCATGTTCTTCACCGTGAATGCCTCGATTCGCAGTCGACTGGTCAGCTCCCGCGCGCGGAGCGGCGCCGACACCGTCGCGGCAGGCTTCGCCCGCACGCTGTATGGCGCCGCCATGCTCTTGCCGCGCGCGTTCTGCAGCGCGTCGACGTAGATACTCCCCTTCGGGCGTGCCTTGACCCCGCGCTCCAGGGTGGCGCGCTCGGGATTGGCCGCCACCACCGCCTCTGCAAGTCCGAGCGCCAGAGCGGCGGAAGTCTCGTAGCTCGTGCGAGGTGGCAGTGGGAGCACGACGTGAATACCACTCGCCCCCGACGTCTTGATCGCGACGGTGAGCCCGCACGTCTCCGCGATGCGCGTCACTTCGCGGGCCAGCGCCGCGACCTGCGAGAACGGTACGTCGTCGCCTGGATCGAGATCGATCAGGCACCAATCGGGCGTCGTCACGTCGTCCACGCGTGAGAGCCACGGATGCACTTCGATGGTGCCGAGTTGCACCGTGTAGAGCAGCGTCGGAAGGTCGCCGCCGATGATGCGCGGCTTTTCCCCCAGATCCACCGTGTCGAGGGTCTCGACCCGCACGACGTCCGGCACGTGCTCACCGGCGCTCTGCTGGAAGAACATCGGCCCCCCCACCCCGTCGGGGTGCCGTTGCAGTACCAGCGCGCGGCCCTCGATCTCCGGCAGCAGCATCGGAGCGACGCGCGTGTAGTAGCGCATCAGATCGCCCTTCGTGATGCCCACGTTCGGGAAGAACATCTTTCCCAGGCTCGACACGTGCAGCCGCTCGCCGCGGCCGAACGACAGCTCTCCCTCACCGCCATCGCGCTCGATCGTGCGCAGTTGCGCTTCGACGTCCGCGTAGTCGACGGAGCGTCTACGCGGCGTCATTCGCGATCTCCCCGGTGCCCCAGCGTTGCATGCTGACGCTCTCGATCGTTACGTCGCGCGCCGCCTTGTCGTCGCGTACGCCCAGAAAGATCGGCTGGCGCAGTTTACCGTCGGCCGTCCACTCGGCGAACTTGACCTCGACGACGACTTGCGGCGCGACCCAGTGTGCGGGCTCGTTGGTACGCGGCGTTTCCGCGAATGGTGCTGTGCGTCGTTCGATCTTCTCGAGACGCGTGCGCATGGCGCGCAGGCCCTCCCGATCGAACCCACCGCCCATGTGCCCCACGTACCGTAGTCGACCGGCCGCGTCGTGCGCCCCGAGCAGCAGGGCGCCCAGAAAGGGCCTCGTCTTGCGTGGCTCGGTGAAGCCCCCCACTACAAACTCGGCCCGGAATTGCAGCTTCAACTTCAGCCAATCGTCGGAGCGCGAGCCGGCCTGGTACCGTGCGTCCGTGCGCTTGGCGATGATCCCTTCCCATCCGCCACGGCGCGCCCGAGCGAGCATGGTTGCGCCACGGCTGCGCGTCTCCCCGAGGACGAGCGCCGCATCGCCGACGCTCGCTTCCGCGAAGAGCGCTTCGAGCCGCTCCCGCCGCTCGGTCCACCGCCGATGCAAGAGTGAGGTGCGGCCCTCGCGAAGCAGATCGAACGCCACCAGCGTCGCCGGCGCTTCGACGACGAGCCGCGCGACCTCGACGGCGTTCTTCAGGTGCATCCGGCCTTGCAGCGGCTGGAATCCGCTCGTCGCCGCCGAGCTGCTGGTGGCTTTTCGCCGCCGGCGCGCGACGACCTCACCGTCGAGCACAACGGAAGATCCTGCCCGCGAGGCGAGGGAACGCAGCGCACCCACGACTTCCGGGAATTGCGCGTGCTTGTCCTTGCCGTTCCGGGTCATCAGTCGCACCTGGCGTGACGATGCCTCGGCGATCACACGCATCCCGTCGTACTTCGGCTCGTACGTCCACCCAGCCCCGCTGGGCAGGCCATGGCCCAGCGTGGCGTACATCGGCTCGGTGAACGCCGCGCGCGTTTTCGACACGGCGCCGTGAGCGGCAAGAGGAATGCCCGCTCCCCGCGTCCGATTGGACAGTTGCGAAGCGGCCGTTCTCGCCCTACCAAATGCGAACGCCCGGGACTTTGTCCCGGGCGTTCGCGAGTTCGAGAGGACTCGAGCCCGTCGAGCGGGCATCGGATCAGCTTGTCTTGGTCACGTCGGCCGCTTGCGGCCCCTTCTGACCCTGGACGATCTCGAACTCGACCTTGTCTCCTTCCGCCAGCGACTTGAATCCATTCCCCTGAATGGCGCTGAAGTGCACGAAAACGTCAGGACCTCCTTCACGCGAGATGAAACCGAAACCCTTCGCGTCATTGAACCACTTCACCGTACCGTTGATGCGAGCCATGTACCGTACCTCGTACCGAGCTATGGAGCCTGATCGCGCGCGCGAGGGGATGGGCCGGTCGGCCGCCGCTCGTCCCACGTGATCCCTGTGATGCCCCGTCGCGCCAATCATCGGCTCTCGGGGCGGGACGTTATCCGAGTAGGCGGGCAAGTTTTGTGCACACGACGACTCGCGGCCGCGCACGCCAGGGCCGAAACGCGAAAACGGGGCCGACTTCGGCCCCGTTTCGCGAGAAGAGTTACTACGTGTGGTGACCTGCCTCGTAGGTGCTGAAGTGTTACGCGGCGCCTGCGATGTAGCGTGCCACGCGGCCGCATTCGCGACACTGCAGGGTGACCTGCGACCGCGGCGGAGGCGGGAAATCGTCAGGGGTTCGTTCGATTTGCCCAGAGCAGCTCGGACAGCTCAAGGGAGAGCCGTTCCGATCATTGGCGATCAGGTGGAGCGCTTGCACTGGGTTATACGTAGCCGGGCGCGGCTTGCGCATTGGCCCTCCAGAATGTTGTCGAACTACCCGGAGATCGAGGCGCCGGGCCGCCCTGACGAATAGTAACCCTCTAAGTGCCTAAAGCACAGTGGGGCATCGTCTTGCGAACCAGATTGCGCGTGATCCTGACTGCCGGGCTCGGCATGCTGTGTGCCTGTGGACCACGGGCGCACATTCCGCCACGACCAGTGGTCGTCGTGGGCGCGCTCCCCGACTCGGACAGCGTTGCCAGGCTCGCGCATAGACTCGCGCCCCTTCTTTACCTCCAGCGCGACGAATGGTTCCCTCTCGACCGGGCGGTCGCCGTCGTCCATCCGAGTCGGCCGATCATCGCCTACCACTTGCTCTGGCGCGACGACGTGCACGGCGCCTGGATTCCGCACACCGTGCCAACCGACGAGGAGATCGTCTGGGTGGGATACGACCCGAGCGGAGCGCCGACCGACATCTGGACCTACTGGCACGGTAAGGTGCTGCACGCCGACTGGCGCCATCGGGGTACGCCGGCGATCGACGTCCAGTGGGGCAAGCACGGTTCGCTGCCGCGCGGCATCATCGAGAGTGATCTCCCGCGCTTCCAGACGCTGAACGCCTTCTACGCCTTTCACCAGGTCGCGGTCATCGACATCCTCCTCGGACGCATCACCCGCCCGGGGCCGTCGGGATTCTTCCACTCCTATGCGCGCTATCGGGACTTCTCCCGTGTCCTGCGCCTGACCGACTCGCTCGACGTCGTCATCCGAAGCGCCACGCCGAACGACGCCTTGTCGGCCGTATTCGGCAAGCCGTACTCCAATAAGCACCCCTGGCCCTGACGGCGCTGGTCCGAGCAGCGGGGCTCCTGGCCACCGCTCTTCGTGCCGCTGGCCCGTTGCCTCGCGATGCTCCATGTTGTTGTCCGTCCGACCTTGGACGAATGACGCACGGCCACGACGACGCTCGAGCTTCGAGCGTGGATGCACTCGACGCAGAGAATCGATTGCGCCACGTGCTCGCGGGAACGCGACACGCGTGCATCGACGGACCGGTCTCGATCGCAGCATTGCAGGAGCAGCACTTGTGCGCAGGACCGCTGGGCATGACAGTGTGTCCGGAACTTGCGCAGAGGTTCACGACTCGCGCAGCACCGAGAGCCAACCAACCGGCAGAGGAGACGCAGCGATGGCAGCGAAGAAGAGAGGCGGCAGCAAGCGAAGCGCTGGCAAGAGCTCGGCGCGCCGCGGTGGCGCCAAGCGTGGCGCCAAGCGCACGTCGGCGAAGAAGGGCGGCGCCAAGAAGGGCGCCAAGAAGGGCGCCAAGAAGGCTGGTGCGAAGCGAGCTGGCGCCGCGCGCAAGGGAGCCGCGAAGAAGTCCTCCGCCGGCTCGCGCGGCGCGGCCAAGAAGGGTGCGGCGAAGAAGTCCTCGGCCCGGAAGTCCTCGGCCAAACGTTCCTCGACGAAGCGCTCCTCCGGAGCGCGCAAGTCTTCGCCGCTGGCTCGGGTGAAGCGCGTCGCGACAGGCGTGGTCGAACAGGCCCAGTCGGCGATGACGCACGGCGTCGAGGCGGTGAAGGAGCTCGGCGAGAACATCGTGGAGCGCGTCTCGGGCTGACGCGCCCTTCGCGCGCCACGTCGATGGACCTCAGTCGACGTGGCGCGCGAGGAAGTCCGACACCAGCGACGCTACCGCGTCGCGGCAGTAGTCCACCGTGATCACATGTCCGCACCCGGTGACCCAGTGTCGCTCGGTGAGGCCACGGAGCGTCGCCGTCGCCCGCTCCGCGAGCGCGGCCGGAATCCGATTGTCTTCGCGAGAGTTGATCACCAGCGTCGGCGCCGTGATCGACGGGAGTGCCTGACGCCCGGCAGACGCGGTCTCGCAGAGCGCGCGCAGAGCTCCCGGCGGGAAGACGCCGTACGCGTAGCTCTCAGCGCGAGCCACCGGGTCGTGCACGGATTCGTCCTTGCCGCCGCCGGCGAGATAGGGCACCGCCAGGGACCACACGCTCGCCGTTCGGCCCGCCAGCGCGACAGCGGGCGGCGGCGTGAGATAGGGTGCGAGAAGAACGAGCGCGCGGGCTTCGGGTCGTTCAGCGGCGATCCGGGCGCCGAGCGCCCCACCCATCGACAGCCCGATGATCCCGACCCATCGATGCTGCGCCAGGAGCACGTCGAGCTCCGCGCGGGCGGCGCGGACATAGTCATCCGCCGTTGCGGCAGCAAAGTCCCGCAGACCACGGCCGTGGCCCGGAAGCAGTGGAGCGCGCAGGGTGAAACCCTGGGCCTGCAGGCGGCCGGCGAGGTACCGCAACGTCTGCGGCGTGTCGCCGCTGCCATGAAGCAGGAGCAGCGCCCGCTCGCTGGAGCCCGGCAGTGTGAACCCCTCCGCGCCTGGAACGATGCCGTCGGCGGCGGGCGGACGTCGCTGCGCGTACGCGCGCTCGGCTCGGCGGGCCGCAGTGGATCGCGCCACTCCTGCGACCACGGCAGCGAGGATGACCAGGGACCAGACCATCATCGGGTGAACGTGTTCTCGATTCAGTAGCGTCGCAGCGACGGATCGACGTCGATCGTCCAGCGATCGATGCCGCCGACAAGGTTACGCACCCGCGCGAAGCCCTGCTCCCGCAGCCAGTCGACCACCGCCGCGCTCCGCAGTCCATGGTGGCAGTAGACCACGATCTCCGCGGT
>JAEKKK010000271.1 GCA_019510405.1 Gemmatimonadota bacterium | reverse complement strand
GGGAGCCGGACGATGATGACGGGTCGGCCGGCGTCCTTCCTCTGCCCAGAGTGTGATGCGGCGAAGGTGCGACGTCGCGTGGCGCGCTGGGAAGCGGCACGCAGCTCGCCGTGGCCCGAGCCGGACGCGCGTGCTGGTACGTCAAACTAGAGTACGATGCATGACGCGCTTGCCGTCCAAGCAATGGTGATGCGTTCCGGTGCTCGCCGTCGCATCTACGCTGTGCTTGGTCTTGCAACGACGCTGATCGCGAGCGGCTGCCGCTACCACGTCGAGGCCAGTCCGCTCAAGACGTATATCAAGCGTCCGGAGACCTGCGTCGAAGCCGTGACCGTCTACGAGCGGGCGGATGACGTGAAGCGGCGCTTCGTGCCGCTCGCCGAACTGTCCATCTGGGCACCCGGCGACATGGTGGTGACGCCCGCGTCGCAGGTGGAGGCCCAGCAAGGAACGGCGGCCACGTGGGGCGCGAACGGACTCATACTCGAACATCCCAGGAATGCACTGCAATCCCCGTCCGACAAAACACTGGCGATCTTCGTTCCCGCCGACAGCGCGCTCGCGATGGCCATGTGCGCGCAGCTGCGTGCACGTCGCTAGCCACGCCCTGGCCGTCACAGGATGACCTATTTTCTTCTCGTGTTCATCGTCTCGATCGCCGGCGCCATGTTCGGATGGCGCACCGGCGGCGCACGCTGGTGTATCGCCGGCGGGGCAGGGATCGGTCTCGTCGCCGGCGTCGCGCGCACGATGGGCTTGCCGCTGTTCCTCGCCGAGAACGGCTGGGTAGCGTTCCTGGTGGTCGGCTTGCCATCCGTGCTGGTCGGCCTCTGCGCGGCGTTCGCGGTACTCGAGGCGACGCGGCGCATCCCGGAGTGAGTCGCACCGCGCCCGAGGAGTCAGGAGCCGTGAACGATCTGGCGCAGCTCGAGACGGACATCGCGCACGTGGCGCCGATGCTGCTGCCGCCGGAGGCGCGGGCACTGACGTTGGAAGTCGTGCAGGCGCAGCTCACGGTGCGCGTCTATCTCCACGGGCCGGGCAGCCTCGCGCGCTGGGCCGATCTCGACGCGACACTCACGCCGTTCGTCGAACGCCGCTTGCCGTCGGAGCGTGCGTGGACGGTGGTCGTGCAGGCGGTCAGACAGGATCGTCCCGCACCCGTCGAAGTCTTCGGCGCGCCCGTGTGGGTCGAGGAGGGGACCGCGATCACTCGGCGAGACGTCGGTGCCGCGGACGGTGGAAGTGACTGAGGCTGGGGCATAAGGCGACATCGACCGGGTTGGCGCGCGCCCGCCGCCGGCGCTCTATTTGGTGCGCTGCAACCGGACAGAACTGTCGGACCGCGCCACCTCTACATCTCGAAGGGACCCATGCGCCTGAAACGCATCGTCGTCGGGCTACTCGCTCTCGCCGCCGTGGCGTGCGCTGATCTCAAGGCGGTCGTCGCGCTCTCCGAGGCGATTCAGACCCAGTATCACTTGCCGGCCAACGTCGCGATCAACAACAGCAGCCACCTCACGATCACCTTTCCGAAGGACGCCGTCGCGGAGCTCAAGCTCACGGACGACGCCCGGGCGACCTTCGCGCGCAACGTGGCGAGCTTCGCGGTGTCGCACTATCACGGCGGCACGCCGCTCTCGGATGTCCGGATCGCGTTCCAGTCGGTGTCGAACACGGGACCGATCACGGTGACGCGCACGGACGCGCCGTTCACGTTCACGGCCAGCGAGCTGCACTAGCGGCCGACACCCTGAGCCAGCCGAGGCAAGCGCTTAGTTTTCTCCTGGCGCACACCGCTTCCTCGTCTTCTTCCGGCTCAGCGTGACCCTTCTCTCGCTCTCCAACGTCGGCGTCTCCTTCGGCGCGACGGAACTGTTCAAGAACGTCACCTTCACCGTCGCCGACGGCGAACGCTGGGGGATCATCGGGCGCAACGGCGCCGGCAAGTCGTCGATCTTCAAGCTGATCACCGGCGACATGCAGCCCACGGTGGGAAGCGTGGCGCGCAAGCCGGGGCTCCGGCACGCGCTGCTCGACCAGCACCGCGCCTTCGAGGGCGCCACGACGGTCTGGGAGGCGGGGGCGGCCGCGTGGCGCGACGTCGTCGCGCTCGAGAAGCGCATCGCGCAGCAGGCGATCGAGCTGGGGGAGCTCGGGGAGAAGGTCACCGACGAATTCCTCGAGCGCTTCGGGCACGACCAGGAGCGCTTCGCCGACCTCGGCGGCTACATCTACCACGCGCGCGTCGACGCGGTGCTCCAGGGACTCGGCTTCGACGCCGAGGAGTCCAAGACGCGGCCGGTCGCGACGCTCTCGGGCGGGGAGCGCGGGCGCGTCGGCCTCGCGGCGCAGCTCATCGCCCCCGCCGACCTGCTGCTCCTCGACGAGCCGACGAACCACCTCGATCTCGACACGACGACCTGGTTGCAGGAGTGGCTGCACGACGCCAACGAGACGGTGATCGTCGTCTCGCACGACCGCGCGTTCATGGATGCCATCTGCACGAACATCCTGCATGTGGAAGGGCGCACGAGCGAAGCGTACAAGGGGAACTACAGTGAGTTCGTCCCGCAGCGGGCGGAGCGGCGGCTCACGCGCGAGCGCGAGATGGAGAAGCAGCGCGCCTACGTGAAGAAGGAAGAGGAGTACATCCGCCGCAACATCGCCGGCGTCAACTCCTTCCAGGCGAAGGGCAAACGCAAGCGGCTGGAGAGACTCCCGCGGCTCGCGCCGCCACCCGGCGATCCGGCGGCGATGTCGCTCAGGTTCGAGGTGGCCGAGCGCGGCGGCGATCAGGTGATCGCGATCGACGACCTGCGCGTCGAGGTGCCACCCGACCGCGTGCTCGTGGACGATTTCTCGGCCGTGTTGCGCCGCAACGACTTCGTCGCGCTGGTCGGGCCCAACGGAGCGGGGAAGTCGTCGTTCATCTCGACGATCATCGGCGATCGCGCGCCGGCGAGTGGTTCCACGCGGATCGGCGGATCGATCACCCCCGCCTGGTTCCGCCAGGATCTCGCCGACCTGCCGCTCCGCAAGTCGATGTTCGACGCGATCCAGGACCAGCGCCCGCTCTGGAGCCGAGGGCAGGTACAGAATCACCTCGGCGCGTACGGCTTCAGCGGTGAGGAGGTGTTCCGCGAGATCGGCACGCTGAGCGGCGGCGAGCGGGCGCGCATGGCGCTCGCGCTCATGACCCTCGCGCGCGCGAACCTGCTCATCCTCGACGAGCCGACGAACCACCTCGACGTGGAGAACATCGAGGCGCTCGAGGACGCGCTCGACGAATACGAGGGCTCGGTGCTGCTGGTGAGCCACGACCGCGCCTTTCTGCGCGAAGTGGCGACGCGCGTCTGGTGGTTCGAGGGCGCGCATCTGCGGGACTTCGACGGCCCGTTCGTCGAGTGGGAGGCGGATCGCGCTCGGCGATGAAGCTGCTGCTGATCCTTCTGCTCGGCCTGGCCCAGCAGCCCGCGGACACCACGCGGACGATCGGCGTCGCGCCGGACACCGCGGGGCAGGGGCACGCCGCACTGGATTCGCTCTACGCGGCGCGCGACACCACGGCGCTCGTCCGCGCGCTGCGAGCGTGGAAGGGTGCGTCCGATGCGCGGGTCGAGCTCTATCGCGGCGTGTCCGCGGCATGGACCGGACGCGCGACGCAGGCGGTGGGAATCCTGCGTCCGCTGGTCGACACCGCGGGCAGCCGCCTCACCGTGAGCGAGCGGCGCGACGCGATTCGCGCGCTGGCGGAGAGCTACAGCAGGAAGCGCGAGTACTCCAGCGCCGCCGCGCTGTACGACGGCGAGCTGCTGGCGCTCGACGCGGCGGTGGATTCGGCGAACGCTCGCGCGGCGGCGGTGAAGACGGACACGGTGGTCGTGATGCCCGATTCGCTGCTCGACGTGCTGACGTCGCCGCAGGCGGCGCCACCGGAGTCGGCCGAGAAGATTCCGGGGCAGGTGGGGCTCATCGGCCTCCTGTTCGCGCTGTTCCTCGTGCCGAAGGCGCTGCAGCGATTCAGAATTCCGGGCGCGATCACGAGTCTCCTCATGGGGCTGGGCGCCAGCGCGCTCGGGTGGCTCCCGAACGACGTCACGCTCCGACTGTTCTCGACGCTCGGCATCGTGTCGCTGTTCCTGTTCGCCGGTCTCGAGATCGACGGCCACGAGCTGCGACGCAACGCGAAGCCGCTCGTGCTCCACGCGGTGATCTGGACCGTACTGGCCATCGCGACGGCGCTCGGGGCGGCGGCCATCTTCGGCCTCTCCGCACGCGCCGCCGCCCTGCTGTCCCTCGCGCTCGTCACGCCGTCCACGGGCTTCATACTCTCGTCGCTCTCCAGCTTCGGACTCTCGGGCGACGAGCAGAAGACCGTGCGGACCTACGCGATCGGTTCGGAGCTCATCGCGCTCACCGCGCTGTTCTTCATCCTCCAGTCCACCTCGGTGCAGCATCTCGCGCTGGCCCTCGCCGCGATGGCCGGCGTGGTGGTCCTGATCCCGCTGGCCTTCCGCGGCTTCGCGGTGCTCGTCGCGCCGTATGCGCCGCGGTCGGAGTTCGCCTTCCTCCTCATGGTCGGGGTCGCGTGTGCGTACGCGACGCGGCTCCTCGGCGTCTACTATCTGGTCGGCGCGTTCCTCGTCGGCGTCGCCGCGCAGCGATTCCGCGGCTCGCACCCGGCGATGTCGTCGGAGAAGATGATCGATGCACTGGAGTCGTTCGGCTCGGTGTTCATTCCGTTCTACTTCTTCCACGCCGGCACCGAGATCCACCCCGAGCACATCTCCTGGCGCGCCTTTCTGGTCGGGATGCTGCTCGTGGGAACGTTCGTCCCGCTCCGCGTCGCCGTGATCGGGCTGCACCGCCGACTCGCGCTCGCGGAGCGATTCGCCATCGCGCGCCGGGTGGGGAGCGCCATGGTGCCGACGCTCGTGTTCACCCTCGTGATCCTCGGCATCCTCACGGAGCAGTACCCCCTGCCGTCGGTGATGGCGGGCGCGCTGGTGTTCTACACGATCGTGAACACGACGCTGCCGGCGTTCATCCTCAAGGCGCGACCAGCCAGCTTCGAGGAAGTGTCCGCGCTGCCGCTCGACCGCGAGCCCGCCGAGGGCTGAGCGCGGAGCTGTTCCACATGCGCTTGAACTCACAGCAACGGAGTCCATGATGTCCAAGATCGTCGCGCTCATGTCCATGTCCCTCGACGGTTTCGTCGCGGATGCCAACGATGGTGTAGGCGAAGTGTTCGACTGGTACATGCACTCGGGGGACGTCGAGTTCAGCACCGGCGGAGGGGATCCCATGACCTTCCGGGTGTCTCCGGCGAGTGCGGCGCATCTGCGCGCGCTGTGGTCCGAGCTCGGCGCCGTGATCACCGGACGACGGACCTTTGAGGTCGCCGACGGCTGGGGAGGAAATCACGCGTGGGGCCCCGCGTTCGTGCTCACCCACGCCATCCCCGATGGCTGGCCGCGGCCCGGCTCGACCGTTCACTTCGTGACGGACGGTCTCGAGAGTGCGGTGAAGCAGGCCCGCGCCGCGGCGGGCGGGAAGAACGTCGCGGTGCACGGAGCGGACACCATCCAGCAGCTACTGAACGCCGGGCTTCTGGACGAGCTGTGCATCGACGTCGCGGCGCTGCTGATCGGTTCCGGCGTTCGGCTCTTCGACCGCCTCGCCGGCACCCCGTGCGTGCTGGGTAATCCGACGGTGACGCAGGGGGTCGGCGTCACGCACCTTCGCTATCCGGTGCGGAAGCGCTGACCGTCGGGGCTACATGGATGACTTTCGCGGCAGTGGAGTGGGCCTCACGGCCGCGCCCTGACCATCGTCGAGATGTTCCCCACGTCGTCGAATATCAGTTGGGAGACCGCACCCGCGTCGAGACCAGTCGCCGCCGGGTGCCAGTCAGGAGGACCATGAAGCCGACCATTATCTCTCGCAAAGCCAGCAACTGGGTCGACCGAGGCGAGTCTCCGGTTCCGCGACTCTGCCGTTTGCTCGCGCATTTCTTCGAGAAGTTCGACGAGGCCGACGAACCGTGGCTCCGCGAACATGCCGACATCATCCTCGGGATGGTCGCCGCCGATGCGACGGAGGTGCACGTCGCCGGCTATCTCAAGAGCCTGGTGCGCGACACGGGTGCACCGGCGCGCGAGCGCCTCGAGTTTCGTCCAGCGGCGATCGCGCTATGGCACATCGCCAAGGCGGCACTGGTGCGCGACTTCGCCGAGCGCGTCCTGCGGGGCGAAATACCGCCCAACATCCCGAATGACGAGTCGTTGAGCTCCTGGCTGGCTCAGCGCCTCCTCACCCCCGAGGAGCTTGCGCGGTTCGAGGCGGAGGCGCCCGAGGACTGACATCGGCGTGAGCCCTGCTCCCGCGGATGACGGCATCGGGCAGCACGGCATGACCCGGACGTTGCCGGTGACCGTCAGCTCGGTGAAGCGATCGCGAGGCTCGTGATGGAGTGATCCTCCCCGCGGGTGATGCGAGCGCGCAATCGCGACAGACCGCGGAAGAGCACGACGCCGAACAGGACCTGCCCGACCAGGTTGACCACGACGTTCCCGCCGCTGACCGCCGCGATCACGAAGCCGAGCAGCCAGCTCGTGGGGAGCGCGCCGGAGACCAGAGCGAACGTCTGCGCGTCGCCCCACGCGCGGCGCGGGGAGGACAGGCGCGCAACGCTCCACCACGCCGCGGCGGCAATGATCGCACCGGCCACGAGGATCACGGCGGCGGGCGCGTTCTTCCCGTCGCCGATGAGCAGCACGCGCAGGCCGACGAACCAGGCGAGGCCGCTCAGCATCCCCGCGAGTGTGATCGTGCGCCGGGTCGCGGCAGGTTCGTCGGCCGTGCGCGCTCGGCGCGGGCTGGCCGAGAGTGCAGCAACGATGAGGGCGACGACGACGAGTGCCGTGCTCACGTTGGCGCCGAGCGACGTGCGGGGCGCATGGCTGGTGAACAGTCCGATCTGGAACCTGGCCAAGAGCACGCCGTTCGCGACGAAGAGCAGGGCCACGGCGAGCAGAGCGCGCGAGCTCACCCAGGGCGTGTCGCGGCGATCGGGAAAGAGCAACTCGGTGACGACGATGGGAATGGCGATCGAGAAGACGGCGTGGTACGGCACGATGAACTCGAGCCAGACCCAGCTCACGCCGAGCCAGTGGCCGTAGTATCCGAGGAAGTCGAGGCCGGGATAGCGCTGGTCGAACAGCGACTGGACGACGAGCCCTTCCTCGATCAGTCCATACGCCAGGCCGAGGAGGACGAGCCAGACCGCGGCGAGCCGGCGCCGCCGAACCGTCTCGCGGACGAGCAGTGCGCCTCCGCCATAGAGCCCGATCACGCCGAGCAAACCGAAGGGGAGCCGGCTCAGGGGAATTGCCCCGAACAGCACTTCCCCGACGAGCGGCGCGAGGAGGAAGAGTGTGGCGGCCGGTGCGAAGCGGCGCAGCGCGTCGGGCTTCATGCAGGCCATGATGATCTACTATTAGACTATTGTCAACTAGGCCTTTCTGCTGCTACTCTTCCGGCGTGAAGAAGCGAGATGCGAGTCGGCAGACCGGATTCCTCCTCCAGCGAGCGCACCGGCGCCTGCGGATGGCGCATGCCGAGGCCCTGCGCCACCTCGACCTCGGCATCGCCCACGTGGCCGTCATGGGACTGTTGGCGGAGCGGGGAGACCTGAGTCAGCGGCAGCTCATCGCGCTGATGGACGCCGACAAGTCCACGATGGTCTACCTGATCGACCAGCTGGAGCAGCAGGGGTTGGCCGAGCGGCGCGACAATCCCGACGATCGGCGCGCGTACGCCGTGCATCTCACGGAGCTCGGCAAGCGGAGACTCGCCGAGGCGGGGGAGATCGTGCGGCGCGTCGAGGACGACATGCTCGCGCCGCTGTCGGCGAGCGAGCGGAAGACGCTCGACGCACTGCTGCTCCGCATCGGCGAGCACGCGAAGTCCGGCTAGCGCGCGCGTTCGTCCGCCGAGAATGTTGCGCTCACGCCGCTTCGCACCTGGCAGCTTCGGCCGCTGATCGGACTGGGCATGAATGCGCTACGCCCCATCGATCGCGTGCGGGCGCTTCGTGTTCCGCTGTTGATGGTGGTCGGCGAGGCGGATCGCCACACGACGCTCGCCGAGAGCGAACGGCTCTTCGCCGCCGCACCGCAACCGAAGACGGTCTGGGCCGTGCCGCGCGCGCCGCATGGCGATCTCTACGCGTCGGCACCTGCGGCGTACGAGCGACGGGTGCTCGCGCTCTTTGCCGAGCATCTTCGATCGCGGTGAGTACGCAGCGCGCGTGAGTCGCATCCAATTGGATACATTCGGCGTCTCGTTTCCTCGGTATGGCGTAACGCTGCGAAGATATTAGACTCGCTTGCTGCTGAATCCTGATCGTTCGCGCACGGAAGCGACGCCGCTCCTCACTGGATGGGTCATGAAGCGAGTCACGGGCATCGGTGGCATCTTCTTCAAGGCGAAAGACCCGAAGGCGCTCGGGGCCTGGTACAGGACCCATCTCGGCATCGATGTCCAACCGTGGGGTGGCGCGGCGTTCGACTGGAACACCCCAGACAATCCGAACGGTGTAGGCACGACGGCGTGGAGTCTCTTTCCCGCCGAGACGAAGCACTTCGCGCCTAGCACGGCGCCGTTCATGATCAACTACCGGGTCGCCGATCTGCACGGGCTGCTCGACGCACTGCGCGCGGAAGGCGTGCAGGTCGAGGACAAGGTCGACGAATCCGAGTACGGCAAGTTCGGCTGGGTGATCGACCCCGAGGGGAACAAGATCGAGCTGTGGCAGCCGCCGGAGGCGCAGTGATGCCGGCTACCTCGCCGATGTACGACCAGTTGCGCCACGGCACGCTGCGCAACCGCGCCCTCGCCTGGTTCGCCGACCACTCCTATCGCCGGGCCGCCGCGGGCGGCGCGCTGTTCGCCCTGGAGATCAACGTCGTGATCTTCCTCGTGGGCGAGCTCGATCGTTTGCTCCCAGGCCCCGATCTCGAGCCGGCGCTTTCGCTGAGCAATCGCCTGTTGGTTGGCGTCTTCTCGGTGATCCTCCTCGCGCTGCTGCGCTGTCTCGCCACGGCGAGCGCTCGCGGCCTCCTGCGCCTCTACCTGCGCGCACGCACGACCTGAATAGCGAGTCAGCGCAGCGATTCACCGCTCGCCCACAGATCGTCGATGACTACGCAACCGCACCAGGCGCCCCGGTGCCCGCAATCGGTGACGACCTGGTGACGGCGTTGCTCTGGTTCGGCGCGCTCGCCCCGCTGGGATTCGCTGCATGGGAGATCGGCCGACAACACACGGCGGCCCGGCGCCTCAACTACAGCCTGCTCGTCGGCCTGCGGGAAGTGGTGCGACGCGCGCTCGGCCTCGCGGACGCGGCATCCGAGCGTGAGCGCGCCGAGGAGTTCGCGCGGCCCCCGCGCGACAAGCCGCTCGCCGCGCTGGGATGGGGGCTCGCGGTGGCCCTGCTGGTGCCGGGCTTCTTCGCGTCGGCGGTGGGGCCGGCATTGCAGACCCCGCGCGCGCTCCTCTGGTTGGGCGGAACAGGATTGCTCATGGGAACGACGATCTACTGCCGCCGCCGCGCGATGGCGTACCTGCGCGACGAGCCGACGAGCAGCTGGTTCCGTGAGTGGCGGCTGCTCAACCCGGAGCGATACGAGGAGCAGGGGCGCGTGTTCGTCCGGTTGCAGATCGCCGCGACGATCCTGCTGCCGATCTGGTGGCTCGGTGGAGGAGCCACCATTCTGTCCTAGCTCACCGCCGCGCCAGCGCGCCGAATGCCGCGTAGAAGACCTCGTCGGGGCACAGTTCCGGCGTGAGGATGCGCTGCAGCACCAGCCCTTCGATCATTGCGTGCAGCACGCGCACGAGCTGCTCGCGCGGCATCGGGAGCTCGGCCGAGTCGAACCGGCGCAGCCATTCGGCGCCGAACTCGTAGCTGCTTCGCGTGACGTCCACGACGCGCGCGCGCAGCTCCTCGTGCGTCAGCGCGTACGCCATTCCGGTCAAGCGTCCCACGGCAACGGGGGTGCGCTCGTCCACCGCGGCGATCGTCGCTTTGGCGAACGCGCGCATCGCCTGCGCGAAGGTGGCGTTCGGTTTGACGACTGGCGCGACCGGCGGCCAGTACGCTTCGCCGAGCGCGACGAACAGCTCGTCGCGGTTCCTGAAGTTGCCGTAGATGGCGCCCGTGGTCATACCGGCGCGCTCGGCGACCTTCGCGAGCGTGGTGCGGTCGTAGCCTTCCTCGCGCACGATCGCGCGCGCCGCCTCGAGCAGGGCAGCGCGGGTGCGCTCGCGCTTGTCGCCCTTCGGCCGGCGGCGTGGGGAAGAAGTCTTTGCACTTGCCATGCGCTGGAAAATAGTATAGTTATTTTATAAGCACAATATGAAATACACCGGTAGTGAGGACGGAACGGTGGGAAATCCGATCGAGGAGGCGCTCCGGCCGAGCGTCGAAGCAGGCCAACTCGCCGGCGCCGCGGCGCTCGTCTGGCGGGATGGAGCGATCCAGCAATGCGCGACGGTCGGGCGCCGAGAGCTCGTCACCGGCCGGCCGGTGGAGCGCGACACCATCTTCCGCATCGCGTCGATGTCGAAGCCGGTCACCACCGTTGCCGCGCTGATGCTGCTCGACGAAGGACGCTTCGCGCTCGACGAGCCGATCACGACGTGCGCGCCCGAGCTGGCGCACCTGCGTGTGCTGCGCGACGCGAGCGGTCCGCTGGACCAGACCGACGAAGCGGCGCGGCCGATCACCTTCCGCGATCTGCTCACCCATCGCTCGGGGCTGACGTACGGCGATCTCCATCGCGGCCCGATCGGTCGCGCGTACACGGAGTCACTCGGCCCGACGATCGACAATGTGTTGTCGCCGGACGAGTGGATCGCGCGCCTGGCGACGCTGCCGTTGATCGACCAGCCGGGCGCCGGATTCCACTACGGGCATTGCGCCGCTCGGTATGAGCGACACGGGCTTCACGATCGCACCGGAGAAGCGCGAGCGCGGCGCGGGCCTCTGCGGGTTCGACGACGCGGGACGGCCCACCGCGCTCAGGGTGACACCAAACAGCCAGGCGCTGGAGTGGCGGCCGGAGAGCATGACCTTCGAAGCCGGAGGGCAGGGGCTCTGGTCGACCCTCGACGACTATCTCGCCTTCGCGCGCATGCTGCTCGGTGACAGTCCGACGGGCGCGGAGCTCCTCCGTCCGGAGACGCGAGCGCTGATGTCGTCGAACCAGCTCTCGCCGGCGCAGCGCGCGAGCGCGCGCATGTTCGGCCAGTCGCTGTTCGCCGTCGGCCATGGCTACGGCATGGGCGTCGCCGTCGTGATGGAGCCGGAGCAGGCGGACCCGGTGCGCTGTCGCGGCGGCGTCGGGACGATCGGATGGCCCGGCGCGTACGGCGGCTGGTGGCAGGCGGATCCGACCGAAGGCTCCGTGTTGATCTTCCTCGCGCACAACATGGTCGAGCTGCACCAGATGGCGCGCGGGATCGGGTTGGGCGTGTGGAGCACGATCGGGAGCTTTCACGAGGTCGCGTACGGCCGGTCGCGTCGGTAGAGTTGAGGCCGCGTGTCCCCCCCGCACGTTGGCGGAGGCACGCGGCAACAGCTCCCCGAACCAGGCGTGACGGCGTGTCGAAATACGGATCTCGCACGGACGACAAGTGGGCCGCGCTGCGCGAGGCGGTTCCTTCGTTCGCCGACCACTGGCGCGCGTACACGGCCGCCTCGAGCTACAATCCGCTCGAGGTCGGACAGAACATCCATGAGTTCGGATTCCACCTCGATGAGGTGGTCGCATCCGATCCCGAGGCGCTCGCGCCCCGATTCGTCGCGATCGAGCAGATCCTCCCGAGTGCCGATGAGGATCTGCGTGAGCTGATCACGATCAACGTGCTCGAGCAACTCGCGGGTGCGGCAGAAGATGCCGGCGTCGATCTGCGTCGCCTGGCGCGTCTGTTCGCGGGTGAGGAGACGCGTCGCGCCTGGCGCGATGCGCTGACGTGGACGCATCCGGAGTGCACGTGGGATGACGAGCGCGGGCTCGTTCCGGACTGGCCGCGACCGGTGCCGGTGGGTC
>JAEKKK010000270.1 GCA_019510405.1 Gemmatimonadota bacterium | reverse complement strand
GCACGCTCAAGTGAGCTGGTGAGCTGGTGAGCTGGTGAGCTGGTGAACGGCCTCGGGAGGCAGATGCCTCCCGAGGCCGTTTCGCGTTCTTCCGGGCGAACGTACAGATCCCTCGACTCGCTACCGTCGCTCGAGATGGGTGTCGCCGTTCCTCATCCCCTCATCGCCGCATTCCCTCATCCCCGCACCCGACAGCCCGGCACATCCTCCAACTTCATGAACACCGCCAGTCCGCGCTGACGCGCGATCTCCACCATGTGATCGGCGCCCGCCGATGCCCCACCCACTCGCAGCACGGCGTCGCACTTGGCCAGCAGTCGCTCGGCGATCGGGTGGAAGATCTCGTCGAATGTGGCGTCACCGACGCGCGTCGAGCCGGCCAACGCTACCAGCGGCAGCGCGAGCCACTCGCCCACAATCGGCGTGTGGCCGGCACGGAAGAGCGGCAGCGCGAATCGCTCCATCTCGCGCACGTTCGCCGCCATCCGCGCCGGGTCGTCGTCCGTCCCCGAGCGGAACGGTCCCGCGATCAGGATCATCATGCCGTCAGCTCGCCTCGGCGCTGTCGCACTCCCTCATTCTCGCATACCTGCATTCCCGAGTTCTCCTTCGATCACGCGCTCGATGCGCTTGTCCGGCAGGAGCCATATCAGCGCGACGGCCGCGAAGCACGCCCCCGAGATCGCCGTGCTGATGAACGCGGCGGGAACCGACAGCACGTAGAGGATCGCGGAGGTCTTGCCCTTCCTGTCACCCCCGACCGCGGCGGCCAGCACGGAGTGCGAGCCCTGGCTCCGGATGATCGTCCGCTGGAGAATGAGGTACGCGACCGCCGCCGCGAGCATCACCATCGCGTACATCGCCGTGGGCACGGGAGCGAAGTGGTTCTCCCCCATCCACGCCGTGACGAACGGCACCAGCGACAGCCAGAACAACAGGTGCAGGTTCGCCCAGAGGATCGCGCCATTCACCTGCTCCGTCACGTGCAGCATGTGGTGATGGTTGTTCCAGTAGATCCCGATGTACACGAAGCTGAGCAGATAGCTCAGGAACACGGGCCAGAGCGGCGCGAGCGAGCTCAATTCCGTCCCGTGCGGCACGCGGAGCTCGAGCACCATGATCGTGATGATGATGGCGAGCACGCCATCGCTGAACGCCTCGAGGCGTGTCGTGTTCACCGCGCGTTGCTCCGCACGGCGTGGCGATGTGCGTCATGTGTGGGAAGCATGCCGAACAGTACGCCGCGGCGCTCGACACACAAGCGCCGCGCGGACGTGCCGTCAGGGCTTCCCCGTCGATCGTACCTCCGTGGCGCCAGGCGTTCCGCTCGGCGGCGCGTTGGGCTTCGTTGCGGCCGCCGCAGGCCGCCGCATCTGCACCGAGTGCCCGAATTTCCACTGGCTGTGCTCGCTCTCCTTCTTCGGCGTCTCGACCATGCGACCGAGCATCGGGAACAGCGCCCTCTGCGCCGGCGTAACGATGGAATCGGCAATCTCGGGCTGTTCCCAGAAGATCCGCCAGTACGTCTTCTGGGCCGTCGACGCACTGTCCATCTCCGCCCGGCCCGCGCTGCCATTGCCGCGTGCGAGGTATTCGCCCAGCTCGAAATACACCTGGCGCACTCGATCCGAGAACAAGGAATCCGCCTTCTGCAAGGCCGCGACCTGCGCACGACTCAGAAAGAGCGAGTCCGTTTCGGCAAGCAACGCCTTGTGGATACTCGAGCTGTTCTGGAGGTAGAAGGCGGCAATCGAGTCCGCCGACCGCCGCTGCCACCCTTCCGTCGTCTTCACCGGCTCGACCGCTCGGCGGAGCTGCTGGAGCGAGAAGTCGGTGGACAACTGGAGCGAGAAGTCCACCACGATCCGGAACGGCTCGCGATACAGGTTACGATTCGGGCGCGTATCGGCAAATCGCGGGTTCACATCGTAGCGGAATCGGTTCGCCGCCGCGTCGAAGGCCCTCGGCACGAAGAGCACGGGGTCGGGCGATGCCGGTGATCCCCATCCCTGCAGTCGGCTGGTCCCATGTACGAGCTGGTCGACACCCGCCAACACGTTCTGGAGATAGAGCGTCGGGGCGACGCGGCCACCCCACCGCTGGGGCATCGGGGGACGCCACTGCACGTTCAGCGACTGCGTCCATGGCCCGCGACACCCATTGCGCTCAGCAACCTTTCCGAGATAAGCCTGGAGGCAGCGCCGCGCACTCGGCGAGCCGCCATCCATCAACGAACGCACACTCGCCGCGAGCGCGAGATCACTCTCCACCGCCGGATTCGGGATGAACGCACGATCGTACGTGCGCCCGTCGCCATTCACGTCTCCCTGCACCACAGGTGTGAATGGAAGTCCCGACTGTGCACGCGCAAACAGCGTCAGCACACCGATCTTGTCCCCGCGCGTGCCGCCGGTCAGCACGACGATGTGCCGCGCGTCGCTCTGACTTGGCGCCCATTCGACGACTCGTGGATCACCGAAGCCGGCGCCATCGAAGCCGCGATACTGCCGGCGGCTCGACTGGAGCGTGTAGTTGGCCGACACGAACAGCGAGTGGCGCGGCCGGTATCGGAAGACATCTGGCGACAGCCCGATCGTGAGCTGTCCACCGTATCCGCGAAGGTCGCTCACACGCGAAACCACTCGCCCGAACTCCGCCGAGCGCCGCGACTCTGCCGCCGACACAGCGCCCGTGGTCGGATCGATCGATGCCGGCGACACGTAGAGCGGACGACTTCCATCGAGCGCGAGCGCGAGCTTCTGCACTCCCGAGAAGTTTGCGTCGACCACTCCGGGCTGGTCGAGATCATACGACACCATCCCACCGACGCGCACGAGCAGACTGCGCACGTTCCCGGACCAGTCGAGTGACGAGCGCCAGCTGCGCGGCACGTCGTATGACGGATCGATCAGGATGACCGACGGCGCCCGCTCGGCGAGCACGCCACTGCCGTCGAGACACTGGGTCGGGCTCGCGCCAGCGTCGAAGTTCGACCAGTCGGGTTGAGGCACGGCGGCGCCGACGCACGACAGCGTCAGCGTCCCACCCGGGAGCCCGCTCGACGCAGTGGCATCGGCGAGCAGGCCGGGCCGTAGCAGATCACGGAACTCGCCGATCCCACCGCGAATCGTACCGGTCTGGGTTCGATAGAATCGGCCAACGGGGCTCGAGCTCGTGCCGTTTCCGTTCTCACGATCGCGATTGTACGTGTAGGAGAATCCGACGCGTGGGCTCACATGCACGCGGCTGGGCGCGACGCCCGAGCGCACGCCGAGCGCGCTCTCGAGCGCCGCGTTCCTCGGTGGCGGGCTCGTGAAACCGTCGCCCTCCAGTCGTGCACCGTAGATGACGCCGAGGAAGCGTGACGGCGCCCACGTGTGTGAGAACGCCGTAGCGACGTTCCACACCGCTGCCGAACGATCCGGCTGCGACAGCGTGCGCGAATAACTCGACGGGCGGTTCTCGGCGAAGTCCTCCAGTGAGTTGAAGGTGTAGTTGCCGAGCGCATTGGTTGCGCCCTGCTGCCGCAGCCCGTCCAGGCGTCCCCACGCCATCGCCTTGAAGCGATGACGCCGCCCATTCGCGTTCCACCCCGTCTCGTTCGATCCTTCCACCGTCCATCGATCGTCCGTCGTCACCAACGTCGAACCGCCCAGCACGAGGTTCGTGATGTCGTTCGCCATCCCGGAGAGCGCGGAGCGCACCAGCACGTTCGCCGATGGTAGCGCACGATAGGGCGCGACCTCGGTGTGTACAGCGCTGGCGGCAAGGCGTGATTCCGTGAGCACGCGATGCCCAGGCCCGACGAATGCCCCGAAGGTGAGCTGCGAGCCGAGGGTACGCTCGCGCCGCTCGCCCGCAGCCGCCGGCGCGGCGAGTGGGCCGAAGCCGATCGCCCCATCTCGCGTTACGCCGACGATGGTCGTCAACGCGCGCGTCTGGAGCGTATCGCGCGTATCGTCGAGTCGCCCGAGCCAGGTAATCGCCGAGCGCTCGCGGTCGGAGGGAACGTCGCGCCCGGCGAGGGGAATGCCGAGCGGCGTGGCGATGGCGATGAGCCGCGCCACCGAGTCGGGCGCGACACCGGCGCGCAGCAGAGCATCTGCGTCCGCACTCACGAGTGTCGATGGCGAGCTCGCGGCGCGCGACACGTCGAGCGCGACGTTGTAGGTGAGCGCGCGGCGGATCAGCTCTCCATCGGCACCGACGCTCCCGCGGAATCCACCAGACGTCGTCCCGAGCGCGCGACTTACCGGATCGGTGATCTGGAGCGACGGCGGATCGAACGTGACGAAGGCATTTCGCCGCTGATAGAAGCGATCGCCCGGGCCGAGCCGCACATCGATGTTGGCGCCGGCGAAACCGCCGCGCGTCGCATCGAACGTCGCTCCCGTCACCCGCGTCTCCGTCCGCGCCGCGCGCGGGATGCTCCCTGAGGCGAGGCCCATGCCGTTCAGCGTCGTGAGGTTCGATTCGCTCCCCGAGCCCAGGATGGAGGCACCCGCAGGCGTCATCGTCACGTTCGGCATCGTGCCTGCCACGGCGGTGAGGTCGCCCGCGACCGATGGCGAGACCTGCCCCTCCACTCCTTGCTTCCACATGTCGCCCGATCCGGGCTCCGGGTCCGAGGGCCGTACCTGGTTCGACGCGCGTTCGGGTTTCACCGCCGTCACCTTCAACGCGGCCAGCACGGTCAGATCGCGCGCGAGCGTGAGATCCGCGACGAGCTCGCGTTCGTCGCCCTGTCGCTGCACGCGCCGGCGTACGGGCTTGAACCCGGCCACGGCGACATAGACGAGGTAGTCCCCCGTCCCCTCCTCGAATCGGGAACGATACGCACCGGTGCTGTCGGTGACGGCCTGCTGTGTCAGCCGGTCCGGCCCGCGCGTGATCATCACCGTCGCGCCGATGACGACATGCGCCGAATCGTCGGTCACTCGGCCTCGCACGACGTCGGGCGCGGACTGGGCATGCGCGATCGGTGCGGCAAGCATGAGGAGGCCGAACGCGCCGAGGAGGATGGCGGACGGGAAGGGTGCGGGACGCATGGATCGGCAGCGGGTGAGCGAGAGGACTTTTCTACCTGCCCTCGCCTACGGCGATACGTACGCGAGGGTTTGTGTGCTAAGAAATTAGCATGTGCTAGAATTTTAGCAACCCAGGATTTTCAGGAGCTTTTCCCTCGGTTTCCGACGCGTTACTCGGCGCCGGGCGCGGTATCGTATCGACACGAGCCGCCGTCCATTGGTTGCACCTTCCCCTTCGAGATGAGCGACCATGTTCAAGAGCCTGCGCGTCCCCGAACGACTCTTCCAGCTCGCCGCCTGGATCGTCTCCCTCGTCTTTGCCGGATTCCTCATTGGATTGGGCGACAAGATCGTCGGGGAGCTCCCCGGGGTAGAGCAGTCCGTCTCGATCCAGCAGTTCATGGATCCGGCGCGCACGGCGCGGATCGCCACGGTGCGCGATTCCCTCAACCGGGCCGAGCGCGACCTCTCCGCAGCCCAGGAGCGCGCACGGCTTACCCTGACGGCGGCGTCCAACGCCTACCGCGCCCGGCGCGAGAGCTTCGACAACTGGATCGCCACGCGAACCGCCACCACGGATCCCCGCCAGGATCCCGAGGTGCTGCGCCGCACCGCCGAGCTCGATCAGCTCAAGGCCGGTGAGCGAGCAGCGCAGACGGAAACCGAGCGCCTCGACGCCGAGCTGCTGAAGGTCAATCAGTCCCTCCAGACGCAGAGCGAGGCGGAATCGGCGCTCGAGGCGGCGGCGAGCTCGCGCTACGAGCGCGCGCGATTCCGGCGGGAGCTTCGCGTGTTCGGCATCCGGCTCGTCATCACCCTGCCATTGCTCCTCATCGCGGCGTGGCTCGTCGTTCGCCGGCGGCGCAGCCAGTACTGGCCTCTCTATCGGGGCTTCGTGCTCTTCGCGCTCTTCGCGTTCTTCGTCGAGCTGGTGCCGTATCTCCCCAGCTACGGCGGCTACGTGCGCTACGGCGTCGGCGTCGTCGCGAGCGGCCTCGCCGGCCTGTACGTCATTCGTGCGATGCGCCGATACGTGGCGCGTCGCGCCGAAGTGGAGCAGCAGACGGAATCAGAGCGCCGGCGGCGTCTCGATTACGAGGAAGCACTCAAGCGCATGGCGACCGGCGTCTGCCCTGGCTGCGAGCGTCCCATCGCCGCGTCCACCGCGGATGCACCCTCGAACTTCTGCGTGCACTGCGGCATGACGCTGTTCGACCACTGCGGCGCGTGCAATGCGCGGAAGAACGCGTTCTTCCAGTACTGCCCCGCGTGCGGCACACCGGCGGTCCACCCGCCGAAGGAACCGTTGGCAACGACCGCGGGCTAGGCCGACGCTCCGGCCAGTGCGTGGCGCGCCGCCTCGATCGTGCGCGCCACGTCGCTGTCGTTCGTGCGCCAGTTCACCACGCTCACTCGCATCGCGCGCCGCCCGTTCCACGTCACGCCGCCGAAGAACGCTTCCCCCGTCGCGTTGATCGCCCCGATGATGCGATCGGTGCAGGCGTCGTGGTCTTCTTCCGTCGCGCCGGATCGCGGGTCGAGAAAGCGCACCAACCCCTGATCCAGCTCGGGAATCCACAACGCTTCCGCCCCGTCGAGTGCGCCGATCCCGGTCACGATGGAGTGGCAGTGCGCACAACACCGATCGATCAGCTGCGCCAGACCGTCGCGCCCGAGCTCACGCAGGGCGGCGTACAGTGCGAAACCGCGGCCGCGGCGCGAGAACTCGGGGTTCCAGTCCATCTCGTCGCGCGCCACGTCGTCGCTCGACACGAGATAGGACGCGTGCACCGCCATCGCTGTACGATGCGCGTCGCGGTCGCGTACGATCGCGATCCCGCTGTCGAACGGCACGTTGAGCCACTTGTGAGCGTCCGTGGACCAGCTGTCGGCGAGCTCCACTCCTTCGAGCAGATGTCGCTTCGTTGCGCTCGCGCGGGCGATCAGCCCGAAGGCGCCGTCCACGTGCACCCACGCCCCGGCCGACTTGGCGATCGGGATCAGCTCCTGGAAGCGGTCGAACTCCCCCGTGTTGAGATCTCCCGCCGCGAGCACCACGATCGTCGGCCCCGTCCCGGCGCTCAGTGCCTTTTGAAGCGCTTCCGGCGTGACGCGTCCGCGCTCGTCGGTATCGACGGGCTGCACGGCATTCAGGCCGAAGCCGAGCAGGCGCAGCGCCCGGTCGATCGTGATGTGACGCGTGGCATTCGCGAGGACGCGAATGCGCGGCGCGCCGAACAGCCCATCACGCTCGACGTCCCAGCCGGCGTCGCGCAGCACCCCCGAGCGTGCCGCCGCGAGCGCTGTGACGTGCGCCATCTGGCAGCCCGTGACGAGCGCGAACGACGCGTCGCGTGGAAGATCGAGCACGTCGAGCAACCACTCGCCCACCACTTCCTCGGCCACCGCTGCTGCCGGCGCGGTGGCGTACATCCCGGAGTTCTGATCCCACGCCGACGTGAGCCAGTCCGCCGCGATCGCCGAGGGCAGCGTTCCACCGATCACCCACGCGAAGAACCGCCCGCCCGGCGAGCCAAGCAGGCCGCCCTCGGTGGCGGCCGCGAGGTCGTCCACCACCCGCTCCGGATCGACGCCCTGCCGCGTGAGCGGTACGCGGAGCCGCGCACGCAGCGCCTCGAGCGACGTCGTTGCGTTCACCGCCCGCGTCGTCAGCCCTTCGAGCCACACGGACGCGTGATGCACCGCGCGGGCGAGCGCGGGATGGGCGGCGGGATGCGTGCTGGTCACCGGCTCCCTCGACGAGTTCACGGATGGAATGGTCGTGCGCTTCCGGCGGTGAAGCTATCCGAATCGCGCTCGCGAGGTTCGGCTCGGCCTGACGGCGAACGCTACTTCTTGTACTCGAAGGCGTTGGCGCCGTTCTGGATCGAGATCCCGTTGCTGATGAGCGATCCGAGCGCCGTGCCGGCCGAGCCGCCATACGTGAATACGATCACCTGGTTCCCGACCGTAAAGGTGCCGCTCGACGTGGTCGATTGGGTCGTCGTCGCGCCGCCCGGCGGGGTCGTCGCCCGGGTGAGCGTCTCGCTGAACGTGCCATCCGACTGCGCCACGAGCTGGCCGGCCGTGATCTTCACCACCGCCCCGCTCGAGCTCTCGGTGAACGGCAGCGACTGCCCGTTCACGGTGGAAAGCTGATAGGTTCCCGTCACCGAGGCGCGGACTCCCGTCCCGGCGTCGCCGCCGCCGCACGCCGACAGCACCACGAGCGCACCGGCGGATACCGCCGCGCGGATGATCGATCGCATCATGAGTATCCTCAGGAGAAGCGAGTGAAGCCGCCAGCGTGACGCGGTGGCAACATGACAAAAACCCTGCCGAGACGTAACGCTTCGGCAGGGTTTGAGGTTGTCGAGTACGGTACGAGCCTTACCAGCGGTAGTGCGCGAACGCCTTGTTCGCGTCGGCCATGCGGTGCGTGTCTTCCTTCTTCTTCACCGCGTTGCCCTCGCCCTTCGACGCCGCGATCACTTCGGCGGCCAGCTTCTCGGCCATCGACTTCTCGTTGCGATCGCGCGAGTAGCTGATCAGCCAGCGCATCGCCAGCGCCGTACGGCGCTCCGGACGCACCTCGACCGGCACCTGGTACGTCGCACCACCGACGCGGCGGCTCTTCACCTCGACGACCGGCTTGAGGTTGGTGAGCGCCTGCTTGAAGATGTTCACGCCCGGCTGGCTCGTGCGGTTCTCGACGAGGTCCATCGCGGCGTAGAAGATCCGCTCGGCCGTGCTCTTCTTGCCCTGATACATCAGGACGTTGATGAACTTCGAGACGGTCTGGCTGTCGTAGCGCGCATCGGGAAGGATGGTGCGCTTCACAGCGGATTTGCGGCGGCTCACTTCTTACCTCCCTTGCCCGCTGCGGCGCCAGCCTTCGGCTTCTTGGTGCCGTACTTGGAGCGGCTCTGATTGCGGCCGTTGACGCCCGACGCGTCGAGCGTGCCGCGAACGATGTGATAGCGAACGCCCGGAAGGTCCTTCACACGACCGCCGCGAATGAGCACGATCGAGTGCTCCTGGAGGTTGTGGCCCTCGCCCGGGATGTAGGCGGTGACTTCGAAGCCGTTGGTGAGACGCACACGCGCGACCTTGCGGAGCGCGGAGTTCGGCTTCTTGGGGGTGGTGGTGTAGACGCGCGTGCAGACGCCCCGCTTTTGCGGGTTCGCCTTGAGAGCCGGCGCCTTCATCTTCTTCTCGACGTCGCGGCGGCTCTGCCGGACGAGCTGATTGATCGTGGGCATTCAACCTGAACTGTGTTCGTCTTTCTGCTTCTACGTGGATCGCCCGGATGAGGCGGCACGGAACAGACTCG